>NZ_QKNX01000002.1:0-337884 GCF_005239135.1 Natronomonas salsuginis
ATCGGGATGGAGCTGTCGACGATGCTCGCGAAGCTCGGGACCGAGGTGACGGTTGTCGAGATGCTCGACGACATCCTGCCGGGGTACGACGAGGACGTCACGCGACTGGTTCGCAAGCGCGCCGAGGAGTTGGGCATCGAGTTCCACTTTGGGGAGGCCGCCCAGGGGTGGGAGGAGGTCGCCGCGGCCGCGCGAGTGACGACCGAGACGGAGGACGGCGAGACGAGCGAGTACACCGCCGAGCGCGTCCTCGTCGCCGTCGGCCGCCAGCCCGCTTCGGACACGTGCAACGTCGAGGCCGCCGGCGTCGAGTCGACCGACCGAGGGGTCATCGAGACGGACGACGCGGCGCGGACGACCGTCGAACACATTCAGGCGGTGGGCGACGTGGCCGGGGAGCCGATGTTGGCGCACACGGCGTATCGGGAGGGCCACGTTGCCGCGGAGGTGATCGCGGGGGAGCCGTCGCGGCTGGATTATCAGGCGATTCCGGCGGCCGTCTTCACGGATCCGGAGATCGGGACCGTGGGATTGAGCGCCGCGGAGGCCGAGGCGGAGGGGTTCGAGCCGGTGGTCGGTGAGATGCCGTTCCGAGCGTCGGGGCGGGCGCTGACGCTCGGTATCGAGGAGGGGCTCGTGCGGATCGTCGCCGACGCTGAGACGGAGTTCGTGTTGGGCGGGCAGATCGTCGGGCCGGAAGCGTCGGAGTTGATCGCCGAGGTCGGACTGGCGATCGAGATGGGGGCGCGCCTCGAGGACATCGCGGCGACGATCCACACGCATCCGACGCTGTCGGAGGCGGTCGGGGAGGCGGCGGCGAACGCGCGCGGTGCGGCGACCCACACGCTCAATCGGTAGGCGGATCCGCTCGCTGGGTACCCCACTCCTTTTAACTGCAGGCGGACTACCGGAGGCCGATGAGAGCCCTCACGCTCGGCCCGGAAGGAACGTACTCCCACCGCGCGACGAAGTCCGTCACCGACGACATCGAGTTCGTCGAGTCGGTGACGGGCATCGTCGAGGGGGTCGCCGGCGGCGAGTACGAACGCGGCGTCGTCCCGATCGAGAACAGCATCGAGGGGTCGGTCACCGAGTCGCTCGACGCGCTGGCGGACAGAAACGTCGCGGTCGTCCGCGAGATCGTCACGCCAATCCAACACGCTCTGCTCGCGCAAGCGAGCGAGTTTCAGACGGTCGCGAGCCACCCGCAGGCGCTCGCGCAGTGCCGCGACTTCCTGCACGAGGAGTATCCGAGCGCGAAAACGGAGGCCGTCGCGTCGACGGCTCGCGGCGTCGAGCGCGCCCGAGAGGATCCCACGGTCGCGGCGATCGCCCATCCCGCGACGGCGGGCGACGACCTGCAGGTGCTCGCCCGCGACATCCAGGACAGCACTTCGAACGCGACCCGGTTCGTCGTGCTCGCGCCCGAGACCGAACGCTCCGACGCGGGCGGCAAGAGCACCGTGATCGTCTACCCGAACACGAACTTCCCCGGGCTGCTCCTCGAGATGCTAGAACCGTTCGCAGAGCGGGATATCAACCTCTCTCGCGTCGAATCGCGCCCGAGCGGCGAGCGCCTCGGCGATTACATCTTCCACTTCGACTTCGCGGCCGGGCTCTACGAGGAGCGCGCCCAGGAGGCCGTCGACGCGCTGCGCGAGATCGCCACCGACGGGTGGGTTCGCGTCCTCGGCTCCTACGACACCGAACACGTGCTGTGATCGTGACGCGTTCCGTCAGTCTCTGTACCGCTTCGTGAGCGCCCGCTGAACGTGCGGCGCTCCCCGCGGCCAGCGCTGCATCGGTGCGGTATCTGTTGGATAGCTTTTCACAAGGGTTTTTGAGTGATGCCGACCAATGTGGCTTCACGAGCAGTTTCCGGGCCGAACGGGAGGCGGGCCGGATAGCCGCCGCCGTCTGATTTGACAATCCTTAAATCCTCCCCGCGTATAACGAACTGTAGTATCTCGTGACAGCTTCTTTCCCCGGCCAGCCAAACACATGGTAGACGTAAGCCAACACAATCTGGTTCCGGAGCACACGGTCCTCGACCACGAAACCGTCGAGGACGTGCTCGCGGAGTACGACGTCCGTCGCACAGACTTACCGAAAATACAGCGCCGCGACGCCGCCCTGCCCGAGGATGCGGAGGTCGGCGACGTGGTGAAGATCGTTCGCGACTCGCGAACCACCGACGAAGCGGTGGTGTACCGACTGGTGGTAGAATGAACAGGCAAGACCGACGCGCGATTTCGCGGGAGTACTTCTCGCGGGAACGACTGGCGGAGCACCACTTCCGATCGTTCAACAACTTCCTCGAACACGGCATGCAGCGGGTCGTCGACGAGAAGGAGTCGATCGAGACAGACATCGGCGACAAGGAGGGCCAAGAGCCGGTCCGCGTCGATCTCAGCAACGTCCGGGTCGTGACCCCACGGGTTCGGGAGGCCGACGGCTCCGAGGAACTGCTCTACCCGCAGGAGGCCCGCCTCCGGAACATCACCTACTCCGCGCCGGTGTTCATGGAGATGAGCATCGTCCGCGGTGGCGAGGAGGAGGAGGAACACGTGGTCGACCAAGCGGAGACGAAGGTCGGTCGCATGCCGATCATGGTCGGCTCGAACAAGTGCAACATCGCCGATTTCACCCGCGAGGAACTCATCGAGATCGGCGAGGACCCCGCCGACCCCGGCGGCTACTTCATCGTCAACGGCTCCGAGCGCGTGCTGATGACGAGCGAGGACCTCGCGCCGAACAAGATCCTGGCCGAGTACGACACGAAGTACGGCGACGAGATCCAGATCGCGAAGACGTTCTCCCAGCGCCGCGGCTACCGCGCGCTCGTGCTCTGTGAGCGCAACCGAAGCGGCATCCTCGAGGTGTCGTTCCCCTCGGTTTCGGGCTCGATCAACTTCGTGACGCTCGTCAGAGCGCTGGGGCTCGAATCCGACGAGGAGATCGTCCACCGCGTCTCCGACGACCCCGAGATCGTGAAGTTCATGCTCGAGAACTTGGAGGCCGCCGAGGTCGGCTCGACCGCCGAGGCGATCGAGACGCTCGGTCAGCGCGTCGCCGCCGGGCAGGGAAAGAACTATCAGCTGAAACGTGCGAACTACGTCATCGACCGGTACCTCCTGCCGCACCTCCACGAGGAGGGCATCGAGGACGAGGAGGTCCGGATGAACAAGGCGGTCTACCTCTGCCGGATGGCCGAGGCGTGCTTCGAGCTGGCGCTCGGTCGGCGCGAATCCGACGACAAGGACCACTACGCGAACAAGCGGCTGAAGGTCTCCGGGGACCTGATGAAGGACCTGTTCCGGACGGCGCTCAACAAGCTCTCACGCGACGTGAAGTACCAGCTCGAACGGGCGAACATGCGGAACCGACAGCTCTCGGTGAGTACGGTCGTCCGCTCGGACGTGCTGACAGAGCGGCTCGAACACCCGATCGCGACCGGCAACTGGGTCGGCGGCCGCTCCGGCGTCTCCCAGCTGGTCGATCGGACCGACTACATGGGCGTTCTGAGCCACCTTCGACGGCTTCGCTCGCCGCTCAGCCGATCGCAGCCCCACTTCGAGGCGCGGGACCTCCACGCGACCCAGTGGGGTCGCATCTGCCCCTCCGAGACGCCCGAAGGACCGAACTGCGGGCTTGTCAAGAACTTCGCACAGGCGATGGAACTGTCCCAGAACGTCACCGACGAGCGCGAACTGAAGCGCGAACTCGCGTCGATGGGCGTCGAGGGGATTCCGGGAATCGAGACGGTCGAAGCACACACCGCGGACGACTAACATGAGCCAGGGACGAGAAGCCAAAGTGTACGTAAACGGGAGCCTCATCGGCACCCATCCGGACCCGCACAGACTCGCAAACGACATCCGAGAATCGCGACGCCGCGGCGAGATCGACGAGATGGTCAACGTCTCCGTCCGCGACCGAACGGACGAAGTCATCGTCAACGCCGACGCCGGCCGTGCCCGCCGCCCGCTGCTCGTGATCGAGGACGGCGAGCCGATCATGAGCGACGAGGAACTAGAGGCCGTCAAGGAAGGCGAACTGGCCTTCGAATCGCTCGTCGACCGCGGCTACATCGAGTTCATCGACGCCGAGGAGGAAGAGGACATCTACGTCGCCGTCGACGAGGACGACCTGACCGAGGATCACACCCACCTCGAGGTCGACCCGCAGCTGATGTTCGGGATCGGTGCGGGGATGATCCCATACCCGGAACACAACGCGTCGCCGCGGATCACGATGGGATCGGGGATGATCAAGCAGTCGCTCGGCCTCCCGAGCGCGAACTACCGCATCCGCCCCGACACCCGACAGCACCTGCTGCACTACCCGCAGCTGTCGATCGTCAAGACACAGACGACCGAACAGATCGGCTACGACGACCGACCGGCCGCCCAGAACTTCGTCGTCGCGGTCATGAGCTACGAGGGGTTCAACATCGAGGACGCCCTCGTCATGAACAAAGCGAGCGTCGAACGGGCGCTCGCCCGATCGCACTTTTTCCGGACCTACGAGGGCGAGGAACGGCGCTACCCCGGCGGCCAGGAGGACCGCTTCGAGATCCCCGAAGACGACGTGCGGGGCGCCCGCGGCGAGGAGGCCTACACCCACCTCGACGAGGACGGCCTCGTCAACCCCGAGACGGACGTCGGAGAGAACGACGTGTTGCTCGGCAAGACGTCGCCGCCGCGGTTCCTCGAAGAACCGGACGACATGGGTGGCCTTTCCCCGCAGAAACGGCGCGAGACCTCCGTGACGATGCGATCCGGCGAATCCGGCGTCGTCGACACGGTCACGCTGATGGAGGGCGAGGACGGCTCGAAGCTCTCGAAGGTGAAGGTCCGCGACGAACGGGTCCCCGAACTGGGGGACAAGTTCGCGTCCCGACACGGACAGAAGGGCGTCGTCGGCCACCTCGCACCGCAGGAGGACATGCCGTTCACACAAGATGGCGTCGTTCCCGACCTCGTCGTCAACCCGCACGCGCTGCCGTCGCGGATGACGGTCGGTCACATCCTCGAGATGCTCGGCGGCAAGGTCGGATCCCTCGAGGGCCGGCGCGTCGACGGGACGCCGTTCCAAGGCGAAAACGAGGACGAACTCCGGCAGGCGCTCGTCGACCGCGGCTACAAGTCCAACGGCAAGGAGATCATGTACTCCGGCGTCACCGGCGAGAAGATCGAGGCCGAGATCTTCGTCGGCGTCATCTTCTATCAGAAGCTCTACCACATGGTCTCGAACAAACTGCACGCCCGTTCGCGCGGGCCGGTGCAGGTGTTGACGAGACAGCCGACCGAGGGGCGCGCCCGCGAGGGCGGCCTCCGGATCGGTGAGATGGAGCGGGACGTGTTCATCGGTCACGGCGCGGCAATGACGCTCAAGGAACGGCTCCTCGATGAGTCCGACCGCGAGGACATCTACGTCTGTGGACAGTGTGGTATGAGCGCGGTCGAGAACGTCGAACAACGACGCGTCTACTGTCCGAACTGCGACGAGGAGACGGACGTACACGAGGTCGAGATGAGTTACGCGTTCAAGCTGCTTCTCGACGAGATGAAGGCGCTGGGTATCGCCCCGCGCATCGAACTGGAGGACGCTGTATAATGCACGGACAAACCCCAAAAGAGATCGGCTCGCTGAGTTTCGGGCTGATGGATCCCGAGGAGTACCGGAACATGTCGGCCACGAAGATCATCACGGCCGACACCTACGACGACGACGGCTTCCCGATCGACATGGGACTGATGGATCCCCGACTCGGCGTCATCGACCCCGGACTGGAGTGTAAAACCTGCGGGAAACACAGCGGCTCGTGTAACGGCCACTTCGGCCACATCGAACTCGCCGCGCCCGTCGTCCACGTCGGCCACGCCAAGTTGATCCGCCGACTGCTCCGCGGCACCTGTCGAGGGTGCGGCCGCCTCACGCTCGCGGACCCCTCCGACCGGGAGTACCGCCGCGAGTTCTTCAAAGAGCGCGACGATACCCCGCCGCGAACCTGGTTCGTCAGCCCTGAGGACGCCCGAAGGGCTCAGGAGAAAGCCGAACAGGCCGCCGAGCGGAAACGCCAGCAGTTCCTCGACCAACTCGAGCGCACCCGCGACCTCGGCGAGGATCCCTCGCGCGTCCTGAAGGCGGCGATCCGACAGGCGCGCGACGCCGACTACTGTCCGTACTGTACGGAGGACGACGACTACCGACGGGATTACCCGACGGCCCAGTACGACATCAATCACGAGAAACCGTCGACGTATCTCGAACAGGGGCCAGTCCCCGATTCGGACGTTCGCGATCTGCTCGCCGAGGCCCTCGAGGGCGGCGAGGGTGGAACCGAGATCGAACTCGGCGAACTCGTCGAGGTCGTCAACGACGTCGTCGAGACGTGGGGTGGCGACGCGATGCTCACCGTCGCGGACATCAGCCGGCTGATGAGCGGGCAGGGGCCGGGCGACAGCGAGCGGATCGGCCGCGAGCACGTCTCCTTACTCCAGATCATCGGCGAACAGATGTCCTCTGACGGTCCGTTTGGTGGCCGCTTCGAGAGCGCGCCCGCGCCGGACGCCTTCGTCTCTTACAGCGGCGACAAGCTGATGCCGAGCAACATCCGCGATCGCTTCGAGGCGATCCCCGACGAGGACATCGAGACGCTCGGAATCGACTCGGAGCGCTCTCGACCCGAGTGGACGATCCTGACCGTCCTGCCGGTGCCGCCGGTGACGGCGCGCCCGTCGATCACGCTCGACAACGGTCAGCGGAGCGAGGACGACCTCACGCACAAGCTCGTGGACATCATCCGGATCAACCAGCGGTTCATGGAGAACCGCGAGGCCGGCGCGCCACAGCTCATCATCGAGGATCTCTGGGAGCTGTTGCAGTACCACGTCACCACGTTCATGGACAACGAAATCTCGGGGACGCCGCCGGCCCGACACCGCTCGGGGCGACCGCTGAAGACGCTCAGCCAGCGGCTGAAGGGCAAAGAGGGCCGCTTCCGCGGCTCGCTGTCCGGAAAGCGTGTCAACTTCTCGGCGCGAACCGTCATCTCTCCGGACCCGACGCTCTCGTTGAACGAGGTCGGCGTCCCGGACCGGGTCGCCAGCGAGATGACCCAGACGATGATCGTCAACGACCGGAACCTCGAGGACGCTCGTCGATACGTCGCCAACGGGCCGGAGGCCCATCCCGGCGCGAACTACGTCAAACGTCCCGACGGTCGACGCCTGAAGGTCACCGAGAAGAACTGCGAGGAGCTCTCCGAGAAGGTCCAGCCCGGCTGGGAGGTCGCACGCCACCTCATCGACGGCGACATCGTCATCTTCAACCGACAGCCGTCGCTGCACCGGATGAGTATCATGGCCCACGAAGTGGTCGTGATGCCGTACAAGACGTTCCGGCTCAACACCGTCGTCTGTCCGCCGTACAACGCCGACTTCGACGGCGACGAGATGAACATGCACGCCCTCCAGAACGAGGAGGCCCGCGCGGAGGCGCGCGTCCTCATGCGCGTCCAAGAGCAGATCCTCAGCCCGCGCTTCGGCGAGAACATCATCGGCGCGATCCAGGACCACATCTCCGGGCTGTACCTGTTGACCCACGAGAATCCGGAGTTCAACGAGACGCAGGCGCTCGATCTGCTCCGGGCGACGAGCATCGACGGGCTGCCGGAGCCGGACTTCACGAACGAGGCCGGCGTCGAGTACTGGACCGGGCGGACGCTCTTTTCGGAGCTGCTGCCGGACGGACTCGACCTCACCTTCACCTCCTCGGCTGGCGACGACGTCGAGATCGTCGACGGCGAACTCGTCGCGGGGACGATCGACGAGGACGCGGTCGGCGCGTTCGGCGGCGAGGTCGTCGACACGATCTGTAAGGTCTACGGCAACACCCGCGCCCGCGTCTTCATCAACGAGGTCGCGACGCTCGCGATGCGGTCGATCATGCACTTCGGATTCTCGATCGGGATCGACGACGAGTCGATCGAACGCGAGGCCGAAGAGCAGATCGCCGAGGCGATCGACAACGCCAACGAACGCGTCCAGACGCTCATCGAAACGTACCGAAACGGCGAACTCGAATCGCTGCCAGGCCGGACGGTCGACGAGACACTGGAGATGAAGATCATGCAGACGCTCGGCAAAGCGCGTGACTCCGCCGGTGACATCGCCGACGATCACTTCACCGACGACAATCCGGCGGTCGTGATGGCCCAGTCCGGTGCGCGTGGCTCGATGCTCAATCTCACGCAGATGGCCGGCTGCGTCGGCCAGCAGGCGGTTCGTGGCGAGCGCATCAACCGCGGCTACGAGGACCGTACCCTCAGCCACTTCAAGCCGAACGACCTCTCCTCGGACGCCCACGGGTTCGTACAGAACTCCTACCGAAACGGCCTGACGCCGAAGGAGTTCTTCTTCCACGCGATGGGCGGTCGCGAGGGGCTCGTCGACACGGCGGTTCGAACCTCGAAGTCCGGCTACCTCCAGCGGCGGCTGATCAACGCGCTCTCGGAGCTCGAAACGCAGTACGACGGCACCGTTCGGGATACCTCGGACACCATCGTCCAGTTCGAGTTCGGCGAGGACGGTACCTCGCCGGTCCGCGTCTCCTCCGCCGAGGAGTTCGACATCGATATCGACTCGATCGCCGACCGGATCCTCGACGAGGAGTTCGAATCACCGGCCCAACGCGAGGAGTTCCTCGGCATCCAAGAGCCGAAAACGAACATCTCCGAACACGGGGAATCGTGGCGCTCGGTTTCGGGTGCGGAGGTGGAATCGGATGACTGAGATCACCGAGGAGATGGAGGCCGTCGTCGAGGACAGCGACCTCCCACGACGGCTGAAGGACAACGTCTACGCAGCGATCGAGGCTCGCGACGGCGTGACGGTCGAAAACGTCGAGGACATCACCTACGGCGTCGAATCGCAGTACCTCGAATCCCGCGTCGATCCGCTCGACCCCGTCGGGACCGTGTCCGCCCAGAGCATCGGTGAACCCGGTACGCAGATGACGATGAACACGTTTCACTACGCGGGCGTAGCGGAGATCGACGTGACCCAAGGGCTACCGCGGCTCATCGAGCTAGTCGACGCGCGAAAGACCCCCGACACGCCGATGATGACGGTTCATCTCGACGGCGTCTACGCGACCGACCGGGATCGCGCCCACGAGGTCGTCTGGGAGATCGAGGCGACGAAGATCCTCGCGCTGGGTGACGTCTCGACGAACGTCGCGGACATGCTCGTCCAGATCGATCTCAACGAGGAGACGCTGGCCGAGCGATGGCCGACGGTCAACAGCATCGACGACATCGCCGGCAGAATCGCGGGCACGATCGAGGCCGAACTCGGCGTCGAGACGGACCGACCGTCGACGACAACCGTCCAGTTCGGCCCCGAAGAGCCGTCCTACCGGCGGCTGCTGCAACTCGTCGAGGAGCTTCGCGAGATCGTGTTCAAGGGGATCGAGGAGATCAACCGAGTCGTCATCCGCAAGGAGGATCTCGACGCCGGCGAGCAGTTCGTCCTCTACACCGAGGGCTCGAACCTGAAGAAGGTCCTCGACATCGAGGGCGTCGACGCCTCGCGGACGACGTGTAACAACATCCACGAGATCCACAGCAACCTCGGAATCGAGGCGGCCCGCGAGGCGATCATCGAGGAGACGATGAACACGCTCGAAGAGCAGGGGCTCGACGACGTGAACATCCGCCACCTCATGCTCGTCGCGGACATCATGACGAACAACGGCGACATCGAGTCGATCGGCCGTCACGGCATCTCGGGCAACAAGGATTCGGTGCTGGCACGCGCCGCGTTCGAGGTGACCGTCAACCACCTCATCGACGCCGCGATCCACGGCGAAGTGGACGACCTCGACGGCGTCACGGAGAACGTCATCGTCGGCAAGCCGATCAAACTCGGCACCGGCGACGTCGACCTCCGGATGGGTGCCAGACAGTCCGGTAGCCCCTCTGCGGACGACTGATCGACGCTCGGCTCACTTCATCCCGTTATGATCGTTACCCTCTCTGACGAAGCCAGACAGTACATTGCCCTTTTCGACGACGAGACGGACGTGCCGGCGATCGACTGCGTCGTCGACGATGAGTACGATCGCCTCGCCTTCGTCGTTCCCGCGGGGACGATGGGTCAGGCGATCGGCCCCGGTGGCAAGCACGTTCGCACCGTCGAATCGGCGCTCGGACGGACCGTGATCGTTGTCGAAAACGCGGATAGGGCCGCTGATTTCGTCGCGAACGCCCTCGCCCCCGCGGCGGTGTACAATGTCACGATCAGCGAGAACGACACGACGATCGCCTACGCCGAGGTCGACCACGACGACCGCGGAGTCGCGATCGGCAAGGACGGCCGCCGGATCGATCTGGCGCGACGGTTGGCGAAGCGACATTTCGATATCGACGGCATCGAGCTGACCTGATCGGGCCGTTTGATTGCGCGAACGCGCCGCAGACGAATTTAGTACTCGACGATCGAACCTGGCTTCGGTCACCGATGATCGAGTACGACGCCCGCGAGATCGGCACCGACGAGAACGCACGAATCAGCAAGACCGCGGTCACCCTCGGCCGATCGCGTGGGTCAGCACCGTTGACGGGGACGGCACCGAGAATCTCGCGCCGTTCAGTTCGTACAACTACCTCGGATCGAGCCGGCCGGTGCTCGCGTTCAGTGCCGCGACCGAGCAGGACGGCGAACCGAAAGACACCGTCGACAACGTCCTCGAAACCGAGGAGTTCGCCGTCAACGTCGTCACGGAGCCGCTCATCGAGACGATGGACGCGATGGCCGCGGGGCTGCCGCCCGAGGAGATCGAGTTCGCGTTCGCCGACGTCGAGCGCGCCGAGTGCCGGCAGATCGCGCCGCCGCGGGTGGCCAACGCCGCGGTCACGATGGGGTGTACGCTGTACGACACGCTCGACCCGTACGACCGGACGGTGATTCTGGGCGGCGTTCGACACTACCACGTCCCCGAGGACGTGCTGACCGACGGGAGGATCGATTCGCGAAAGCTCGCGACCGTCGGTCGGTTGGACAGTCCGTACTACACCGTCTCCGAACCGGTCGAGTTCGAGCGGCAGGTCTGAGTCGGCTCGGTTGTGGTATGGGGTTGATTTCATATCCTATGGATACATCAGCTGTGAGGTCCCCACGTGAACGCAACGGGGGAACGCCTTTCACGAGACGGGGAGGGGTGTTACGAAATGTCGCCAACCGGTTCCGATACCGAAGGATTGGACTTTTCACTCCGTAATGCGATTCTAGCTGTGCTTCTGCTTTTCATTGTTAGGCTCGGAACAGGGTGGGCGAGAGGCATCGTGGAAGGGGACTATCTGATAGGTATAGTAGGCTTGATTCTTGCTCTTGGACCGATCGTCTGGTTGCTGTTTGTAATCAGTGAGGCATATTTCTGAAAACTCTCTCAGATGTACTGTTGAGAGCAATTTCCGCCGCGACCGAATGGACGAAGCAAACCCGACGAAGAAAAAGATGGTGCTTAAGTAGCTCCGTAGGGAACGAACTGGTACTATGGCGAACGGCAAATACGCCGCGCGCAAACTCAAGAAGGACCGCCAAAAGCACCGGTGGTCCGACTCTGACTACGCGCGCCGTGCCCGCGGACTCGGCAAGAAGTCCGACCCCCTGGAGGGTGCCCCGCAAGGTCGGGGTATCGTCCTCGAGAAGGTCGGTATCGAAGCAAAGCAGCCCAACTCGGCCATCCGAAAGTGCGTCCGGGTGCAGCTCATCAAGAACGGCAAGCAGGTCACCGCCTTCTGCCCCGGCGACGGCGCGATCAGCTTCATCGACGAACACGACGAGGTCACGATCGCCGGCATCGGCGGCGCGAAGGGTCGTGCGATGGGCGACCTCTCGGGCGTCAACTACAAAGTCGAGAAGGTGAACGGCGTCTCGATGATCGAACTCGTCCGCGGGAACGCGGAAAAGCCGGTGCGATAATGAGCTCGGAAGCCCCCGAGCCGGACGCGCCGGCCTCGACCGACGACGAGCGCGTCTCCGCGAAGCTCTTCGGCGAGTACGAGATCGACGAGATCGAGTACGCCGACGAATCGACGCGACGCTACCTCTCGGTGACGCCGATCGCGCACACGATGGGCCGTCACTCCGAAAAGCAGTTCAAGAAGTCCGAAATTTCGGTCGTCGAGCGGCTGATCAACCGGCTCATGCAGACCGAGGAGAACACGGGCAAGAAACAGCAGGCGACCCGGATCGTCCGCGACGCCTTCGAGATCGTCGAGGAGCGAACCGACGAGAATCCCGTGCAGGTGCTCGTGACCGCCGTCGAGAACGCCGGCCCCCGCGAGGAGACCGTTCGCCTGAAGTACGGTGGCATCTCGGTCCCGAAGGCCGTCGATGTCGCCCCGCAGCGGCGCGTCGACCAGGCGCTGAAGTTCATCGCGCAGGGCACTCAAAGCGGCTCGTTCAAGACGACGACGCCGGCCGCCGAGGCGCTGGCCAACCAGCTCATCGGCGCGGCGAACTACGATCTGCAGGCCTACCCGATCGGGCAGAAAGAAGAGCAAGAGCGCGTCGCCGCCGCGGCCCGTTAAGCTCCGTTCGCTTTCTCCGCCTCTCGGACGTTCGTGCTTCGACCGCCGTACGGGCGGTCACTTCACGAAAGCAGTACGTTTTACCGATCGGCCCCGTACCGTACTGACATGTCCTCTCCCCTTCGTTCGCGTTCGCGACTCCGGCGTCGCGAACTCCTCCTCGCGGCCGGTACGGCCGCGACCGCGTGTGCTGGCTGTATCGGCCGCGTCGACGACGGTGCGACCACTCCGCATCCCGACCCGGAACCGGTCGAGTCGGCGTTCGACCTCTCGGTCGAACACGATATCGAGTCGTGGGATCGCTACGACCCCGACTGGACGGCTCCCGAGACGTCGCCGCTCGATGCGACGTTCGACGTCGAACCAATCATTGAAGGGCTCGAAATCCCGTGGGATCTCGAGTTCGCGGCCGACGGGACGTGTTTCATTTCCGAGCGCGTCGGTCGGATCAGTCGCTACGAGGCCGGCGAACTCGACGCCGTCACCGAACCCGACGCGGTGATCGACCACGCGACGTCGATCGAGGCCGGCGAGGAGGGTGGATGGTGGGAGGCGGGCGGCGAGGGCGGCTTACTCGGAATCGCGCTGCATCCGAACTATCCCGACGTGCCGGTGCTCTACGGGTTCTACACGTACGAGACGGACACCCTCAGAAACCGACTGTCGTACTTCGATCTAAGTGGCGACGACCCCGAGGAGACCGTCGTGATCGACGCGATTCCGGGCAACGACTACCACAACGGCTCCCGGCTCGCGTTCGGGCCTCGCAACTATCTGTGGGTCACGACCGGCGACGCTGGCGAGGGAGAACTGGCCGCCGATCCGAACAGCCTCGCCGGCAAGGTGTTGCGGCTCGAACCGGACGGCACGGCACCGGACGACAACCCGGACGTCGGCGATCCCCGCGTGTACAGTTACGGACATCGGAATCCGCAGACGATGACGTTTCTCCCGGACGGGACACCGATCGTCACCGAACACGGCCCGTCGGCGCGCGACGAGGTAATCGCTCTGGCGGCGGGCGGCGACCACGGTTGGCCGACGGTCCGAAGCGGCGGCGGCGACGACGAGTACGGTCGCTACGAAGACCACGACGGGGTGACGCCGCCGATCGTCAACACCGGCTCGTCGGACGTTTGGGCACCTTCCGGCGGGGCGTTTTACACCGGCGACGCCCTCTCGTCGCTTCGGAACCGGCTTGTCATCGGCGGCCTCGGATCGCAGACGCTCCGTAGCGTCACTCTCTACCGAGGAGCGGCCGCCGATATCGGTGGGTCGCGATACGACGACGAGTGGCTCCACCCCGACTACGAGGCAGTGGTTCACGAACTCTTCGAGGACGAACTGGGCCGAATCCGCCACGTCGAACAGGGGCCGGACGGCGTGCTCTATGCGATCACATCCAACCGAGACGGACGAGCCACTGATCCGTTTCCGACCTCTGGGGACGACCGACTGGTTCGGATCGTCGAGGCGTAGACACGACGCAGTTTCGATCTCAGTCCGCGGCTTGCTCGTTCGAGAGTGCGTAGGTGCGCGTCACGTCCACGAGCGCCTTCCGATACTCCGACTCGTCCGGGTCGTTCCCGAGCGAGCGAAAGTGGGTCTTAAACTGTGGGAACGGGATGCTCGGCGCGTCCGCGGCGGCCGCGGCCGCGAGATCGTACAGCCGGTGGTCGGCGTCGATCGCGTCGTGTCGCTCGAGCAACGCGAGCGCGAACGCGGCGTTGACCGCGGTGATCTCGGGATCCGCCGTTTCGGTCAATCGCGTCCACCCGACCGGCGCGCTTGACGGTGTTTCGACGAGCGCGCGCGCCAGCGAGGACTCCATAAAATCGACGAGCTTCGCCGTCGGGCCGATGTCGAGCGTGATGTCGTCGGCGTAGATGTCCTTCATATGGTTGGCGATCTGATAGCAGTGCGAGAGCTTCCGTCGCTCGACGCTGCGGCCGGCCAACGCCAAAAAGAGCGCCTCCTCGGTTGGTTGTAGGTGAGAGGGGTGTCCCTCTTCGTAGCGCGCCATGTGGGCGAACTCGTGGAGCGCGAGCTCTCTGGCCATCGCGGAGGTCGCCGCCCGCCGCGAGACGATCAACTCGTGGCGATCGTCGTAGTGGCCGACCATCGTTCGCTCGTCCGGGTTGTCGCGAATCTGCACGACGACCGGCTGTTCGAGGTCGTACTCCGTTGCGAGCAGATCACGGGCGCTGAAGAACGGTTCGACCGGGCCACCTCCCCGCACGCGAACATCCATGTCATACGATACCATGCGCTGGGCGGATTTCACTGTTTCGCCGTCGGCGACCGTCGCCGGGTTCTCCACGCGTCAGTATCCTTTCGTTCGCGCCGGCTGAGCGACCGCTATTGCTCGCACGCTATCGGCGGCCGTCGGTACGGCGGTTCGAGACGCCGCTCCGTTCCTCGCGATCACGCTTCTGTGGAGCGTCGTCATGTTGATGTTCTATGCGCTCTTTCTCGTCACGAAACCGACCGGCGTGACCTACGGACCGGTGATCCATGGGTCGGTGTTCGCCCCGCCGCTGATCGGCTTCTTCGGACACGTCCTTCGCGGGGCGCTTCGCTTCGCTCGTGACGAGCCTCGGCGCGAAACCGCCGCGCCGAAACACCGCGAGACTCGCCAAGCTCGTCTCGCGAGCTTCGAAGTGGCGACAGTCGCATACGCTCCTTCCCGCCACTTCGAAACACTACCCTTTTCACGATGCTGTCGAAAAGAGGCAGTATAATGGGCCGACGCAAGAAGATCGTACAGGAGTGTGAACGGCTGATGGACGAACCGGAGAACATCCGGAACATCGCCATCGCCGCACACGTCGACCACGGGAAAACGACGCTGACGGACAACCTGCTCGCCGGTGCGGGGATGATCTCCGACGACACGGCCGGACAGCAACTCGCGATGGACACTGAGGAGGACGAACAGGAACGCGGGATCACCATCGACGCGGCGAACGTCTCGATGACGCACGAGTACGAGGACACGAACCACCTCATCAACCTCATCGACACGCCCGGCCACGTCGACTTCGGCGGCGACGTGACGCGTGCGATGCGCGCCGTCGACGGCGCGCTCGTCGTCGTGGACGCCGTTGAGGGCGCGATGCCCCAGACGGAGACGGTGCTCCGACAGGCGCTTCGCGAGGGCGTCAAACCGGCGTTGTTCATCAACAAGGTCGACCGCCTCATCTCGGAGCTTCAGGAAGGCCCCGAGGAGATGCAGCGACGTCTCATGGGCGTCATCGGGGACGTGAACGAACTCATCCGCGGCATGACCGATGAGATGGACGACATCGACGACGACTGGACCGTTTCGGTCGAGGAGGGGACTGTCGGGCTCGGCTCCGCGCTGTACAAGTGGGGCGTTTCGATGCCGTCGATGCAGCGAACCGGGATGGACTTCGGCGACATCATCGACCTCGAGCAGGCCGACAAGCGCCAGGAGCTCCACGAACGGACGCCGCTGTCCGACGTTGTCCTCGACATGGTCTGTGAGCACTTCCCGAACCCGGTCGACGCTCAGCCCCGTCGTATCCCGCGCATCTGGCGTGGCGACGACGATCTAGATGTCGCCAATTCGATGCAACTCGTCGACGAGGACGGCGAGGTCGTCCTCATGGTCACCGACATCGGGATCGACCCCCACGCGGGCGAGATCGCCGCGGGTCGCGTGTTCTCCGGCACCATCGAGAAGGGACAGGACCTCTATATCTCCGGGACGGCCGGAACGAACCGCGTCCAGAGCGTCGGTATCTACATGGGTGGCGAGCGCGAGGAGGTCGACCGCGTCCCGGCAGGCAACATCGCCGCCGTGACCGGCCTCCGCGACGCCATCGCCGGCTCGACGGTTTCGTCGGTCGAGATGACGCCGTTCGAGTCGATCGAGCACATCTCCGAGCCCGTCATCACGAAGTCCGTCGAGGCGAAGAGCATGGACGACCTGCCGAAGCTCATCCAGACGCTCCAGCAGGTCGCAAAGGAGGACCCGACGATCCAGATCGAGATCAACGAGGACACGGGCGAGCACCTCATCTCCGGGCAGGGCGAACTCCACCTCGAGGTCATCACCCAGCGTATCGAGCGCAATCAGGGGATCCCGGTCAACACCGGCGAACCGATCGTCGTCTACCGCGAAGCGCCGCAGACGGCCTCCCGCGAGGTCGAGGGGCGATCGCCGAACAACCACAACCGCTTCTACATCACTGTCGAGCCGCTCGGCGAGGACATCGTCGAGGCGATCAAACTCGGCGAGGCGACGATGGATATGCCCGAACTCGAGCGCCGCGAGGCGCTCATGGAGGAGGGCATGGACAAGGACACCGCCCAGAACGTCGAGCACATCTTCAAGAACAACGTGTTCATCGACGACACGAAGGGTATCCAACACCTCAACGAGACGATGGAGCTCGTCCTCGAAGGACTCGAAGAGGCCCTCGAGGACGGCCCGCTCGCGGCCGAGCCCGTCGAGGGGTCGCTCATCCGACTGCACGACGCCCGACTCCACGAGGACGCCATCCACCGCGGTCCCGCGCAGGTCATTCCCGCCGTCCGCCGCGCCGTCCACAACGCCTTGATGGACGCGGAGATCAAACTGCTCGAACCGATCCAGCAGGTCCGCATCGACGTGCCGAACGAGCACATGGGCGCGGCCTCCGGCGAGATTCAGGGTCGACGCGGCCGCGTCGACGACATGTACCAAGAGGGCGATCTGATGGTCGTCGAGGGGATCGCCCCCGTCGACGAGATGATCGGGTTCTCTTCGGACATCCGCAGTGCGACCGAGGGTCGCGCGTCGTGGAACACCGAGAACGCCGGCTTCCGGGTCATGGCCGACAACCTCCAACCGGAGATCATTCACGAGATCCGCGAGCGGAAGGGCATGAAGCTCGAACTGCCCGAAATGGTCGACTACTTCTAACTCGAACCGTCCGTTTTCGGCCGCCAACGCGGTCTTCTCGACACGATCGCCCAGCCACTGCCCCGTTTGCCCGCTCTCGATAGCGGAGACGCTTGCGAATCCCGGCGCTCTTATAGCCACCGCCACGTGAGTGTGTAGTAATGATCGAACGTGCAGAGGTGGACCGATGAGCGAGGCTGACACGCGCTCGTACACGGTCCGTCTGGAACTCGTCGACGAACCGGGCGAACTGCTCGGCGCGCTTGAGCCGATCGCCGAAAACGGCGGCAACCTGCTGTCGATCTTTCACGAGCGGGGGAACGTCACGCCGCGAGGCCACATCCCGGTCGAAGTCGATCTCGAGGCGACCGAAGTGCAGTTCGACGTGATCGTCGAGGCGCTTCGCGACGCCGGTGTCAACATCATTCGCGCCGGTGCCGAGCGGTACGGCGCGGAACTGACGGTGGTCCTCGTCGGCCATCTCGTCGAGACTGACCTCTCGGACACGCTCCAGCGGTTCCGCGACTGCGGTGGCGTCTCGGTGGCCGACTTCTCGCTGTCGGCCCCCGCCGGCACCGAGGGGCCATCCAGCGCTCGACTCCGCCTCGTCGCCAGCGAACAGCAGACCCACGCGGCGCTCTCGACCGTTCGCTCGATCGCCGAGGAGAAAGACCTCCGCGTCATCGAACCGCTGATGGAGGTGTTCGGATGAGACTCGCCGTCGTGGGCGTCGGCGCGGTCGGCGCATCGGTGGTCGAACTCGCCGGCGAGTACGGACACGAGGTCGTCGCCGTCGCGGATTCGACCGGGGGCGCAGTCGACGACTCCGGACTCTATGCGGACGCGGTGTTCGACCGGAAGCGGACCGAGGGAACCGTCGGCGACGCCGACCCCGAGTCGGTCTTCGACGCCGACTACGACGTGCTGGTCGAAGCGACGCCGACGACGCTCGGCGACGCCGAGCCCGGCTTCTCACACGTCCGGCGGGCGCTCGCCGACGACCGCCACGTCGTCTTGGCGAACAAAGGGCCGGTCGCCGAACGGTACGACGAGCTTCGGACCCTCGAAGCCGAGTCGGCCGGGACGGTGCTGTTCGAGGCGACCGTCGGCGGCGCGATTCCGGTGTTGTCGACGATCGCCGATCTCAACGGTCAGGTCACGGCGGCCCGAGGTATCCTCAACGGGACGGCGAACTTCATCCTCAGCCGGATGGCCGCCGAGGGGCTCGGCTACGAGCACGTCCTCGCGGAGGCGCAGGATCTGGGAGTTGCCGAAGCCGATCCGACCTTCGACGTGGAGGGAACCGACGCCGCGCTGAAGTGTGTCATCCTCTCGAACGTCCTCTACGAGGACAGCTACACGCTCGCCGACGCCGAGGTCGAGGGGATCGCCGACCTCCCGGGCAGCGCGCTCGAGTTGGCCGCTGAGGACGGTCGGACGATCCGTCTCGTCGGCGAGGTGTCGCCCGATGGGGTCCGCGTCGGCCCGCGATTAGTGGCCGAGAACGGGACGCTCGCGGTGTCGGGCACGCTGAACATCGTCCAGTTGGAGACGACCCATGCCGGTCGACTGAACATCTCGGGACGCGGTGCGGGCGGTCCGGAGACGGCGAGTGCGGTGTTGGCGGACATCGGCCGCCTCCCCGACACGGTGTGAGCGCGTCGTAACCGGGATCCGATTCGGAGTTCGATTTCTCCGGCCTCCGTGGTATCTGCTCGCAAACCGCCCGACGCGTCCGGATTCGGCGGAATCCTTTCGAAATCGTTTTACGGGGCACCGACAAAAGAATCCGATATAGCGCATCCGCGCGTGAGACAACAATGAGCGACAAACCACACCAGAACTTGGCCGTCATCGGCCACGTCGACCACGGGAAGAGCACGATGGTCGGGCGGCTTCTCTTCGAGACGGGGAGCGTACCCGAGCACGTTATCGAACAGTACCGAGAGGAAGCCGAGGAGAAGGGCAAGGGCGGATTCGAGTTCGCCTACGTGATGGACAACCTCGCGGAGGAGCGAGAGCGCGGTGTCACGATCGACATCGCCCACCAGGAGTTCGACACCGACGAGTACTACTTCACCATCGTCGACTGTCCGGGTCACCGCGACTTCGTCAAGAACATGATCACCGGCGCGAGCCAAGCCGACAACGCCGTGCTCGTCGTCGCCGCGGATGACGGCGTCCAGCCGCAGACCCAAGAGCACGTCTTCCTGGCGCGAACGCTCGGTATCGACGAGCTCATCATCGCGGTCAACAAGATGGACCTCGTCGACTACAGCGAGGGCGACTACGAGTCGGTCGTCGACGAAGTCAAGAAGCTCCTCCAGCAGGTCCGCTTCAACGTCGAGGACGCGAAGTTCATCCCCACCTCCGCGTTCGAGGGTGACAACGTCTCCGAGGAATCGGAGAACACGCCGTGGTACGACGGCCCCACCCTGCTCGACGCGCTCAACGACCTGCCGGAGCCGCAGCCGCCGACGGACGCGCCGCTGCGTCTGCCGATTCAGGACGTCTACACGATCTCCGGTATTGGGACGGTCCCGGTCGGACGTGTCGAGACAGGTATTCTCAAGACCGGCGACAACGTCTCCTTCCAGCCCTCCGACGTGAGCGGCGAAGTGAAGACGGTCGAGATGCACCACGAAGAGGTCCCGCAGGCCGAGCCCGGCGACAACGTCGGATTCAACGTCCGCGGCGTCGGTAAGGACGACATCCGCCGCGGTGATGTCTGCGGCCCCGCCGACGACCCGCCGACGGTCGCCGAGACCTTCCAGGCGCAGGTCGTCGTCATGCAGCACCCAAGCGTGATCACCGCCGGCTACACGCCGGTCTTCCACGCTCACACAGCACAGGTCGCCTGCACCATCGAGTCGATCGACAAGAAGATCGACCCCTCCTCCGGCGAGGTCGCCGAGGAGAACCCGGACTTCATCCAGTCCGGCGACGCCGCAGTCGTGACGGTCCGACCCCAGAAGCCGCTCAGCATCGAGTCTTCGAACGATATCCCCGAGCTGGGTAGCTTCGCCATCCGTGACATGGGCCAGACCGTCGCGGCCGGCAAGGTCCTCAGCGTCAACGAGCGATAACGCATGCAGCAGGCACGCGTTCGCCTCGCGGGCACGGCTCCCGAGGACCTCGACGGCATCTGCGACGACGTTCGCGAAATCGCGGACAAGACCGGCGTCGCGCTGTCGGGTCCGGTGCCACTCCCGACGAAGACGCTGGAGATCCCTGCGCGGAAGTCTCCCGACGGTGAGGGGACGGCCACGTGGGAGCACTGGGAGATGCGCGTCCACAAGCGCCTCATCGACATCGACGCCGACGAACGCGCGCTCCGACAGCTCATGCGGATCCAAGTCCCGAACGACGTCTCGATCGAGATCGTCCTCGAGGACTGAGCGACGGCGGCGGCCTCACGGAGGCCCCGCTGTCCGGAACCGCACCAACGCGACGCCTCGTCGGATCCCGTGTCCGCCGTAGCGCTCACGCGCGATCGTCCTACCGATCGCCCGATTTCGGCGACGGCAAATCAGAAGGTTCAAACGACTCTCTCGGCTATCGTCGGTTGCGGGCTCGTAGATCAGCGGCAGATCGCTTCCTTCGCAAGGAAGAGGCCCCGGGTTCAAATCCCGGCGAGTCCATACGCGCTACGCGCGTTCAGTAATCGCAACACGGCGTTGCTTCTTTAAATACTTACCTCCCCCAGAAACCCGTGTGTTCGTACCGTCGTCCGGCACCGCTTGCCGGTAGTGTGTTGATGATTTTTTCTCACTACCCCGACGACGTACCGCGGTTTTCTATAATGACGGCTCCGACCAACCTTGTCGGTTGAGCCGCGCGCAAGCCTCGGCGACTACTGCTACGAACAGTCGCCTACCGGCTCACCAACTCGCGTCTCATACCGCGCGCCAGAACCCCACTCAGCACCGCGTGTTGACGATTTCTCCTCACTCACCCCGCACTGTCTGGCGATTTTGAATAATGACGGAGCAACTTGACGCACGCGAACCCGATGAGCGCCGCGCGCGCACCTTCACGAAGAATTGACCCGCGCCGATTTTTGTCTTTAAACTTACAGTTCTGCGGCTCATAGAGGTGGGTGTTGGTATGACTGACTCCGACCTTCCTTTCGATGTCGAACAGTTAGCCAGACTTGTTGAGGGGCATAAGAACACCACTTCTCGGACGAAGCAACGATTCATCGAACGCAACATCGTCGATGTGGCTCTCGGCAATCCCGTCTCCGAATTAAATGAGGACGAGTACGACTCCACGTCGGTTGAGGCTCGAAGAGACGTGTTAGAGCGGATTGGGTGATGCTACGGCTCGGAGGTAATACTCCAAATCAGCGAGTTACCTGCTTCTTTCGACGTGACTTTGCCCTCATCTTCGAGTCTCCGGAGTCGGTAATCTGCATTACGACGCGTACAACCTACGAGGTCGGCTACCTCTTTGGTTGCCGCAGGCTGTTTCTCGCTGACGGCTTCGATGAAAGCGTCATCAGAGTACGTCTGTCTTCCATCGCCGCCGGTACTTTCGTCGGCAGTCATACGAGAGGCTACGCGATGAGCCGTCTTAGAATTTCCTACATAGGAACGCTTATGCTTGTTTCCTACGTAGGAAATAATAGAAGGAGACCGTACCCTCGGGGCGTTGGAAAACGCCCGGTGCTGGAACACCGGACGGTGGCCTTCTGTGGACCCAGAAAGCCATGCGAAGCAACAACTCTACCGCTGAAAAGCGCATCGCTATTCAGAACGCCGTCGTCTGCGAGGTGGTCGCGTGAGCGACAAACCGAGCCGGAACGAGGAGCGAGTCGTCAAGTGCCCCGTAGAAGGGTGCGACGCCGAGAAATTGGCCCGCGGGATGCACCTCCACGTCCTCCGAAGTGTCGGCGACGGGCACGGCGACTCGGGAGAGATTCCAGACGATGTCTCCTTCGACGACCTCGAAGAAGCCGGAACGCAGGAGGTTGAGGTGAACTACCCGGCAGAGCGCGAAGTCGAGAGCGTGGCTCGGCTCTGCCCGTATTGTGGCGTACCGTTCAAAGGTAAACAGGGGGTGCTGATTCATCTCGGACAGGTCGCCGGGCGGAAGAACCACCCGCCGAATGCCTCGAAGGTCCACGAGCCGGAGGACTTCCCAGTCGTTGAACTCGACGATGACGAGAACATCGTTGGTGTCGTGAGTAGTCGTGCTGCGGCCTCCCCGGATAGCGACGCCGACGAGCAAGAAGCCGATGAGCCGGAGGCGTTCGCGACGTTCTCGAAGGACGATGTGGAACGCCTCTACGAGGCCGTCTCGAAGGCCGGGGACAAACAAGCGAAGCGTATCCTCCTGCGAGCCTACCTCCATCAGCATGAGTAGTTGAGGTATCTCAAATTCACTTACACCCCGGTGACGAAACGGCTATATTTCCTGCTCACGTTTTGTTTAGTGAGGCGGTTTCCTCGAAATTCTCTGACCCAGACTGTGTAGAGTCCGGTCTGACTCAAAGTTAGAGATGCGGGGATTTTCCGCCTGTTCTCTCATGTCTACAGTAGACCAATCAGCCGACGGCATCGCCAATACACGTAGCCTCACGACCGAGCAGGCACGGCGTAGATTGACTAATTGTCTCCAACGTGCCCTCTCTGACGAATCTGATACGCTCATCGACGCACCCACTTCTCTCGGGAAAACGCACATCGTCGCCTCCACGCCGTGGAGTAACTATTCAGAAATCACCGGGGGCCAGCCAGTAATCCATCTTCATGGGACCAAGGAAACCCGTCGAAAAGCCGCTGAGATGAGCCGGCACGCTGGCGTCTCGTACGTTGAACTGGAAAGCGGTCTTGATGTCTGTCCGACCGCAAACGGTACTTTCGACACGGAACTCTCCACCGTAGACGGGAAGTCCGCGTCCAAGTGGCTCATGAACGTCGTAAACCGGGGTGGCTACGAGTTCCACGAGGCACATCGGATGCTCCGGAGCCGTCTTGGAAAACTGCCCTGTGAAAACGACGGAGGCTGTCCAAGCAGTAGGCGGTGGGACGACATCCTCGACGATGAGGGCGAGCAGAGATACGACGTAATCCACGCAACATACGACTTCGCCTACGTTGAGCAGTTCGTCGAGGATGCAAACATCGTGTTCGACGAACAGCCCGTCTTCAACGAGGAGGTGAAAAACAAGGCAGAGTTCCTGAAAAACTCTGTAAACGAAGTCCTGTCGCAGTCAGACGACCATCTCTCGTGGGTAAATCTCGTTGATGCAGTTCTCGACCAAGACGAGGGTCTACTCGGAAACTATCAAAAGTTCCTCGCTCATACGAGCACTGGGCACAGGCCTTCCGGGCTGGGATACATTCACAGTCGAGTTCAGGACATCGCTGGAGCAGTCGCTCGCGCGGAGAGGGTGCTGGATGGAAAGCGATACTTCGGGAGGACGGGAGACACCTTGGTCGTTCTGGGCGAGCAGGGGTCGCTCCGGCAAGTCCACCAGCCACCGAACCTCTCTGATGTGCGGTGCGTCATCGGTCTCGATGCTCACCCGTCACTCCTTCTGTGGCGTCTCAATACTGTAGACGACCTCCAGTTGGAGGCCGTCCTCACTTCGGACGAACGCACACGGTGGCGAAAAGAGCGCCGAGGTCTCCACCTCGTTCAGGTAGGGAGGCACGCTCGTCCGTACACACGCGGATGGCGTGGTAAACATCCCGCAGAGAAAGCGAGGGCTATCATCGCCGAACTCAAACGGCACTACGGCTCCACGTTCCGAACCAGCATTAGTAGCAAGGCTATCGAAGGCGACGTTCGTCGGATGCTCTCCGGTGTTGGCGTGAGAGGTCTCGAAACGATGCACTTCGGCGACTTGAAAAGCCGAAACGACTTCGAGGATGAACGTGTCGGTCTTGTGGTCGGATGTAACGACCCCGGCGATGACCGTATCCTCGACCTGCTGGCGTTCTGCGAACTCAACGCTCTCCCGAAACTCGACGAAAACGGAGAGCGTGACTACGGACGAGAGTTCGTGGGACCGAATGCCGACGCCGCCGCTGAGTTCCTCGCCTCCGTTCGAGAGAACAACCTCGCTCAAGCCGTTGGACGGTACGCTCGCAACCCGCAGGACGAAGACTTCGAGGCGATGGTCTACGTCTGGAGTTCCGCGCTCCCTGACAGTCTGACCGACAGCATCGTCTCTGGAGTCATCAGTCGGGTGACCGACCTCAAGGACGAAATCGAGCAGTACGTTCGTCGAGAAGGAACGGTCACGAAGAAGCAGGTGGCCGAAGCAGTCGATACCGGAGACTCGTATGCCTACGAAGTCTTGCAAGAGTTGGCGGAGCAGGGCATCGTGACGGTCTCGAAGGGAACGGGCTACTACGGGGCAGACGAATACCAATACGTCTCGGGAACACTCTCACCGAGTGTGGAACTTGGCTTCTGAATCGTTCGCTACTACGTTCAAAGACTTTGTACGTGTAAGCGAACGGTTGAGGAACGCCTACTGTTGGACGGCCACTCGTGCTACAGTTTGCTTCTGATTACAACGCGTTCCAAACCGATGACCCGGCTGGACTGGAACCGTCTCCAGATGTAATGACCTCTACGTGTTCTGCCACTGTCCCTGTCGCTCCGAATTCTGAGTCCGCAACACGATGGATTTCGGACGCTTATGTAACCTTACTTCCGAGCCACCGCGTGTCCCGCCTTAACGACGCGCGGCTCCTCCACAAACAGATTACCCACCGGGAGGTAGACGGCGTCGCCACCACGTTCGACGCGAACGCTGAACACATCGTCGTCCACGAGGTCGCCGTCGAAGACGAACTGGACGGCCTTCGGACCGCGGAACGACCCGCTCTCACGAAGCACGTCACGGAGTTTGCGGGCGGCCTCATCGAGTTCATCCGCGTCGGTCTCGTACAGCAGGTCTTCAAGTCGCGTCACCGTTAGACGCGGCGGGAGCGTCCCGTCGTTGGCGAGCCGGCGGAAAAACGCGAGCGCCGGCAGTTCCTCCTCGGTGTCCTCCACGCGCTCCGTCACGAGATTGTAGCCGGCGTTGAGTGACATGGTCAGAATTGGGAGAGGCTCATTTCCATCACGTTCTCGTAGCGGTCGTCGCCCGTCGCGTCGGCGAGGAACTCCGCGAGTTCTTGTAGGTCGTCGGTTTTCCACTCGCTGAGGAACTCAGAGGTGTTCTGGTCGGTCTTGTAGAGGTGGTAGAGGTACTGCACCTTGTCCACGTCGAGGAGTGCGTCGGAGTCCACCTCGTCGCCGTTGAGCGTCTTCTGGGAGCCGTCCCCACTCTTGCTGAGGTTCCGCTCGATGTGGTGGACGCGCTCGTCGGCGGAGACCGGCTCCTTCTTGTCGCGCGGCCCTTTCACGAGTTTTTCGTCTTCGAGGTCGCTGACGTTCAGGTTCTTCGCCAGCAGTTGCTTGTTGAGGTCGTCGTAGCCCTCGGGACCGCGTTGAACGAACGCGGCGTACGCCTCGCTGATGGAGTCGATGCTTGCCGGGAGGTTGACCGAACCTTCGAGGACCTGCTCGATGATGGAGTCCACCGTGTCGAGCGCCTCGTCAATGTCGGCCTGCTCACCTTCGGAGTAGACGTTCGGGTAGTGCCGGGAGTAGTAGTACATACACTTCCCGCGGAGGATGACGCCGAGGTCGGCCTTCGAGAGGTCTTCGTGACGCTCGCGTTCTTCGGCGGCCATGTCCTGCAACTCGAAGAACAGGTTCTGGCGGAGTTCAGTGAGAGTGATTTCCTCGTCGGCCTGCTCCTTGTTCGCGTAGATGAGGATGTCATACTCCGCATTGTCGAGGTCGGCGATGTGCGGATTGTTTGGCATTTCTGACTGGACGGGGTACGCGCCGGTAACGGTGAATCCGCTCCGGATGAGGGCCTCCAGAATAACCGACCACGCCTCATTCTCGTTGTGATGGTAAGTGAAAACCATCTCGCCGTCCTGCTTCAGGACTCGGTGGCACTCTGAGAAGACGTTTGCAAGCGACTCAACGAAGAACTCCTCGCCTTTGTTCGCGTTGTTGTTGGCGACGATTTCACGGGCTTTCGGCACGAGTTCCGGTTTGAACTCCTCGTACTCCTCGTGGAGGCACTCTCGGAGCCATACGTAGAAGTAGTCGGATAGTTCCGAATACTGGACGTTGTCGTAGTACGGTGGGTCGGTGATGACGAAGTCTATAGACTCGTCTTCCTCACCCATCCGTTCCGAGGTCTTACAGTTCAGAGCAGTAACGCGACTTTCAGTGATGTCCTCATTGTCGACATAGAATTGCTCTACGTCCCCTTTTTGACGATTTTTGACCTTCTCGAAAGGCCGTTCACAATACTCTTTTGCATCGTAGACTTTGTCAAAGAAGTTCTTTAATGAGGAAATATTCCCTGCGTCGTTCAATGGATTCGGCTCAACTGGCTGAACTTTAGGACTGAAAGCATGGCGTTCAAATACGCTAATTCCTTTGGAGTTACCAGCATGCCAGCGGCAGAGTTTTGAATTGTATTCTAAAGAAGCAGATACTGTTGTAATCAGAAATTCAGCGATGTTCTGTTCGTCGGCATTTTTCAAATTAAGCCCGCCTACTCTACGTGCTTTGTCAAGTAACAGACCAAAGGTAAGGAGATGACGGTCGGTGAATAGTTCGTTAAACTTCTCATAGTTGTAATTCAGTAATGCACCGCTCTTGTCCCCGTCGGGAATCTTTTGTTCGGGAATAGGTAGGTTCTCACGTAACTGTCTAAATCTCTGTTCTGACTGTCCGACGCGCTTCGCATCGTCCTCGTCAAACTCTTTAATGCGTTTGTTTCCACGGGGGTCAACATACTGAAGCGCGAATCGGTCAAACGTGGGGCGTTCATCGTGACGCTTGAGAGTTTCTTTGACATCGTGTTTGTGCCCGTTAGAACAGGTGTACTTTCCGTATCCGTAGGTGCCGTCGTTAGGGTCAAATTCTTGACCGCAGTTTAGGCAAACTTCATTACCATCTTCAGAAACAGTAATAACTCCTCCATCAGCGACTGAAACTTCCGTACCCTTGTCGAGACCTTTGCTTCGGTCTTCCAGTTCGATGATGCGGTCGTCGCAATCTTGATTCGGACAGTAAAGTGCTCCCGGACGCGTTTTCATAGTCTTAGCCAGTTGGTAGCGGGGGAACAACTGAACTTTCTCATCACACGTCAGGCAGGGGATACGCTGTGACTGGAAGTAGTAGAGGACTTCACACTCTTTCCCTGTCTCCGGGTCGATAGTAGTGTAGTATTCTTCGAGTTCCTCACGCGTCTCCTCAAGAATCCGGTCGAACTCGCGTTCGAGAGCGTCGAGATTCACGTCGTCCATCGACTTCTTCTCGGTCCACCACGCAACCGGGTTGAGTTCATACCCGATGACGTCCGCACCGAGCCGGTTGCTCTCGACGAGCGTCGTCCCACCTCCTGCAAAGGGGTCGAGAACGGTCACGTCGCGGTCGATGTGTTCGTCGTTCGGATTAATCTCGTCGTGGTAGGAGTCAAGATACAAGCCGTAGTGCGTTCCCGTGGTTCGCTCGGTGAGGATGTCATCTTTCGTGATGGTGTCATCCGTCATCGCTGCGAGGCTGAGACACCGGAACGTCGAGCCGGGACGACGCGCCCACCACTTGTGGAGCGAGTAGATGGGTCGGTACACGTCACGGCGGTAGGTCTCCTTCTCGGCCAGTTCGTCCATCAGGTTTAGCGGGAGTTTGTCCCACGTCTCGGTTTTGTCAGTCATAATCTCCTCTTAGGTGGTAATTCGTAGAACGGGCGTCAGGCACTCCGGCAGGCTGAATCCCCCGTGCATGATTCGCTTCGATGCCCCGCGCTTGGTCCACGTGTAGTGACCTTTGACCACGTAGTGCCCGCCGACACGCTCGATGACGCCGGACTCGCGCAGTTGGTCGAAGGCGTACCCGTCCTCGACCTCGCGGTGGCGTCCGTGGAACTTGTTCGAGAGCGCCTCCTCGTCACTGTCCGAGAGCGCGTAGGGATTCCCCCCGAGATGGTTGATGTAACCATGGTCGCTCGTCACGAGGAACTCCCCGTGAACGCTCTCGGTGACGATGTCCTCCAGCAGGCCCTTCACGTCCTCGTAGATGTCGGTTAACTCCTCGACCGAGTAGTTTCCCTTCATCGCCTCTTCAAGCCGTTGGTCGGGGTGGCGCGTCCAGACGTACTCCGGCTCGGTGCCGGGCAACTGCGGGACATCGAGGTCGCCCACGAAGCGGTAGTCGTCGCGGTTGACCGCCGACGGACTGTTGGCATCAAACCACTCGCGGCAGATGAACTCCGTCGCGGAGGGCAGGCGCTCGACAGCGGCCCAATCGAAGGACACGTTCCAGTCGTGGTCCGCCGCGAGGTCTCGTTCCAGTTGGAACCCCTCGCGGAAACTGAGCGCGTCCATGATGACGCCACAGCCGGAGTCAAGTTGCGTGATGGGATGGTCACCCATCGAAGCCTTCAGTTCGTCATACAACTTAGGCTCTTGCTGGCCGAGGTGGTGTTCGAGCGCGCGCGTTCGGTACTCCGAGTCGTTGAGATTGCGGTCAGCGAGCGCGTCCGGCTTCGACCAGATACGGCGGAGGCACTCGAACGTGCCATCGAGAACGGATTCGCCGCTGACGAGTTCTGCGAGTTCGTCCGCCCCATAGAGTCCGTCAGTCACCCTTCTCGACCTCCATCCAGACTCCGAACTCGGCGTCGTCCGGCACGTCGAGCCGGAGTAGTACGTCGTTGAGCAGGTCGTCCCGCGAGAGAGGTATCTCCGGTGAGATGGTCAGCGTCTCATCGACTGTTACGTGGTCGGCAAGGCTGTCGGCGTCCAGACCGCGGCTGGCGACGCCGTCATCGTCAAGCGTTCCAGTATACGAGAGGTGGAGCGTGTGAATCTTCGAGTCGATGCCGAGTTCCCGTTCCAATCCGTCGATGAGTCCCGGCTTGTCGTCGGCGTCGAACTCGCCCATCAGCGGGAACCGCGTGGTGTTGCTCACTTCGAGGTCTTCGTCTTCGACCTCATCTTTCAGTTCCTCGAACTGCTTCACGAGGTCAGCGGTGTTGCCGCCCTCGACGGTGACCTTCCCCTCCTTGATGTCGGAGGCGTCGAACTCGAAGCCGCACTCGCATTTTGTGCCCTCTAACTCGTTTCCGCATTGCGGACAGGTGAATACCTGACTCGCTTCCGCAGTCGTTCCGCCGGCCTCATCGGTTCCGGGACTCGCCGTAGACGAACTGCTTGTCGTCTGCGTGGTGGTGGCATCGACGGAGATAGTCGCTGGCTCGTCGTCATCGTCGTCTTCGACGGTCTGGACGTAGTCCCCGTGGACAAGGACGGTGTCGCTCCCAATGCTCCCGACGCGCTGGCCGAAGTAGGTTCCAACCTTGACGACCTCGTCCTGACATAGCGACTGAATGGCGTCCGTGAGTTCGCGCTCGTCTGTGAGGGTCGGGTACGTCGTGTTTCGGTAGAAATCGTTGAGCAGATGCTGGTACTGGATGCCTCCCCCTTCAGCGGCTTCCACGGCCTCCTCTACGTCAGAGCGGAGTTGACTGCTGTCAGGGCTGACGACCTTGATGGTGGCGTTGTAGAAGTCGGCGTTCCCGCTCACCGGGAGTCCCTGTGGGAACAGGCCACGCTCCGTCGACGTGTGAACCGTTCCGTACTTGTCACGTACGCGGTCGCGTAGGTTCTGGTAGTTCTGGTCGTGGATGTCGTCGAAGCCGTCGGGAAGAACTTCCTCCTCGCGCTGGAGTTCCTCCCCGGCGACGACCTTCCGAGCGAGTTCCCGAATCCCCGTATTCGAGTCAACGCTGGACCGCTTCTCTGGCGTCACGAGAACCAGCGTGTTGTTGAACTCCCGCTCTTGGCCCGTCGTGAGGGCCTCAAACTCCTCATCGTAACTTCGTTTCGCGGCGAGGGAGACAACCACTTTTAGCGTCTTGTTGTCGGGGATGTCCTGCTCGGTGTTGACCGGGTTGAGGATGTGGACGTTGTTGTGTCCGCCGAACAGGTCGTCCTTGACGAGCCGCTCGACGCGATGGATAGCCGTGTTTTTGTGGATGTCCTCGGCCTTCTTTTCGATGCGAGCCGCGGGGTTCTCGTCTGTGTCGAAGGCGTACTCGCCGTTAATCCGGAAGACGTGCCACGCGTGTCCGAACACGTCCTCGGTGAACGTCTGAACGATTTCGTGGGCGTTCTTGCCCTTCCGCATTGTACCCATCAGCATCTGCCGCTTGTTCGCGCCCTCTTCTCCGCCTCGTGCGAGACTGTGGAGCAAGACGATGTTGAGCAGTTCCTCAACGTGCGGCTCGAAGACTCGCTCTCCGTTGCGGTCGTCCGAGGTCGCTTCCCCGAGGCGGTGGTAGTCGTTCAGATACTTGCTCACCAGTTCCCCGTCGATGAACCGGAACCACCCTGTGTACTCAAACACGTCAACGTCGCCGGTCAGGATGAGGTCCTCCTTGTGGTAGTTCCCAGCGAATATTTCGGTGAGGAGGTGGAGGAGACCGCGGGCGTCCTGATGGCCCTGTTGTTCGGAGAATTTGTCCATCAGGGTGTCCAACGCGACTGGGTGGAAAGGATAGTAGTCCTCGATGCGACCCTCCATCTCCTGATAGTCGGTGAGTTGAATCTGTCCGTTGTTCCGGTATACGTCGGTGTACTCCTGTGCCAACGATGCGAGGCCGTCGGGGTCGGTTACGTCCCCAACGAGCCGGTGGAGGAGGAACCGAATCTTCTCGTCACGGCGGCGTGAGAGGTCGTGGCGAAATGGGTTCGTCCGCGGGAGAATCGCCTCCACGTCTGCCTCCTCGAACAGGAGGGAGACGTAGACCGCGAGCGGGGTGTCGTCTCGTCCCGCGGCTTCGAGGAGGTTCTGGAGGAAGCCGAGGTTGTCGTCGCGGTACTCGGCTCGTCCGCTCATCCCGAACCACCGCTCGAACTCGTCGATGAAAACTGCGGTCGGTTGGTCGTCAAGTGCGTCTCGAATCTCGTGGACTCCCGGCGGGTTTCCGGTTTGCCACGCGTCGATGTCCAGATAGTCTCCGACGGCGACGTGGAGTTTGTCGTAGTCGCTATCGAGGTTCAGCATCTGGAGGGCAGAAGTCTGCGCGTCGTCGGGAAGGGAGGCGTCGATGTCGTTCTCGTTGAGCCATCGCTGTCCTAAGTCCGGGGAGGACAGCAGGTGGTACAGCACGAGTTCGATGTGGCTCTTACCGCTCCCGAACTCGCCACCGATGATGTGTGCGCCTTCGGAGACGCTCGTGGAAGCATCGAACTTCTCCGTGGTCCGTTTGATTATGGTAGTGAGCGTTTCCGTCGGGTAGGTTATGCTCAGAATCCGCTCGGCGTTCTGCTCGGGCGATTCTCGACTGTCGTAGAGGTTGTACAGGCTGACTTCGTCCAGAAGGTTGTCAGCCGTGATTTCCCCGTCTTCCGCCTGAATCTCCTCAGACGGAGTAATATAATCGGAAATTACACGAGAACTCATCTATTCTTAGTGTAAGTGGCTGTCAATTAGTCCTTGCGTTGACCGTTTACACTATCGAGAGGAGAGATGGTTGACCGCTTCAGCGTCTGTACAGGGAAGCAATTCCTGAAAAATGCAGTCAAATCTGACCACAATAGTGAGTCGAACTTACCAAATTTCGCGCGTGCCTTGCCGACTGGTGTTCCAACCCCCGACCCCTCCCTCCAGTAGACCTCCGAGAACAGGAGAATCCACTCACAGCCATCCCCGTTTGACTGCGCTTTCTGGCGGTATGGCTCCTCTCGGCGTGAAGTCGGGGCCAAGGCGCGTGCGCATTGGCTGTCGCCGACCGGTACTCTGAACTTCATCTTTCGAGGGGGTCGCTCTCTCTAAGGTTACCACTCTTAGGGTATCTACTCTCCGTGGCAACTCGCTCTTAGAACTCGTGTTTAAACTCGATGACCCCCCGGAGTACAGTACGCTCTGTTAGAACACGTTGGTTGAGAGGATGGGTTTACACTCTCTATTAGAACACGAGAGTCCCGAGAACGAGCCTTTTAGAAGTTGTATTGAAAGAATTGAAATTCACGGTTAAGCCCTCTCGAAACGTAGAGAGGGTATGGAACTCACGCCGAGAGAGGCGGCCTTTCTGCTCGACGAGATGAGCGAGATAGAAGACGACGAAACGAGGTACCCGTCGGCTCGAACCGAAGCGAGGCGGCTCCGCAAGAGGGCAGAGGCCGCGCTCACGGAGTAATCAAAAACGCGCGCGTTCGGATTCTCCCGAGCAGTTACTATCGTCGGCTTGCTTCACAGCGTATGTACAGAGGCAAAGAGAGGTTCGTCTCGGGAACTGCCCCGAGACCGGAGCAACCGCGGTGGCGCTCATCGGGTCGATACGACTGGAGACACTCGGCAGGGATTGAGAACGAGAATTCAACGCAACCCAAGCCACGGAGGTTTCGGCAGGGGTTGGCTTCGAGGTCTCGAACTCGGGGAGCGACCGGGGCAGAGCAGAAAGTGAGCAACTCCGTTTGGGTGACTGTATCGAACCGGAGGGGTGGTCGGCTCTATGTCTGACCGACCTATCCGGGTCCGATTGACAAAGACGCTCGGGCCGAACCAGCATCCAGAGTGCGGCCTGTTCACCGTACCTCCCGACGAGGCAATCACGATTACTCGGGGGATTGTTACGCAGGTCGCCCGGGAACGGCTCGGCGACGCTGACGGAACGGCATCGGACACAGAGGTTCTCGACGAAGCGACTGCCGTCCTCAAAGAAATCGAGGGAGAGTTAGAGAGACGGTTTGATACGGAGTAGATTGTCGGGGGGTCATCGAATTACACCACCTGATGTCAAATAGGCTTAAGATGGACTGTTCAATATAACTAATTGATGACAGACATCGGGGAAGCCATCTCCGCCGCGCTAATTTTGGTCGTAGGAGCAGGGGTACTTGCCATTATGGCTGGTGCTGATACATCTCTTGTAACTAACTTAATGTCGAGTGGTATAACACTCATCGTCTACGTTGGTGTGTTTGGGATTTTTGCGCTGATTCTCCTGAACATCGTCCAACAAATCTGAGGGTGGTAAGATGTCTGATGAATCTATTTGGAATCGCGTACAAGCAGAGATGCAGAAAGACGGACTTGACCTGCTTGAGCAAGTATTGGCTCTAATTACCGGAGGTGTCCTTGGGGGTAATGCGCTTCGGATAGCAAATGCGGACTTGCCAATTTTGTATGAATTAGGTGCGTATGCCGGTTTATTCGTTCTTGGATTTATTGTACTTGGAACGACACATCTTGTTGTCTCCTACAACCGTGTACTCAGCGCAGATGTAGAAGATGATGAATAGAGACCTCACCAATTCATCGTGAATTGGGGAGGTGATTTTATGTACTTGATACCAGTAACTAAATTGAATGGTTGATTTCCTGCCATATGCCGCCGTTGCTGGTGGAACACTCCTCTTTTCTGGAGGGGTGCGTCGAGTGGGTGAACTTATTGCTGAGGGAGGTTGGAATCGGATTTTAGCAGACACTGTTGAAAGAGACAACAAGAAAGACAACAAGCAGGTTCTGAGTGCATTAAAATCACAACAAGGTCAACTTGAGCAGAAAGAAAAACAGATTCAGAGCCGAGAACAGGAACTATCCGAAATCCGTGGTGAAAAGCAAGAACTCAAGAAGCGTCTATCGGACTTTGAACGAATCACTCACTCTCTGAAACGAGAAAATTTAGCCAGAGAACGTCTTATAGAGCGGTATTGGCAACCTCTACATGCGGTCATCCTCTGTTTTGCGGAGCAAACACACGACGGTGAAGAGTCTGACAAGTGGCTTCGTGACTTGCTAAAGGAAAGGTACAACCTCCACAACCTAACAGGATTCACTACTATCATTCCTCCCGCAGAAGTTCCCTCAAAACTCAAAGGAAAAAACAACAGTCGCGAGAAACTGAAGGATTGGATTGAGGAAGACCTGTATGGACAGTATGCTAATGCGAAGTCAACCATCTGCTTTGCAGGCGTGATTGACTTACGAAATGTCTATTCTCGTACTGACCTCGAAAACGAAGAACGTACACCCCTTTTCAGCACTATAGACGAGGAACTGGAATTAGAGGAGATTTTTAGTGAAGAGGATTTCTCCAAATTACTCGCTTCAGACGGAGTTAATCTTTCAAAAGCCATTGAACAAGGCGACATCCCGTTTTTGGCTTCAAAAGCAATCTCATCGGATGAGTTAGACCGGGTTCATGACCACCAAGATGAGATTGAGTCCAGTCTTGGTAACCCTAATCTGCGAACTATTGCGGAGGAGGTTGATGTTTCCAGTCTCTCCGAGGCCCTTTCACCATACGTCGAGAGTCCCGAGGATGTCGCTTCGTCGATTAAAGAGGAAGCAAAAATTTGGAAGAGGGAACTCTACTAATGGTATCTACACGTCCACGAGGTAGTCCTCCCGCCGTTCCATCTGCTCGTTCTTCGTCGCTTTGTCGTAGTGCTTGTCCATCACCCCACGAGACATGTCCACACGGTCAGCGGTCACGTCCTTCGGCTGGCCCGCGTTCAGCGCCTCGGTAACGTAGCCGCGCCGGAGCGCGTGCGGACTCACCGACGCAGGGCACTTGCTCGCGGTGTTGTAGGAGGTCGCCTCGCACTCCGGTAAGTCGCGACTCATCGGGCACTCCCCGGTGTAGTGGCACGGTCGAGTCGCGGTGTAGATGTTCCGCTGAATCGTCGTCGGCTCGCACCGCTTCCCGTGGCTCGACATCAACAGCGGCGTCCGTCCGTGTTCGTCCTCGCCGCCGGGGTGATTGAACCGGAAGTAGTCACGGAGGACCGCGGCGACTTTGTCGCTGATGCGAATGTCGCGCTCGCCTTTGCCCTTGTTCTTGAGCGGGGTCTCGGTCTCCGGACGGTGACGAACGCGGAGGTAGGGCCTGCTCCCGTCCTCAAAGTCGTCCGTGTCGAGCGCGTACAGGGAACTCCGGCGCATCCCGGTCTTCCAGAGGAGCAGGACGATGACGTGCCGGAGGGTCGCGTACTCGTGTTTGTCGAGGTAGTCGATGATTTGGGTCGCTTCGTCCTTCGTCAGGACGGCGTCGGCTACCTCCTCGGCGTCATCGGGTTTGGGGATGCGGACCATCATCCGCAGGTCTTTCGGAACGGCGTTGATGTGCTCGCAGAAGCGGACGAAGTCCTTCACGCAGGTCATGTCTGTCTTGAGCGTGATTGTCTTCACCTGCTCCTGTCGCCACTCCTTGAACTGCTGGATGTCGTCGCTGGTGAGGTTGTTGAGGTTCGTGAGGTCCTCATCTTCGAGCCAGCCGACGAACTTCCGCAGGGTCGTCTCGTAGTTCGAGAGCGTGGAGTCAGTCACGTCGTTGGCCTTGTCGTTCAGGTAGCGGTTCATTGCGTCACGCGGCGGTGTGGCGTTCATGGGTTGTCGTACCTCGGTTGCTGAACGCCGTCGCGCGTGTTCGTACTCGGGAATTGGCACCCCGCGAGTTTCTTCGTGCCCACACGGCGAAGCAAGCCGAGGCGGCCTGAGAGCCGCCGAGGGTTGCTCTGAGCCGTGTAGAGGCCCGGGGTTCAAATCCCCGCGAGTCCATTTCCTTCGTTCGCTTCGCTCACTCAGTCAATGAACTCGCCGACCTTCGCAAACCCTTCGGGTTTGCTCAGTCCCGGCGAGTCCGTTTTTAATCTATTCTTTCACACGGCGTGGCGAACCCCCGGCGAGTCCACTTATATACCTAAACCGCTGGAAAGCGGATTGGTATTTATCATCTAACTGCCAGAGATCTCATCACAATTCGTACACTATGATAACCACTAACGGCCGCAGCAATCAGTTCAAAACCAACCGCCAGCTGAGAAAATCCTCATATAGATAGTGCCCCCTGTTGAAATCATTAATCGGTGATATGTTTTTGCTGTCGTGCTGAATGTAGAGGTTCTGTGCAGCAAGGATTCGGCTGCTACGACCAACGGTATATCTGTCCGAGGCCCATACGCCTTGGTGTATGATCAACAGACGCCCCCAGAAAACATTCCTCGATAAATGAGCGGTGGCGACCAGTCTTCACCCCCGCAGAACTCGTCCGACAGCATCGAGGGTGAGTCTCCAAGATCATTCGCAGAACGATACTCACATCTCATGAGCCGATTCGTCCACGGGGTCGAGCTCGCTGCTGCAACCGTTTTTGCCCTGCTCTTTGCGATCGGAGTCATCGACCTCGTACTCCAGATACTCGAGTCCGTGAGATCAGGCACGATCACCGATCCGCTCGTCGTCATCAGCTTCATCGACACTGGGCTCCTCTTGTTGATCATCGTTGAGGTGTACCAAACGGTACTCGCGTACGTGGAACAGAACAACACCCGAAAAATCGTCCGGCTGGTCATTTACACCGGTGTCATAGCGATGGTTAGGAAAGCCATCATCTTCCGAACGGGGGAGTATGCCACGCTTGAGGACGCCCTGTTGGCCGCTGGATCCTACGCAGTGATTATCTTTTCGCTGGTTGCGTTGCTTTTTGTCGAGCGGATCTACGGGGACGACCCCTCCTGATGTCCGACGAATAACTCCGGTGGTGAGATGTACCCACGATAGCAGCCCCTGTCGAATATGGACCGCCGAAGGATCCGCCGTTCGCGTTCGGAGGCTCACGAACTCCACTGACTTCGCACTCAAAGCCGCGTACTACATACGCGCCCTCTATTCAGCACGCCATTCGTATCAACTGCTGAGGACTTCAACGGAGCCACGGTCTTCGCTATTGTTGTCGGCTTCCTCTTCGCGGCTCTCGCTATTGGTCGATTCTATACCGTTACAAAGCATCAATTACTCGAAAATAAAAGCAACATTTTGATGTAGTTGTTCGGTTCGCGTATCTGCTAGCAGATGTCTATTGGAAACGTTGTTGAGACAATAGGATTTCAACAGGCCACCCGAGTTTAAGCCATACGACCTGTGAGTTGCGTCCTGACCGGGATGCCGACGAGGCACCCTGACTGCCCGGCGGCGTGAGTATCCGGCCGACGCACATCTGTGACTACGGGACAGTCGCTGGTCTCTGGCTTCCGCGGTGGACACTCGAGAGGTGCCGAGATATTCTCGTGCCAGAATCACCCGGCATCCCGGATGCGCGGAATCGACTGCTCTTTACCGGTCGACTCGACCATCACGTCCGACGCACGTCGCAACCACTCCGGGACTGCCCTGACGTGTTCCGCGTGGTTCTGCGGGCGAGCGTCTGTCGCGCCGTGTAGACGTGCTGGTTCGGAGTAGTGAGTAACCGGGCGGACATCGCCCCACGTGTCACGCGCTACCTCGAACCCCTCGCGGTAGGTGAGTCCACGATCGGTGAATCCGTGGTGGTGATAGTCGAACGTAACCGGAGTGCCAGTCCGCGTCGCCACGCTGTCGGCGAGTTCGTCGACACTCCACAGCGACTCGGTATCGTCGTTCTCGACGGTCAGCCGGTCCCGGGCACGCGGCGGCAGGTCCTCGACGACATCACAGAACCGGTCGGCCGTCGCGTTTTTGTCCCCGTAGTGGGCACCGATGTGGACGTTGATTGCGTACCGTGGCGACCGTGGCAAGTCCATCAGGTCAAGCCACCGCCCGTGGTGGGTCACCGATTCGACGGAGCGAGCAACGGTGTCCGCGGACTCGCTCGCAAGTTTGCACCAGTGGCTTGGATGGAAGGTCAGGCGTGTCCCGGTTTCCTTTACCAAGTCGCCACAATCGCGAGCGAGCGAGCGTATCCGCTCGAAGTTCGGGAGGTCAGCGATGTCGAACTGTGAGTTCCACGGGACGAGCGTGGAGCTACAGCGGTAGAATCGGATGTCGTGGTCGAGGTTCCACTCGAGAATCACTCGCAGGTCCGCGAAGTTCTGTGCGGCCAGTTCACCGGCGTACGCGAGTCCCCGCTCCTCCCACGTCTGCTTGTGCATGTCGCGGTTACACCGTCGTGGCGGCTCTTCGTCTCGGAGGGTGTGGTTCATCGCCGCGTACCCGAGCATACGCTCACTTGGTCGCCGAATGCATAGATGTGTCCACTGCAGACACGGGCGGGTAATCACGCGCTTCGGGACACACGCCTCCGAAGTGGCCGTCGGTCTGACTGCCACTGGCGGACAGGGTCACGTACTGGCATTGCGGCGGTCGGGATTTTGTCGCCGTATTTGAGGCGACGACTCACACGTCGTCGCTGGCCTCCGAATCGTCCCCGCGTCGCGCAATCACGATGCCAGCGACGAAGAGGACACCTGCGAGCGCGAGGAGGCCGATGGTGAGGACATTACCGTCCAAGAAGAACGAGCCCCCTGCGAGGAGGGCAGCCGTTATGTGAAGGATAGCTGTCTGGTTCACACGTGTGTCAGGTGTTAGAGGGACTAAAGTGGCGCGGACCAGCGTGCTTCTGTGGCCCTCCGAGGAGAGGAGCGCGCTGTCCGGTATCGCTTCGGGCCGTGTTTGTCGTCACAGTGAACGCCGGGTGGCCGGCGTACACCTCGGCGGTTACAGCCGTCGGCGTGACATCGGCCTGTGCTAGTTAGGACACGTTGTCTCGAAGAAAGGGCCAGAACTGACAGACGATGGGGGTACATTCGGCCTCGGCGTCGAAACGTACGTACTCAGCATAGGGACGAGCCGGGTATTTGCTGTCCGCTCGCAGCTACGCTGGAACGCGAGGACGGCAACTGCACCGGTCGTAGTCGACTCGTCGTTACTCCAGTTGGTGGTAGTCGAGTTCGTGGCCTTCGTCCAGTGCGTCCTGCACGGCTTCACTGGGGCTGTCGACGGAGCCTTTGCTGATAGTCATCCGGCCGAGGTCGGCCTGCTCGTACCGGATGTTACGACGCCACGTCTCGTCAGTATCTGGGTGGTCCGTCCGGTAGTGGGCACCGCGTGACTCGGTTCGCTCACGTGCCCCTTGGAGGATCGTCTCGGCAGTCGTCAGCATGAAGCCGATGTCGATGGCGTACTCGAAGGACCGGCTGGTAAGCGGTCCGACATCTAAGTTGTCAGCCTTCTCGCGGACACGCTGGAGCGCGTCGAGTCCGGCGGTGAGTGACTCCTCGTTACGGAGTAGACCCGCGTGCTCCCACATAATGTCCTGCAGTTCCTTGAAGACGGTGTCCACGTCGTGCGTCCCGTTGCTCCCGGCCAGTTCGGCGAGTCCAGCGATGTGTGGCTCTGTGACGCGCTCGGTCAGATCGTCCGGAATCGTGCCGGCTCCATCGACTCGGTCGGCGATACGTTCGCCGGCGACGACACCGTACGCGATGGTTTCGGCCAACGAGTTGCCACCGAGTCGGTTCGCGCCGTGGACACCGGCCATCGTCTCGCCGATGGCGAACAGTCCGTCGACATCGGTTTCGCCGTGGTCGTCGACGACGACGCCGCCCATTCCGTAGTGAGAAGTCGGAGCCACCTCAACCGGGTCCGTCGACATGTCGACCCCGAGGTCTTGGAACCGCTCGTACATCCGCGGTAGCCGCTCTTTGATGAACTCGTCGTCGCGGTGAGAGATATCGAGATAGACGCCACCGTTCTCAGTGCCCCGGCCCTCGGCGATTTCCTGTGCGATAGCACGGGCCACCACGTCACGGGCATCGAGTTCCATCTGGTCGGGCGAGTACCGCTCCATGAACCGTTCGCCGTCGGCGTTGAACAGTCGGCCACCTTCACCACGGACGGCTTCCGTAACGAGCCGCCCGCTCCACGGCTCCCACCCGGAGTCGGACTCGTCGACTGCCATTCCAGTGGGGTGGAACTGGACAAACTCCATATCCATCAGTGACGCACCAGCGTCGCACGCCAGTGCTGCCCCGTCGCCGTTGTTCTCGTCGTCGCGCGAGGTATGTCGGTTGTAGACGGCCGCGTGCCCGCCTGCAGCGAGTACAATTGTTCCGGTGTTGAACAGAACGTACTCGCCGCTGTCCATATCGAAGCCGACAGCACCGTACACTTGCTCGCCGTCCGAGACGAGCTTCGTTATCATCACGTTCTCTCGGTATGGGACATCAAGCGACTGTGCACGGTCGACAAGCGTGTTCAGTAGGGACTCTCCGGTGTGGTCGCCGGCGAAGGCGGTTCGGCGGTACGATTGCGCACCGAAGAACCGCTGGTCTATTTCGCCGTCGTCGGTCCGGGAGTAGTCCATCCCCCACTCGTCGAGTTCACGGAGTCGCGCCGGCATCTGCTTGGCGACCGTCTCGACCTTGCCGGGGTCGTTGACGAAATGTCCCTCGTTGAGCGTGTCCGCGGCGTGGATCGTCCAGTCGTCTTCGGGGTCGTGAGTGCCGAGGGCACCGTTGATACCGCCGCGGGCCCACGTCGTGTGTGCATCGCCGTGATTCCGCTTACCCAGCACGAGGACGTCTTCGACGCCACGTTCGGCCAGTTCGATGGCCGTTCGGGCACCAGCGGCACCTGCACCAACTACGAGCACCGAGACGTCGACTTCGACGTACTCGGGAACGCTTGTCTCCATCGCATTGTCGGAAAAGCTCACAATTTATAATGTAGTTCAAGCCTCATGAACCCTTCGCGTGTGCCCCCACACGCGTCAATCGCAGGAAACCGCTCTACAGACTATCCACTCCCTTCGGCATTGGTACTCGGGTGCTGTCACTCCGGGTGACGCGAACCAGCGGCATCAACGAGCGGAAGGGTATCGCGAGCGGGAACGCGACCCGCAACGGGGTTTATGTCTGTCTACTGGCCGAGAACGGTATAGAGGGTCCGACAGACCTCTCCGAGAGCCAGAAGGGCTGGAAGCAAATCATCGGCGGTGAGTTCGACCTGGACATCAGTCCCGAGTGCTCGCAGTACGGCGATTCTCAGAGTGAACATTTCAACGCGCTATCAAGAGATGCGACTCAACGGAAAGTGTACGGTCGTCGCACACTTCGAGCAAACGGGCTGGACGATCACTACCGACGAGATTGTCGGTTAGTCCCGTCGAACTAACGACGGGACTGTCGAGGTGCTCCCGGCATGACTCGCTCCTTTGACTTCCAATCCGCTCGCGACGACGGTGGCGACTCCTGGACCGCGCTGATACGTCTAGGGGTCGAAATTCGGTCGGATGGCGTTCGCGTCTTCTCTGGTCGAAAGCCGCCGTTTCTCTAGACGCGCCGAGACGAACTGAAGAAGCGTTTCGACTCGACCCATTAGGGCGCTCCACACGGTCCCGTCGTCAGCGTCGTGCGTCACCACCGTCCATCGACGGCAATCGGACACGCCACCGGTACGCCGGTACGATATACCTACCAGTTTAGTACGACGACGTTAATGACCACACAACTCGATGACGGACATTCACTTTCCACGGGAAACGAAGGGCTGCTACTACCAGCGCCCCGGGAACTGCTGTGCCGTCTGTTATCTCCGTCTCACTCGGTCGCTTCTCACGCCGAGTTGAAGCCAACGCGACGACACACCGCGGCCGTCGACTCGCGAAGGGGCCTGTCTCTCCATTCCTCGCCACGACTTCGCACCGTTTTATATGTCGCGGGTGATTGTACCGACCGAACCAACGCATGAAACTGGGCCAATTCGAACTACCTGACCACACAGCGGCGAGAGCGGGAGCGATCACCGAGGACGGTGTCGTCGATCTGGCCGACGCCGGCGAGCAAGCTGGCGTGGCGCTCCCGAGCGAGACGTGCGAGCTCTTCGACGTCTGGAACTGGCGCGAGAAAGTCGAACTTGCCGTCAAGTACGCAACGGAAACCGGCGAGGCGATCCACGCTCGCGAGGACGTCACTGCGACCGCGCCGATCACGGATCCGCAGAAGGTCATCGCCATCGGCCTGAACTACATGGATCACGCCGACGAGGGTAACATGGATCTCCCCGGTTCGCCGCTGATCTTCTCGAAGTTTCCACAGGCGATCGTCGGCCCGAACGACGCGGTCGAGTGGGATCCGGAGCTAACCGCGGAGGTCGACTACGAGGCCGAACTGGTGGCGGTCATCGGCGATCGCGCCCGCAACGTCGATGTCGACGAGGCGCTGGAGTACGTCGCCGGCTACACCGTCGGCAACGATGTCTCCGCGCGCGATCTGCAGATGTCGGACGAGCAGTGGGTTCGCGGCAAGAGCCTCGACACGTTCGCCCCGCTTGGCCCGCACATCGTCACACCCGAGGAGCTCGACGACGTCGAGTCGCTCGACATCTGGACGGAGGTCAACGGCGAGCGCCTGCAGGACGCGAACACCGAGCAGCTGATCTTCTCGATCGCCGAACTCGTCTCCTTTTGTAGCGAGGCGTTCACGCTCGAACCCGGTGACGTAATCTTCACCGGAACCCCCGACGGTGTCGGCTACTTCCGTGATCCGCGCATCACGCTGGACGACGGGGACACGATGACAGTCGCCGTCGAGGGGATCGGCGAACTCACGAACGAGTGTCGCCACACCGAGTAGCGACGGGCGAGTCCGGCCGGTTCACTCCGGGTACTTCGGCTGACGCTTCTTCGCGCGCCCGAGCGCCGTCTCGACGACGTCCCGGACGTCGCCGTGGAACTCATCGCCGTGACCGGTGTACATGTGTTCGATGTCGTCGCCCATGACCTCCAACAGCGCTTTGATGCTCTCGATGAGTCGCTCTCTGGACTGGCCGGGCATGTCCGTTCGCCCGAAGCTCCCGTAGTCAAACGCGCCGTCGTCGTGGACGACGACGTCGCCGCTGAACAGCGTCGTCTCGGAGACGAACGCGACGTGGTCGTCGGCGTGGCCGGGCGTGTAGACGACGTCGAACGGCTCGTCGCCGATGAACACCTGATCGTCGTCGTCGAGTTCGCCCTCGCGTCGCGGGTGGTCGGCGTAGGCGTACAGCGGCGCGTCGAACGCGTCGAGCACGGCGTCGAGTTCGGCGATGTGGTCGCTGTGTTGGTGCGTCAACATGATCGCATCGAGCGCGTCGGTGTGCGATTTGACGGCGTCGACGACGCCGCTCCACGCCCCCGCGTCGACGAGTACCGTCCGCTCGCCCTCGACGAGGTAGGCGTTGCAGGTGAATACGTCCGCGTCCGCCGTGACGTTATATACGTCCATACGAGTCGCTCGGCTTCCGACGTATTCATACCCACGGACGGGGCGGCCACGTCCCACCGTGCCGTCGACGACGCCCCACCATTTACAATCCCGACGGTGGTATACACACGCATGGGGTTCGGTAGCTACGACGAGTCCGAACAGGGAAATCACGACATCGACACCGACGATCTGGACGAGGACGGGCCGAAGATGGCGGCGGCCCACGACGGTGAACTCAACTTCGAGTACGACGACGCCTCCAGTGAAGATCTGCTCGAGGCCTACGAGGAGTTCAAAAGCCGGTGAACGCCGGCCGCCGAGCGCTCGGGATCGCCGAATCGTACCGGGGAATCGACGACGGAGCGACGAGTACGCTCGGCGGTGCCGTCGTCCGCGCGAACCGCGCCGTCGACGATTTCGCGCTCACGACGTGTCTCGTCGGGGGGCGCGACGCGACCGACGCCGTCGCCGATCTGTGGAACCGACTCGACCGCCCCGACGTCCGATACGTCTTCGTCGCGGGCGTCGCCCCGGCGTGGTACAATCTTCTCGACCTCGACGCGCTGGCGGCCGCGACCGACCGCCCCGTGCTGGCGATCTCCTTCGAAGCGAGCGACGGCCTCGAATCGGGCATCGAGGACGCCTTCGACGGCGACGAGCGCGCGGCGCGTCTCGACGCCTACCGCTCGCTCCCGGACCGCTTTCGGCTCCGCGTCGACGACGCGCCACTGTTCGTCAGGAGCGTCGGCCTCGACGAGCCGGACGCGGCTGCCGTCGTCGAGGCGTACACCCACGAGCGCCGGCCGGAGCCGCTTCGGGTCGCGCGAGCGCTCGCCCGACGGGTCGACGCCGCCCGTCGCGACGGTCGACTCGCCTCCGAGTGATCCATGTCGAGAGCGCTCCGGCCGGACGATCCGAGGGGGTTAACTCCCATCCCGTCGATCGGGCGGACGTGACCGACGTGACTGATGAGATCGACGTGACCGACTGCACCCGGTGTCCGGCGCTGTGCGACTCGCGGAGCCGCATCGTCAACGGCGTCGGGCCGACGGACGCGTCGCTGTTGTTCGTCGGTGAGGCCCCTGGCCGACAGGAGGACGAGACGGGCGAGCCGTTCGTCGGCCGCTCCGGCGACGTGCTCGACGAGGCGCTCCGCGACCGCGGACTCGCCCGCCGCGACGTCCGGATCACGAACTGCGTCCGGTGTCGCCCCCCGGACAACCGCGATCCGCGCGCCGAGGAACTGGCGAACTGTCGGCCATATCTCGACCACGAGATCGACGCGATCGACCCCGAGGTGATCGTGGCGCTCGGGAAGGTCCCCTCCGAGCACCTCCTCGGCCGATCGGTCGCGGTGACCGCCGAGGCGGGGTCGCTCCACGACGTGTCGATCGCCGGGACGCCGCGGCGCACCCTCGTCTGCGTCCATCCCGCCGCGACGCTGTACGATCCGGGTCAGCGCGAGACGTTCACCGCGGCGCTCGACGCGGCGGTCGAGTTCGTCGACGGCGGCGACCAATCGCGGCTTGGCGACTTCTGACTCCGATCTCGCGGCTCTGTCGGTTCTTGGGGTGCCTGGAGACCAACAGCATCGAGGCAGGCTCAAGACAATCACGTTTTGTACACTGCAACCAAGAATACGTATGCTTGATTCACTTGCCCAACATGAGCGGGCGCTCAGCGGGCCAATTCCAGAGTACAGTGAAGAGGAGCTGCGTGAGCGGGCCCGCTCGTTCATCTCACAGTGTTATGAGGAGCTTGAGAGAGAGTGGGTCATCGACTTCCGGCTTGCCGAGATAGACCGTGAAATCTCGCAAAAAGGGACGTATACCCACACCGAAGAAGAACTGACTCATGGGGCGCGGATAGCGTGGCGCAACAGCAATCGGTGTATTGGACGGTTGTTCTGGCAGTCGCTGGAGGTTATCGACGAACGAGACCTCAATACCCCTGAAGAGGTTCACCAAGCGTGCTGTCAGCACATCGAACACGCCAGGAACGGTGGCACGATCCGTCCGACGATTACCATCTTCCAGCCTGACACACCATGCACTGATCGAGTCCGAATCTGGAACTATCAGCTACTTCGGTACGCCGGGTACGAAACTGACGACGGGATCGTCGGTGACCCAGCCGAGGTCGAGTTTACTCGCTACTGCCAATCGAAGGAGTGGGAAGGCAACGGCGGGCCGTTTGACCCCCTCCCACACGTGATCCAAGTCGGTAACGACGAGCCAGAACTGTTCGACGTCCCACCGGATCTGTTCGAAGAGGTGGAGATTACTCACCCGGACTACGACTGGTTTGCCGATCTTGGCCTTCGCTGGTACGACGTGCCGATTGTCTCAAACATGCGGCTCGAAATCGGTGGAATCAGTTACACCGCTGCACCGTTCAATGGGTGGTACATGAGTACCGAAATTGGCGCACGGAACTTCGCTGACGAGGACAGATACGACATGCTGGCGGCAATCGGCGACCAACTCGGGTACGACACCTCAGAAAATCGCTCGCTCTGGAAAGACGAAGCACTGGTTGAACTCAATCGGGCGGTGATACACTCTTTCGACGCCGCGGGCGTGAAAACCGTCGATCATCACACTGCGAGCGAGCAGTTTGGCCAGTTCGAACGAAACGAAGAACGTGCTGGGCGAGATGTGACTGGTGACCGTAGCTGGCTGCTCCCCCCGATGAGCTCTGCGACGACACACGTGTTCGACCAAACCTACGAGACGACAGTGAACACGCCGAACTTCTTTTATATGCCCGAGGAACTCACAAAGGAGTAGCGATTTGTGTACGCGATCTATCTACGGGACGGAGAACTGAGTCACAGCTGAATGCTCTCTATCAGCAATCTACGGCGCAACCGACAGGGTCATCCATCCGTAACGGTGCAAAAGTGACATCCCCCTCGCCGTAAACAGTAGTTGCCGAACCTCGCTGAGTAACTATGGTCACTAGAGGAGTGCGAACCGTCGCAATCCCGGAGGAAATTCTCTGTGGCTACCTCGAAGGAAATCTGATTCGGCAACTACGGTAAACGGCGGGATTCTCTCCTTGAAAAAGATGGCCCGTTCAACGAATCGAAGAAGCCGTGACTTTGGGAGAGCATCCATCTTTTCTCCAGCTACTCACCTGTCGTGTTTGTCAGCAGGGGTTTCAACAAGGCCGATCTCGCGGATGGAAACCCACTTTGCCCGCCGCCGCGGAGTGGGCGTATGAGCATCACCCAGCGAACCGCGGAGGTCGTCCTCGTCGATTACGGGCTCGGCAACCTCCGGAGCGTCACCCGCGGGCTGGAGCGCGCCGGCGCCGACGTGACGCTTTCGGACGATCCGGCCGACTTCGACGCCGCCGACGGCATCGTGTTACCGGGCGTCGGCGCGTTCAGCGAGGGCATGGAGAACGCCGGGCCGTTCCGCGACGCGCTCGTCGACGCGGCCGAGGCGGGACGCCCGCTGTTCGGCATCTGTCTCGGTATGCAGATGCTTCTCACCTCGAGTGAGGAGTCGGAGACGGTCGGGCAGGGCGATGTCACGGGCCTCGATCTCGTTCCGGGGACGAACCTCCGATTCGACCAGGGGCAGAAAGTGCCCCACATGGGGTGGAACGAACTGGCTGTCTCGCGCGAGCACCCGATCGCCGAGGGAATCGATGGCGAGTACGCCTACTTCGTCCATTCGTATTACGCCGATCCGGACGACGAGAACGCCATCGTCGCGACGACCGACTACGGCGTCGAGTTCCCCGCGATCATCGCGAACGAGGCCGGGAACGTCTTTGGTACGCAGTTCCACCCCGAGAAATCCGGCGAGACGGGGCTTCGGATCCTGCGGAACTTCGTGCAGTACTGTCTGGAGTGACCCTCGGCGGTCACGAGCCCCCGACTGGTCTTTTCCCCACGCCGACCACATTTGTCTCCGAGTACTACATCAGCGGCCGTCCGGCCGCTGTATATAGCTCTATATTTCGGTACAGTACTCTTTTACTCGTGATGACTGACCCGTACCGCTCAGTATTGCTCCCCGGTCAGCCGTACCTCCTCGTGGGGGAATATATCAATATTACTATAGCTTAATATCGGACGGTGGCTGTCGTCTGGTGATGGGATCCAATACCCCACGACGACGACGGTTCCTGAAAGGCACGGCAGCGACGGTGACCTTCGGTCTTGCTGGCTGCATCGGATCGCAGTCCGCCGACACCAGCGGCAACGGGGGCAGTAGCGAGGATCCGTTGCTCGCCGACGATAGCGAGTTCGAGTTCTCCGATCCGAACTGGGCCGAGAACAACTACCTCTCCTCTGCGCTGATCGACGCTGGGTACGAACGGGGCCAGCGTGCCGATCTCGAACGCATGGGCAGCCGCGAGGTCGACGAGGTCCCACACGGCGACCCGGTCCGTGAAGCGCCGAGCGACGAGAGCGAGTACCTCGACCCCGACACACTCGTCTTCACCGAGAGCCCCAGCGAGGACGTGGAGGGTCGCTACGAGGAGGATTTCGAGGCCGTCTTCGATCGCATCCGCGAAGAGACAGGCAAGGAAGTCGAGTACAGCCGCGTCGACAGCTATGCAGCTTCCGTCGAGGCGATGCGCTCGGAACGTGCCCACATCGCCAACTTTTCGACCGGCGCAACGGCGTTCGCGGTCAACCTCGCCGGTGCAGTCCCGTTCGCCGTCGGCCTCGCCAGCGACGGGGCGTTCGGATATCGGCTGTTCGCGACGACGCGGGCCGAGGCCCACGACATCCAGAGCGTCGACGACTTCGCCCGTGAGAATGTGACCATCGCCCACGCCGAAGAGTCCTCAAACTCCGGGCACCAGGCCCCCTCGGCGCTGTTCGACCAGAAGTTCGACGTAACGCCCGGAGAGGACTACGAGGTAAACTTCTCGGGTGGCCACTCCAACACCGCCCGCGGGATCGCCGCCGGCGACTACGACGCCGGCCCCATCTGTTCGACCTGTCTGAAAGACACCGTCGAAGGTGACAGCAGCCTCGATTTCGACGATTTCAAAGTCGTTTGGGCCTCCAATCCGTTCCCGAACGGCCCGATCACCTACCGGTACAACCTCCATCCCGATATCGTCGAGGGGATCAAAGCGGCTTGGCTCGACAGCGACTTCTCGGGCACGGACTACGCCGCACGGACCGACTACACCGAATTCCTCCCGATCGAGTACCGCCGACACTGGTACGATATCGTGACGATTCAGGGATACAACGACGTCCAGTACGAACAAGGCGCACTGAGTGAGTAATGCTGATCGTCTCCGAACTACAGAAGACCTATCCGACCGGCGACGAGGCCCTGAAGGGCGTCGATCTCTCGGTCGAGGGCAGCGAGACCGTGGCGATGATCGGTCCGAGCGGCGCCGGCAAGAGCACCTTCATCCGGTGTATCAACCGGCTCACCGAACCGACCGCCGGCACCGTCGAACTCGACGGGGAGGATCTGACCGGTCTCGATGACGAGGCACTTCGCGCGGCACGCCGCGACATCGGCATGATATTTCAGGAGTACAACCTCGTCGAGCGGCTCACCGTGATGGAGAACGTGCTAACCGGTCGGCTCGGCTACGTCTCGGCGTGGGCGGCCTTCCGCCGGAACTTCCCGCCGGACGCGATCGAACGGGCCTACGAGATTCTCGATCGGGTCGGCCTCGGTGAGATGGCCGACAAACGCGTCGACGAGCTCTCGGGCGGGCAACGACAGCGGGTCGGCATCGCACGAGCGGTGATTCAAGACCCGAAGATCCTGCTCGTTGACGAGCCGACATCCAGCCTCGATCCGGAGACCTCCGAGACAGTGATGAAACTACTGACCGAAATCGCCGCCGAGCGCGAGGTTCCCGTCCTCATCAACATCCACGAGGTGGACTTGGCGATCGAACACGCCGACCGGATCGTCGGCCTTCACGACGGTGAACTCGTCTTCGAGGGAACGCCGGGCGACCTCGACGAACACGGGCTCGACACCGTGTACCGTGGCGCGGATCCGAGGGGCACGGATTCGCACGACGTAGGCGATGCCGAGCGGGCCGACGACCGTCTCGTGCTCAATAAAACCGAACCGGCGAACGGGGGGCTCTGAGGTGGCGGCCGGCGAAGCGACGTGGGACCGTCCGAGCGTCTTCCCGCGCCGGGAAATAAAGTGGCTCACCTACCTCGCCGTCGTCGCGTTCTTTCTCTGGTCGGCGTGGGGGCTCGGTGCCGCGCCCGGACGCATTCTCGACGGGATCGGGAACGCCGTCACGCTGGCCGGCGATTTCGTCCCACCGGAAGCGACGCCACGACAACGAACCAGGATTGTCGAGAAGATGCTCGAAAGCGTGGCGATCGCGATGGTGTCGACGCTGACCGGCATCCTGGTGAGTGTGCCGATCGCGTTCATGGCAGCCGAGAACATCTCCCCGCGACCGTTGTACGCCCTCAACCGCGGACTGATCTCCATCTCGCGGGCGTTCAACGCGATCATCGTCGCCATTATCGCCGTCAAAGCCGTCGGCTTCGGCCCGCTGGCTGGTATCGTCACGATTACGTTCAAAACCGTCGGCTTCTTTTCGAAGCTGTTGGCCGAAGACATCGAAGACATCGATATGGGGAGCGTCGAGGCGGTCCGGGCGGCCGGTAGCTCGCCGGTCCAGACGTTACTGTACGGCGTCGTTCCGCAGATCGTCCCGCGGTTCGCTGGTCTGTCGATCTATCGATGGGACATCAACATCCGCACCTCGACGATCATCGGCATCGTCGGCGCGGGCGGGATCGGATCGGTGCTTCTCACCGCGTTCAACCGCTACGACTACGGCTACGTCTCGGCGATCCTGCTCGCGATCATCGCGGTCGTGCTGGTCGCCGAGGGCGTGAGCGCCGTCGTCAGACGGAGGTACCAGTGATGTCGACTGAGACGCCGACATGGGAACGCTTCGATCGCCGTCGTCGACTCGGTCGGTTCTTCGCTCTCCTCGCAACCGCGGTGACGGTCCTCGTCTCGTGGCGGTTTCTCTCCATCGAATTCGTCGCCCTCGATACCGTCCCGCGGGAGGTCGCGGACCTCCTCACTCGGATGTATCCGCCCGACGTGGCGTACACTCCGGAGATCGTCGGCCCGCTGATCGAGACGGTTCACATCGCCGCGCTCGGCACCATCGGCGCGGTCGCGCTCGCGATCCCGGTCGCGCTGTTGGCCGCCGAGAACACGACGCCGAACGCCCTCACGTACTGGCTCGGCAAGGTGCTCGTGACGGTGAGCCGCTCGGTGAACACCATCATCTGGGCACTGATCTTCGTCGTCATGTTCGGGGCCGGGGCGCTCCCCGGCGCGATCGCGATCGCCTTCCGGTCGGTCGGCTTTCTCGGCAAACTGCTCGGCGAGGAGATCGAGGAGATCGACTTCGGTCAGGTCGAGGCGGTGCGGGCCGCGGGCGCGTCACCGGTCCAGATGCTGCTCTATGGGATCCTCCCGCAGGTCAAACCCGCGCTTGTCGGGCTTACCGTCTACCGGTGGGAGATCAACATCAGGGACTCGACCGTCCTCGGGTTCGTCGGCGCGGGTGGCATCGGCGTCGAACTCTTCCGAGCGATCGACGCCTTCGCGTGGCGTTCCGTCTCGATGATATTGATCGCGATCCTCGGCATCGTCGTCCTCAGTGAACTCATCTCGAAACAGACCAGAGGGATGGTGCGCTGAGATGGCTCACCGACACGCCAATACGGCTCCGGCGTCACGACCGGATGTGGACGACATGGGCCGACGACTGCTGTTGTTCGATATGGATGGCGTAGTGCTCGAAGGTCACGGTACCGATCCGGCGGTACACGATCACGCTCTCGAAGATGCCATCGCGGAAGCCGACCTCGCAGTCGACAGCGAGACCCGATCGTTACTGGCCGGCTACGAGTACGACACCGACTTCGTTCGCGGCTGCAAGCGCCTCGGAATCGACCCCGTCGAGTTCTACCGCCGCCGGGAACGACACAGCGCGAGCCGCGCGATCGAGCGACTGAAATCCGGCCACCGTACACCGTACCCGGACAGCGACGCCCTCGACGAGCTGGCCGACGACTGCAATCTCGGCCTCGTGAGCAACAACTACAACGCCGTCACCACGTTCGTCGTCGATCACTACGGACTCGACGCCTTCGATTACGTCTGTGGCCGTGAACCGGGCGTAAGTGGATTCTACCGCCGAAAACCGGATCCACACTACCTTCTGACCGGTCGCGACGCCCTCGGCGGCGTCGGGGGTATCTACGTCGGCGATCGGGCGACCGATGTACTCGCAGCGACGCGTGCAGGGCTGGACGCCGTCTTCGTCAGACGTGCGCATAACAGCCACGTATCGCTCCCGCACGAACCGGTGGCTGAGATCGAGTCGCTGACCGAACTGCCAACGCTGCTCCGCGAGTCGCTCGACGGTTTATGAACGATCCGACCGTGCTCGTCGTCGGCGGCGGTGTGACCGGCGCCGGCACCGCCCGAGACCTCGCCCTTCGAGGCGTCGACGTCACGCTGGTCGACCGCGCTGGACTCGGAAGCGGGACCTCCGGTCGATCGCACGGTCTGCTCCACAGCGGGGCTCGCTATGCCGAATCGGACTTTGAAGGCGCGAGGGAGTGTCTCGAGGAGAACCGCATCCTCAGAGAGATCGCCGGCGCGTGTATTCGAGAGACGGGCGGCCTCTTCGTTCAACTCGCCGCCGACGACCCCGACTACTTCGACATCAAACGCGACCGGTGTGCGTCGATCGGAATCCCGACGCGGGTTCTCGATGGCGACGAGGCCGGAGCGATCGTTCCAGAGCTCTCCGACGACGTCGCCCGCGCGATGGAGGTGCCTGATGCCGTCGTGTATCCCTCGCGATTGGTCGCTGCTAACGCGGCCGACGCCCGCGATCACGGCGCGACGATCGCCGTCGGTGCGCCGGTCGGAGGGATGACTGTAACGGACGGGCGGATCACGAGCGTCGAACTCGGCGGTGAGCGGATCGAACCGGACTACGTCATCAACGCGGCTGGCGCGTGGGCCGACCGGATCGCCACGATGGTCGGCCTCGATATCGAGATGCGACTGACGCGTGGGGTGATGATCTCGATCGAATACGACGACCTCGGGCCGGTGTTGAACCGATGTCGGCCCCCGAACGACGGGGATATCATCGTGCCGCACGGGTCGGCGGTCGTCCTCGGAACGACCAGCGTTCCGGTGGCGGATCCCGACGACCATCCGATCGAGGACTGGGAGATCGAGCGAACCCGCAGAGAGTGCGGTGCCATGCTCCCGTCGATCGTCGACGCTCCGGACGGCCGCACGTGGTGGGGCGTCCGTCCGCTGTACGCACCCGATGAAGACGGGTGCAACGGGCGTGGGATTTCCCGCGGATTCTTCAGATTGGACCACGCCGAGGACGACGTCGAGAACTTCGCCAGCATCGTCGGCGGCAAGCTCACGACCTACCGGAAGATGGCCCAAGAGACCGCCGATCTCGCCTGTGAGCGTCTGGGCATCGATGCTGAGTGCACGACCGCCGAGCGCCGCTTACCCGGTTCGGACGACCCCGCTCAACTCGACGCCTTCGTCTCTGAGTTCGACGGACAGGGGCCCACTGACGCCGACGTGGTCGGTTCCGAACGCTGATGACGAACCGAGTGGAGGCCCCTGACGATGGAGATATCTCTCTCTGCCGACGGGTGTGTTACGGGCGCTCATCGAAACGTGGGTTCGGCCCCGCCCTCAGTACTCGAGATCGAACTGCTGGTTCTCGGCGACCGTGTTGAGCACGACGCTGGTGTTCGACTCCTTGATGTCGGGGTCGATGAGGAGCTCTTTGATCTGCTCGTTCATGTGGTCGGTGTCGGTGAACTTGCCGATCGCGATGATGTCGTGGTCACCGGTGACCTCGTACACAGACACCATGTGTTTGTGCCCCTGCAGTCGGTCGGTGATGTCGGGTAGCGCGCTTCCCTCGACTTTCATCTGGATGATCGCCGTCACGTCGTAGCCCAACTCGCCGTAGTCGACGATCGGGGCGTACCCGCGGATGATCCCCTGCTCTTCGAGGTCGGAGATGTGGTTCGACACCGTCGTCACCGAGATGTCGAGGTCTTCGCCGAGCGAACGGAGCGAGGCGCGGCCGTCTTCCAGGAGTGCGTTTACCAACTTCCGGTCGAGATTTTCGTACGTCATTACACGCCGCTACTGGTTGCAGGGATTAGAAGTTTACGAATATTCAGTTCTTTAGCGTAGTCCGAGAGATTTGCGCAGATCAGCAACGTTTTAGTACGGGGACGCGTCGAGTCCGCCGACGAGAAACATGACGAACCAAAACGTAACCGCCGATGGCGGCCTCACCTCCGAAGCCCAGGCCGTTCTCGACGAGATCGAAGCGCAGAACGTCGGATTCCTCCGACTGCAGTTTACGGATATTCTCGGGACGGTCAAGAACGTGGCCGTGCCAGCGGACCAGGCCGAGAAGGCCTTCGTCGACGGTATCTACTTCGACGGCTCCTCGATCGAGGGGTTCGTCCGGATTCAGGAGTCCGACATGCGGCTCATCCCGGACGCGAGCACCTTCGCCGTGCTGCCGTGGAGAAAACGCGAGGACGGCGCGTCGGCTCGAATGATCTGCGACGTCTACGACACGTCCACGGGCGAGCCCTTCGAGGGCGACCCGCGCTACGTGCTCAAACAGGCAATCAAACGCGCCGACGAGATGGGGTATATGGTCAACGCCGCCCCCGAGCCGGAGTTCTTCCTGTTCGAGGAGGACGAAGACGGCCGCGCGACGACGAACACCAACGATGCCGGCGGCTACTTCGACCTCGCGCCGAAGGATCTCGCGAGCGACGTCCGACGCGACATCATCTACGGCCTCGAGGATATGGACTTCGAGATCGAGGCCTCACACCACGAGGTCGCCCAGGGCCAACACGAGATCAACTTCGAGTACGACGACGCCCTGACGACCGCCGACAACGTCGGGACGTTCCGCACGGTCGTGCGGGCCATCGCCGCCCAACACGACCTCCACGCGACGTTCATGCCCAAGCCGATCCCGAAGATCAATGGGTCGGGGATGCACACCCACATCTCGCTTTTCACCGAGGGCGGCGAGAACGCCTTCCACGACGACGACGACGAGTTCAATCTCTCTGAGACGGCCAAGCAGTTCACCGCCGGCATCCTCGAGCACGCCGAGGCGCTCGCGGCCGTGACGAACCCGACCGTGAACAGCTACAAGCGGCTCGTCCCCGGCTACGAAGCGCCCGTCTACGTCGCGTGGTCCGATCGGAACCGCTCGGCGCTCATCCGCAAGCCGGCCGCCCGCGTCCCCGCGGCGAGCCGAATCGAGGCTCGGTTCCCCGATCCCTCGTGTAACCCGTACCTCGCGTTGGCGGTGCTCATCCACGCCGGTCTCGACGGCATCGAACGGGGACTAGAATGTCCCGAACCCGTCCGCGAGAACATCTACGAGTTCGACGAGGCGAAACGCGAGGAGTACGGCATCACGACGCTCCCGTCGAACCTCGGCGAGGCCATCGACGCGCTGGAGGAGGATGACCTCGTCAAGGGCGCCCTCGGTGACCACGTCGCCGAGAAGTTCATCCAGGCCAAGAGCCAAGAGTTCAGCGAGTACCTCGTCGACGTCTCCGAGTGGGAACTCGACCGCTATCTCGAGACGTTCTAACTGCGATCCACGCACTTTTTTCGCGCGCTCGCTCGATAGCGACTTCTCCGAGTGGCGACGCTCTCGGGATCACGCAGTTCAAGACGCTCGCCGGCCAACCGGCGGTATGTCACCTGGCTCGCCTACTACGCGGGCGGGTTCTACCCCGCGACGACGGCGAACCTGCTGTTGTCCGCCTACCTCCTCGCGTACGTGCCGGCCCGCCTCGCGTACGCGGTCGAACGGGTCCCGTACCTCGCGCTCCTGGTCGTGGCGACGCTGCCGGTGATCTCGGCGCTCGCCGTCGCCTTCTCGGGGGTTACGGACCTCTCGCTGTTCGTCGCCACTGCTGCCACGTGGCTGTGGACCGGGACGGCCGACCGTCCCCAGCGGGCGTCCCGGCCGACTGAGCCGAGAACCGCACCGCCTTCGACCGCTCGACCGCCGACGACCATTTATATACTCGGGCGAAACGTCGCGTATGGATCGCCTGCGGATCGGCGTCGCCCTTTATAACAGTGGCCGCTACCTCGCCGCGCACGAACCGCTCGAAGCCCTGTGGCTCGGTTCGCCGGCAGGGCAGCGAGACGACTGTATCCAGGGCGTCCTCCAGGCGAGCGTCGCAGTTTATAAATCGCAGGAGGGGAACGATTCAGGGGCCGCCGGGCTCGCGAAAAGCGCGATCGGGTACTTAAACGTCTGCGAGGAGATCGCCGTCGACGACCTCCTCGCGTGGCTCGGCCGACTCGCCGCCGATCCCGGTCTCGGCCGCCGCGAGCGCCCGCCAGAACTCCGGGTCGAATGCGAGGCGATCGACCTCGACGACCTCCCGCCAGAGGACGCGATCGCGGCGGTCGAGGCGGTCGCCGAGACGGAGGGCGACGAGCTGCTCGAAACGGCCGCAGCGTACGCCGATGCGGATGTACGAGACGGAAAAGAGACGAGCCCCTTCGTCGCGCTGGCGGTGGCGTATATAAACACTCCCCGACCGATCGTCCGACAGCGCCTGCGGGAACACGTCGATCGCCGACGGACGCGCGAATCCGACGTCGAGGGGCTTTTTTGATCCGTTCTCGCTGGAATAACCGCTACCCGGCCCGTTCGCCGGCCTTCCACTCCGCGGAGTTGTCCTGGGGGTCGTAGCCCAGCACCTCCTTGGCGCGCTCTAAGGAGTAGTACTTGCGGTCGTTGTCGGAGATGCCGTAGACGATCTCGTAGTCGTACTCCGCTTGCAGGGCGCAGTCGTGGATGTGCGCGCAGTCGCGGTAGGAGAGCCACATCGCCTGCCCGCGTTCGTAGTCGACCGGCGGGTGCCCGCGCGTGAGGTTGCCGATCCGGATGTTGCAGACGTCGATCCCGTACTCGTCGTGGTAGTAACGACCGATGATCTCGCCGGTCGCCTTCGAGATGCCGTAGTGGTTGCCGGGGCGGGGCAGTTCCGTGCCGTCGAGCATGAAATCGTCGTGGGTCCGGTAGAGGTCGGGTTTCCGCTCGGTTTCGAAGTGGCCGACGGCGTGGTTCGAGGAGGCGAAGACGAACTTCTCGACGCCCGCCTCGACGGCGGCCTCGTAGAGGACCTTCGTCCCGTGAATGTTGTTCTCGAGGACCGAGTCCCACGGGGCGTCGCGTCGAGGATCGCCGGCCAGGTGGACCACTGCACCCACGTCCTCGCAGGCCTCGGCGACGAGCTCCTCGTCGCTCACGTCGCCGACGAGGTAGGGGTGGTCCGGCTCGAACGGCGGCGGGTTGTGAAACAGGTAGCGCCAGTCATACTCGTCGGCCAACCCCTCGCGGATCGCCGTCCCGACCGATCCCTTGGCCCCGGTGAGCAGTACGGTCTCGTCCATTTGGCTACGAAGAGGCGGCAGCCGGGTAAGAAACGTGCGGTTCCGGCCGGTGGGCCGTTCGGACGCGGCCGCCGCCGATGTCCGGCGTCGACTCGCGGGAAACCTTCTTTGCCGTCGTGTGCGACGTGTGGGGTATGTTCAAGGGGTTTCGCGTCGGCTCGATCGCTGGGATTCCGATCAGACTCGATGTCACGCTCCTCTTGATCCTCCCGGTGTTGGCGTACCTCATCGGCAACGCGATGGCCGAGGTTGTCGACGCGCTCAACGCCGGCCTCGAGGCGGGGCTCGACGCCGCGGTGTTGACCGAGGGGCTGGTGCCGTGGGGACTCGGCCTCGCCGCCGCGATTGGTCTGTTCGTCTGCGTACTCTTACACGAGTTGGGCCACGCCGCCGTCGCTCGGCGCTACGGCTACGAGATCGAGTCGATCACGCTGTGGCTGCTCGGCGGCATCGCGAGGACCGAAGAACAGCCCCGCCGCTGGAACCACGAGCTGTGGATCGCGCTGGCCGGCCCGGTCGTCAGCGTCGCCCTCGGTGTCGGGTGTTTCTTCGCCTTCGAGGCGGTCCTGTCCGACCCCGTCCGGTTCGTGTTGGGGTATCTCGCGGTCTTGAACGTCGTGCTCGCGGGCTTCAACATGATCCCGGCGTTTCCGCTCGACGGCGGCCGGGTGCTCAGAGCGCTGCTCGGACGGACGCGGACCCACGCGGCGGCGACCGAACGCGCCGTCGGGATCGGGAAGTTCTTAGCGATCGTGCTGGGACTGTTCGGCGTCCTCGCGTTCAACCCCTTTCTCGTCGCCGTCGCATTCTTCGTCTACATCGCGGCGGCCGCCGAGGGTCGACAGACGGCGATCGAGGCGACGTTCGAGGGCGTCCGGGTGCGCGACGTGATGACGCCAGTCGCACAGATCCGAACCGTCGAGCCGACGCACTCGCTCGCCGACGTGCTCGATCGGATGTTCAGCGAGCGCCACACCGGGTATCCGGTGTTGGACGATGGGGTACTCGTCGGGATCGTGACGCTCGACGACATCCGCGACGTCGATCCAGACTCGCGGGCGATGGTGACCGTTGGCGAGACGATGAGCGCCAAGCTGGAGACGGTCGCGCCCGACGCCGAGGCGATGGATGCGATGCGACGGATCGGGTCGAGCGACGTCGGCCGACTGCCGGTCGTCGACGACGACGGCGCGCTCGTCGGGCTCGTGACCCGCTCGGATCTCGTCACGGCGATGAACGTCATCCGCGAACGTCGGTCGGCCGGTGCGGCAGACGCCGCCGCGAAGTAGGGCGGACGGTCCTCCGCCGCCGCCATCGCTGCCGCTGCGGAGCCCTCACCGCCAGTGTTTGAAGATGAGCCGCTTGATGTCGTCTTTCGTCCGGACTCCGGTCGTCGAGCCGTCCGGCAGATCGACTTCGTAGGGCTCTTCGCCGCCGGACTCTCGCCAGCGGTCGTCGTGGGCGTCGAGCAGGCTCATCGCCTGCTGGAGCGTGTCCTCTGGCGATTCGGTCCCGTCGCGCTCCTCGCCGGCATTCCCGTCACCGGCGTCGGCTCCATCCGCCGACTTGCCCGCTCGGTCCTCCACGGTGGCCGCCGCCGCGGCGATGTCGATCGCCTGCTCGCGACCGATCCCCTCGACATCGGCGAGCGCTTCCGGATCGGCGTCTCGAACCGCCTCGATGGATCTGAACCCGGCTGCCGCGAGCGATGTCGCGGTCACCTCGCCGACGCCGTCGATCCCCGTCAACGTCTCGACCGTCGCGTCCGCCGGCTTCGCGTCACCCTCGGCCGCATCGGCGTCCGGCGGCGTATACGTGTCCAGCAGGTACTCTAGCGCGTCCGCGGGTCGAACGGTTCCGTACTCGCCGACGTAGACGGCTTCGAGCTCCGCAGCGATATCGTCGAGCCGTTCGAGTTGCGCGTCGGAGACAGAGAGCTCGGGCATACCCCAGATGGGCGCGCCCGCCGTCAATAAGCTATCGGGCGGCTCGATCGGTGATGCGTCGATTTATCCGAAGGGCCGCCCTGACGGGCGTATGGACGAACGGGACTCGGCGTCCGCGAACCGATCGGATGCACGGATCGACGCCGCCGCGTCCGACGACCCCAGGCCGGGCCTCATCAGCGTCCGCAGCGGTCTGATCGGGCTGGGGCTCATCTGGCTCACCGCAGTGTCGGCCATCGCCGCGGTCGGCGCTGCCGCGTACGGCGTGACGACGTCAGCCGTCTATCTGCTCGTGGCAGTCGTCGCCGCCGCCGTCGCGGTCGCCGCCGGTGCCGCCTCGCTCGCTCAGTTCGGCTACCGGTGATGAAATTCAGGTAGTAATAACTAAATTTTTATTGTACTAGTGGGTGGGTGCGTCCATGCAACGCTGGCTCCTCGTGCTTCTCGCCGGACTCCTCGTGTGCGCGTCGGTCGCCCCCGTCAGCGGGGTTCCAACCGCGAACGAGCCGTTCTCACCCGGGCAATCGCTCACCGCGGATCAGTGTACCTTCCCCTTCGAAACGACCGACGGGACCGGAACCACGGTGAACCTCTCGGAGGAACCCGAGCGCGTCGTCACGCTAAACCCGAGCACAGCCCAGACCATGTGGGAGATCGGGGCCGAGGAGAAGGTCGTCGGACTCACGAAACACGCGATGAACCTCGATGGAGCCGAGAAACGGACGAACATCTCGACCGACGGACAGACGATCAACCCCGAAGCGGTCGTGGCACTCGAACCGGATCTCGTGCTCGCGCCGAGTTCACAGATGGTCACAGAGGAGTTGGTCGAGGTCCTCCGCAACGCCGGTCTCACGGTTTACTACTACCCCTCCGCAGAGTCGATCGACGACGTGCGGGAGCGGACCCGCCTCACCGGCCAACTTGTCGGCGAGTGTGAGGGCGCGGCCGAGACCGTCGCGTGGATGGACGAAGAACTGGCCGTCGTCGAGGCGGCGGTCGACGGTCACGAGCGCCCCGACGTCCTCTACACGTTCTTCGGGTACACCGCCGGCTCGGACACCTTCATCCACGAGATCATCGAGGCCAGCGGCGGGACCAACGTCGCGGCCGAACTCGGCATCGCCGAGTATGAACCGGTCAACGAGGAGATGGTCATCGAGGAGAACCCCGACTGGATCGTCCTCAACACGAACTCGCCGGACCTCCCCGACAGTCCCGCGTACGACGAAACGACCGCCGTTCGGGAGAATCAGACGGTCGTGATCGATATCAACCACCTGAACCGTCCCGCCCCGAGAATCGTCTACGCCATCACCGAACTCGCTCAAACGTTCCACCCGGAGGCGTACGCCGACGCGCGCGCGTCGACCGAGGCGACGGAGACGCCGGCGGAAACGACCGACACGTCCACCGAAACGGCGACGCCGGCGGCCCCCGACGCCCCCGACGATCTGCCCGGATTCGGTGCGCTCGCCGCGCTCGCCGCGCTCATCGGTGGACTCCTCGCAGCGAAACGACGGAGTGAGCGCTCCGAGGAACCGAAGCCCTGAACGTCATCTCCACGTCGCCGTCCTCGACCGAGATCCTGTACGCGCTCCGCGTCGGACCCGTCGCGGTCGAACGGCTTGCTTCGCTGTGTCACCTCGAAACGGGCGGTTCGGCACCGTCCGAGGTCGTCACGCCCTGATCGGCGTTGTGTTCTCCCCGTTTGCGTTCACACGTCGTCGTCGCTGACGCGGACGGTGAGTACCGGGATCTCCGCGCCCCGAACCACGCGCTCCGTGACGCTCCCGAGCAGATACCGATCCAGCCCGCTCCGACCGTGCGTTCCCATCACGATGAGGTCGGCGTCCTCGTCGTCGGCGTACGCCAGTATCGATCGGTGCGGCGTGCCGTCCTCGATCGCCGTCTCGATCTCGACGCCGGCGTCGTCGGCGCGCTCTCGGATCTCCTCCATGGCGTCCTCGCCGATCTGTCTGAGCTTCGCTTCGATCTCGCCGTCCATCATCTCCGGCGCGTAGGGGATGTCCTCAACGACGAAGAGCACGTGCAGCGTCGCGCCGGTCTCGGCCGCGAGTCCGATCGCCTGTTCGACCGCCGGCGTGTTCCCCTGGCTTCCGTCCGTCGGGAGCAAGATTCGCTCGTACATATCCGCGCTATCGGCACGGATATATAAATGCGTACCCCCGCGTCGCAGCGCGTGGGATCGGGCGGCGCTCTCGCGACCGGCTCACGCGTCGCCCTCCGACTGGTACGGCTCCCCGATCGCCTCGCGCGGCAACACGTTGTGTAACCCCGTTTCGAGGTCGTCGACGGCGTCGAACGTCTCGCTGTCGATCTCGGCGATCAGGTCGCCGAGGTTCTCCTCGCCGTCGGCCAACAACAGCGTGACGTCCGAGAACGCGGCGACGGCGCTCGCACGGTCGATCTGACCTCGCTGGCCATGCCATCGGAGTACGAGCCCGTGCGTCTTTATGATATCTCCGGTTCCCACCGTCTCGAAACCGAGCTCCCGCGAGCGGCCCTCACGCGAGCAGCTCGGCGTGCTTCTCGCGGAGCTTCGAGAGCTTCGGGTTGATGTTGACCGTGCAGTACGTGTCGTTCGGGTGTTTCTCGAAGTAGTCCTGGTGGTACTCCTCGGCGGGATAGAACGTTTCCAGCGGCGCGACCTCGGTGACGATCTCGTCGTCGTACAGCGGTTCCAACTCGTCGATCACCGCCTCGACGGTCTCCCGCTGCGCGTCGTCGTGGTAGTAGACGGCCGACCGGTACTGGCTGCCGACGTCCGGGCCCTGCCGGTTCAGCGTCGTCGGGTCGTGGATCGTAAAGAACACTTCGAGCAGGTCCCGGTAGCCGATCGCGTCGGGATCGAACTCGACCTGGACGACCTCCGCGTGGCCGGTTTCGCCCCGGCAGACGGCCTCGTAGCTGGGATCGTCGACGTGGCCACCGGCGTAGCCGGAGGTGACGCGATCGACGCCGCGAAGCTCTTTCAGCGCCGCTTCGATGCACCAAAAGCAGCCGCCGGCGAGGGTTGCGGTTTCGGACATACCGTCGTTTGGGGCTCGACGGGCTTGAATCGTCTCCCTGCAGTTTCCCAACTATCGACGACCGAACAGCCGCTCCCGAAGCGATCGATCGCTCGGCCGCTCGGCCACGAGCACCGAGGTGTCGAGCTCGTTGAGTACCGACAGAGTGAGCGAGCCGCCGACCACCCGTGAGAGGAGCCCCCGCTCGGTCGCCCCGATCACGACGAGGGTGTGCTCCGCGGCAGCGCGTTCGATGGCGGCCTCGACGTCGCCAGTCTCGACGACAACCTCGGCGTCGCCGAGTCCCCGCTCGGCCGTCCAGGTAGTGATGAACCGCCGTCCGGCGTCGGTTTCGCCCTCGTCGGCAACGTACAGGATCGACACCGTCGAACCGAGCGCGTCGCGGAGCGCCCGCGCCACCGCCGCCGAGAGATCCGACGAGTAGCCGCCCGCGGTCGGCAACAGGACTCGGGAGGGGTCGAACTCCCGCTCGTTCAACACGAGAAAGTCACACGGCAGCTCGTACGCCAGTTCGTCGAGCGGGGATTCGGCTCGCCCGCCGGCGAGCCGAGCACCGCCGTACCCCATGACGACCGCGTCGGCGTCGGTCCGCCGGGCGAGATCGAACACCTCTGCGACCGCCCGGTGAGAGAAGACGGTCCTCGTTTCGACCGCGACGCCCATCCCCGCCGAGTCGGCTGTCGCCGCCTCGAGCAACCGCTCGGAGTCGGCCCGGAGCCGATCGTCCTCGGCGGCGGCAGACAACGCCGTCTGATCGGGCACCCGGACGACGTGCGCCGCCAGCACCCGCCCCCCTCGCTGCTTCGCGAGCGCGCCCGCGACGGTGACGAGCGCGGACTCGGTCCGCGGGTTAGCGAGGGCGGCGAGAACGGTCGGTCCGCCGGTCGACTCACCCTCCCGATCGCCCGTCTCGATCATACACTGTCACCGACTCGGCAGCGCGACGACGGGCATCGTCCCCTCGGTGACGAGCCGCATCGAGGTGTCGCCGGAGAGCAGTCGGACGAGCCTGCCACCCTCCCGCGCGACGAAGACGAGCGCCGTCGCCTCGGCGCCCTCGGCGGTCTCGAACAGCGTCTCGACGACGTCCGTTCCGTAGGCCGTCTTCGTCTCCACGTCCGCGTTCTCGCCCAGCGTCTCCTCGACGATCCCGAGGATCTCCGCGGCGTCCTCCTCGCGCTTCGCCAGCGGTGCCTTGTCGATCCCCCCGCCCCCCTTCTCGATGACGTGTACGGCGAGGACGCTCGACACCTCGTCGAGATGTGGTTCGAGCGCCGCACACGTCTGTTCGGCGTCGGCCTCCGTCGCGACGGGCATCACGATACGGGTCAGCAATGACATACTAGATCTCGACGGCGGCGTTTCTTAAGTGGTGTGGCGTCGCGGGGGGTCGTCCACCCGACCGCTCGCATCGCCCGTTCATCACGATAATACGTCCGGGTTCGGTCGAAACGGTCGGATATAAACCGTCCGAGGCCGTTCCCCCGGTAATGACATCCTCCCGACGCGACGACTCAGAGCGTTCGTTGCGAAATTGTTGGCTCACTGGCACACGCCTATGAGCGACGAGGAACTCGCGAAGGACCTTGGGCCGCTCGCCGCGCTCACGATCGGCGTGGGGACGATGATCGGCGCGGGCATCTTCGTGCTTCCCGGGACCGCGGTGCTTCGCGCCGGTCCGCTCGCCGCGCTCACCTTCGTTCTCGGCGGTATGATCGCCATCTTCACCGCTCTCTCGGCGTCGGAACTCGGCACCGCGATGCCGAAATCAGGCGGCGCGTACTTCTACATCAACAAGGCACTCGGCCCGCTGTTCGGCTCGATAAGCGGCTGGGCAAACTGGTTGGGACTGGCGTTCGCCTCCGCGTTCTACATGTACGGGCTCGGCGAGTACGTCAACACGCTCGTCGGCGCGTCCGCGCTGTCGGTCGGGCCGATATTTTTGGAGGCCGCACAGGTCATCGGCCTCGTCGGCGCGCTGCTGTTCATCGCGATCAACTACGTCGGCGCGAAGGAGACCGGGGGGCTCCAGATCGTCATCGTTCTCATGCTGTTAGGCATCCTCGGGCTGTTCACCGTCGTCGGTCTGTTGAACGCCGACATCGAGTCGCTCCGACCGCTCGCGCCGCCCGGTGCAATGGGCGAGGTGTTACCCGTCACCGCCATCGTCTTCGTCTCGTATCTCGGGTTCGTTCAGATCACGTCCGTCGCCGAAGAGATCAAAGATCCCGGCCGGAACCTCCCGCGCGCGGTCATCGGATCCGTCGTCCTCGTGACGGTCGTTTACGGGCTCTTCTTGCTCGTACTGTTGGCGGCGGTGCCGAACGAACTCGTCTCCGGCAACGACACCGCGGTCGTCGACGCCGCCCAACTGCTCTTCGGCCAGTACAGCATATTCGGGTTCGAGTTGGGCGTCGTCGGGTGGGGGCTGTTGCTGTTCGGCGGCCTGCTCGCGACCGCCTCCTCGGCCAACGCCTCGATCCTCTCCTCGTCGCGGATCAACTTCGCGATGGGCCGAGAGAAGATCGTCACGCCCGACCTCAACGAGATCCACGAGCGCTTTGGGACACCGTATCGGTCCATCGCCGTCACCGGCGGGCTCATCCTCGTCTTCTTGATCGGCGGCAACCTCGAACTGCTCGCGACCGCGGGATCGGTGCTTCACCTCGTCGTCTACGGCCTGTTGAACCTCGCGTTGATCGTGATGCGCGAGGCCGAACCACCGGGCTACGACCCCGACTTCGAGGTGCCGCTGTATCCCCTCGTCCCGGTCATCGGCGCGATCACTTCCTTCGCGCTCATCGTCTACATCGAGCCACGCGTCATCGCCCTCTCAGCCGGCCTGGTCGCCTTCGCCGCCCTCTGGTATTTCGGATACGCTCGCAACCACGTCGAATCCCGCGGGGTCCTCGCCAGTTGGATCCTCGATCGATCCGAGGAGATCCCCGACCTCGCCGTCTCGGCCGCGACGTCCGTGCAGCCGGAGGGTGACGATTACCGGGTGATGGTTCCGCTCTCGAACCCCGCGACCCAAAAACACCTCATCACGCTCGCCGCGGCCATCGCGAACCAACGAAACGGGACGGTCGTCGCCGTCAACATCGCGAACGTCCCCGATCAGACCTCCCTCGAGGCGGCTCGCGACCGCGGCGCGTACGACGCGGCCCGCGATCTCCTCGAACGGTCCCAAGCGGACGCGGAGACGCTCGGGGTCGAGGTCGAAACGCACGTCGTCCTCTCACACCGGGGCTTCGAGGAGATCTTCGATGCCGCCCGAACGTTCGGCGCCGACATCACCGTGATGGGCTGGGGCGAGGATCCCCACGGATCACCGGGGCGAGCCGAATCCGCGCTCGACGAACTGGCGTACGATCTGCCCTGCGACTTCCTCGTCTACCGCGATCGGGGATACGACCCCTCGCGAATTCTCGTCCCGACGGCCGGCGGTCCGGCCTCGGATCTCTCCGCGGCCGTCGCCCGGACGCTTCGGTCGGAGTTCGACTCGACAGTGACGCTCCTCCACGTCGCGGACGACGAGGTCGCTGGCCGCGCCTTCATCGAGGAGTGGGCTGAAGCACACGAGCTCGCTGACGCCGAGCTGCGCATCGAGACCGGTGACGTGGAGGCCGCCATCGAACGCGCCGCGAAGGATTCGACGATGCTCGTCATCGGCGCGACCGAGCGGGGGCTCCTCTCGCGGCTCGTGCGCGGGTCGCTCGTGTTGGACGTGCTCTACGACGTGGACTGTTCGGTGCTGTTGGCCGAGCGGAAACACGAGCGCGGACTTCGAGAACGGCTCTTCGGGTCCTCGACGGGTGACTCCCGGCGAGACGCCGGCGGCGGCGATTGACGGCCAATCCGTGAAACGCTTCGATCGACCGCGGTTCAGGACGTGGTAAATCCGGCCGCGTCGTCGTACTCTTCGAGCACCCACTCGAGCTCCTCGATCGCCCGAAGGACCGCGATTTCGGCCGTGTCCTCGAGCTCGGATGACGGCGGGTCGTAGTCGTCGTATCTCGATTCCAGCTGCTCGATCCGTTCGCGGATTTCGGCTTCGGTTCGCATGCTAGAACGGTTCGTCGGAGCCCTCTTTGCGTTTGCGGCACCGTGCGATCGGCACAACGGCAAAGCCCTTCGAGCGCCAAGACAGGCCATGGACGATGGCATTCCCACGACCGACGTCGAATGGCGCGAACGACTCACCGACGAGGAGTACCGAATCCTCCGCGAACAGGGGACCGAGCCGAAGTTCTCCGGCGAGTACCTCGGCAAACACGACGACGGGTCCTATCGGTGTGCCGGCTGCGGTGCCGAGCTCTTCGACTCGGAGACGAAGTTCGACTCGAACTCGGGCTGGCCATCGTTTTACGACGCCAAGGAGGGGGCCGTCGAACTCCGCGAGGACCGCAGCCACGGCATGGTGCGAACGGAGGTCGTTTGCGCGCGCTGTGGCGGTCACCTCGGCCACGTCTTCGACGACGGCCCCGATCCGACCGGCAAGCGCTACTGCATGAACTCCGTCGCCCTCGACTTCGACGACGGGGCCTGAGCTTCGCTCCGCATCCCGAGATTTATATACCATCGCGGGACCAGACGGCCCGTGCGCTGACCGACGGACGGCGATCCGCCGAGGCGGGAGCGCGGTGGACGGATCGCCGGAGCGAGCCCACCGCCTGTTCGCACGTGTGACTACGGTTGAGAACCGTCCCGTCACCACCCCCGCCGATTTATACGTGGAAATCCAACACGCCCCCATGACGGGTCTTTCGCTCGACGCGGCGCAACTCGACCGTTACTCCAGACACATCATCATGGACGAGATCGGCCCCGCGGGTCAAAAGCGGCTGCTCGACGCATCGATCCTCTGTATCGGCGCCGGCGGGCTCGGCTCGCCGATTCTCCAGTATCTGGCGGCCGCGGGCGTCGGGACGATCGGAATCGCCGACAACGACGTCGTCGAGCGCTCGAACCTCCAGCGGCAGGTGATCCACGGCGACCCCGACGTCGGCCGTTCGAAGGTCGATTCGGCGCGCGAGTTCATCGAGCGGCAGAACCCCGACGTGACTGTCGAACCCCACGAGACGCGCGTCACCGAGGCGAACATCGAGGGACTGCTCGCTGAGTACGACATCGTCGTCGACGGCTCGGACAACTTCGCCACCCGGTATCTCGTCAACGACGCCTGCACGCTCGCGGGCGTGCCGTTCGCCCACGGCGCGATCCTCCGGTTCGAAGGGCAGGTGACGACGTTCGAGGCGAATGAGAGCGGGCCCTGTTACCGGTGTCTGTTCCCCGAAGCGCCCGAACCCGGGACCGTCCCTGACTGTGCGACCGCGGGCGTGTTGGGTGTCCTGCCCGGAACCGTCGGGTGTATTCAGGCGACCGAGGCGATCAAACTCGCCCTCGACTACGGCGAGACGCTCGACGGCCGGATGGTCTTCTACGACGCTACCGACATGACATTCGAGGAGATTCGGATCGAGCCCCGTCCTGACTGTCCGATCTGCGGCGACGGTGGGATCGAATCGATCCACGACGTCGAGTACGAACAGACCTGCGCGATCTAGTCGCTCGCCGCTTCACCGACCGGCCCCATCGGCGGCTCGCGTCGGTCGCGGGCCGTCTCCCGACGGTGCCGAGCGATCCGATCGACGATCTCTCGATCGATGTCGAGCTCCCGGCTGATCCGCTCGGCTGTCCAGCCGTCCTCGACGAGTCCGTACAGGACCGCGTCGACCGTTTCGGGCGGCGCATCGATCCCGTACTTCGCCGTCTCTCCCGGATACTGCCCCACCAGCGGCGGCGTTTCGGTCACGAAGGATGGGAGTTCGAGGTCGTCGCCGAGCGCTTCGACTTCGGTGCTGTAGAGCCCGCCGAGCGGGAACAGATCGGCGGCTCTGTCGCCGTGTCTGGTGGTCGATCCGAGGAGGAACTCGGTCCGGGTCACTGAGCCGACGACGAGGCGATTTCTCGCCTCCGCTGCGAGGTACGTTATCGCCATCCGAAGCCGGGCGACGAGGTGGGCACGGACGATCGGATCACCGTGAAGATCCGTGTGTTCCGGCACCGTATCGCCGAAACACATCAACAGCGGCTGTAGGTGTACCGTATCCGTCTCGATGCCCAGCGCCGCCGCGATCGCTTCGGCGTCCTGTGCGCTCCGCGAGCCGAGTTTGCTGCTCGGGAGGACGAGCCCGTAGACGCGCTCGGGGCCGAGCGCCTCGACGGCCACCGTCGCGACGGCGCTCGACTCCACTCCGCCGTCGAGTTCGACGACGACGCCGTCGGCACCGGCGTCCTCGACGACCGTCCCGAGGAACGACGTACACTCGGCCCGTAGCTCGGCACCGTCGCGCCGGAACGCCGCCGTCCCGTTCGACACCACATCTCTCATCCGTGTCGACCGCTCCGACGGCGATCGGACGTTCTTCGTTCGAGCATTCTGATTACAAATGCGACATTCTGTACGTATAAATATCGCCTATGGTCGTGTTATTATTCATTTTACACTCATATGTTCACTATATCTCTTGTATAATGGGAAATATAAATGTAGAACGGGAACGGGGTGCGGTGGACCGTTTCTCTGGTCGATCGAACCGATCAGTCAGGCCGTGCGAAGCGGGATCACGAGCGTTTGACAGTCCGTCTCCGTGATCACGTCTTGAGAGACGCTGCCGAGCATCCGACGCTCGTGACCGTCCGCGCCGCGGGTCCCCATCACGATGAGATCGGCACCAATCTCGTCGGCGTACGCGACGATCTCCTCGCCGGGGCGGCCGCGACGAACGACCGCTTCGTGTTCGATTTCGGCGGCTTCCGCGGCCTCGGTGACCGCTCGGACCGCCCCCTCGGCGTTCGCGGTGAGTTCCTCCTCGACCGCGTCGGTCAGTCCGTCGTCGAGCGTGAGAAAGACGCCACGATCGATGACCGAAAGCGCGTGAACGGTTGCCCCACGCTGTGCTGCGATATCGACGGCCGCGTCGATAACCGAGCCCATCTGTTCGCCGCCGTCCGTCGGAACGAGAATGTCGTCGTACATCGGGTTCGTCCGGCCGTTGCCGCCGCGGAAAGTAAACGGATTCGAATGTCTCTCGATGGATCGCGCGTCGGTTCGTACCGAACGCTGGGAGTCGGCGAAACACATAGGTGATCGCTCCGACCACGTTCGAACGTGTACGACAGTATCCTGTTGCCGACGGACGCGAGCGCGGGGATGGACCGGGCGATCGACCACGCTATCGATATCGCCGATCGGTACGACGCCACGCTGCACGTGCTCTACATCGTCGACACCGACACGTACAGCTCCTACTCCGGCGACGAGTACGTCCACGAGTTCGAGGGACTCGAAAGCGCACTCGAACAGGCGGGCGAGGAGGCCATCGAGTCCATCGTCGAGGCGGCCAACGCCGCGGGCGTGGAGACGACCGCTGTCGTCCGACACGGCGTCCCCCACGAGGAGATCCTCGCGTACGCCGACGAAGCCGATATCGGCCTCACGGTCATCGGCTCGAAGGATCGTCCAGGCGAGTACCGCCGCCTCCTCGGTAGCGTCGCCGAGCGCGTCGCTCGGATGACCGAACGACCCGTGACGGTCGTCAAAACCCCGGTCGACGGATAGGCGTTCGGATCGTACGACGATCAGCCGATCCGAACCGGTTCGGCCTCGAACCGATCGCCGCGCCAGCGCCAGCTACCGATCGCCGGTTCGGCGGCCAGGGAGACGATCACGTACGAGTGGTCGGGCCACGCCGCGAGCCGAGCGTCCGTGTCGCTCGGTTCGAGCGGGCCGTGCGGGTGGGAGTGATAAAAGCCGACGACATCGAACCCGGCCCCGTCGATCCGTTCGAGCAGTTCCAGCTCCGCCGTCGGCTCGATCTCGTATCTGACTTCGGGGCAGTTGGCCGCGTTCGTCGCCCGGTATACCCGGTCGACTCGCGACGGGTCCCCGCGCCGTCCAGCGAGGACGCCGACGACCTCCTCGGGCGCGCCGGAGCGGGCGTGGTCGACGATCTCGCGCCGAAGGTCGTCGGGCAGTTCGAGCGTCATCCGAGCTCGGGGAGCGACGTCGCCATCCACGGCTCCGGGACGTCGAAGTGCTCCGGCTGGAGCAACGCTGCGAGCGTTTCGAGCGTCTCGACGACGCGCGGCCCCGGGCGATTCGTGAGGTGGTGGCCGTCCATCGCGTAGGCTCGGTTCATCCGAACCGCGCGGAGCGACGACCAGCCCTCCCGCACCGTCAGATCGGAACGGTTCTCGGCGATCTGGTCGAGTTCGAATCCGCAGGGGGCGGCGACGAGGATATCCGGATCGTCGTCGCGGATCTCCACCCACTCCCGTGGCGTCGAGGCGTCGCCGGGGTCGGCGAGGCCGTACTCCCCGCCCGCGAGCTCGACCAGCTCGGGCACCCAGTGTCCGGCGACCATGGGTGGATCGAGCCAATCGAGGACGGCGACCGACGGCTCGATGGGGCTCTCGGCCGCCGTCGTGGCGACCCGGTCGATTCGTGCCCGAAGCTCATCGACGAGTTCTGCCGCTCGCTCTCGTCGCCCGAGCGCGTCGCCGATCGACTCGATGTCGCGCAAGATGTCCCCGACGCTGTGTGGGTCCGTCGTCACTAGTTCGCAGTTCAGCCCCAGCTCTTCGATCGCGGATTCGACGGCGACCGTGTCGACGGCGCACACCTCACAGATCCCCTGGGAGATGACGACGTCCGGAGCTGCCGCCGCCAGCGCCTCGCGATCGATCCGGTAGACGCCGCCCTCCGACGCGGATTCTTGGACCTGCGCGTCGATCTCGGCGCTGGATGCCGACGCGTCGATGCGTGATTTGACGACCGACGGTGCGTCTCGGACCCTCGGCGGGTAATCGCACTCGTGTGAGGTCGCCACCGGCTCGACGCCGAGGGCGGCGACGATCTCGGTCGCCGAGGGCAACAGCGAAACGACGCGTGGGGGCACGGCTCTTTGAATCCTCCTACCCGGTGTTTGGCCGCCGGAAAAATGAATCTGCTGGCGATGTCGGGGCGCGACCTACATCGACTCAGGTGCTTCGACCCCGAGGATGTCGAGCGCGTTCGCGACGGCGTGTCTGGCGGCGACCACGAGCGCCAGTCGGGCTGCTCGCGTCGCCTCGTCGTCGGCCGTGATGACCGGACACTCGCGGTAAAAGCCGTTGAACCGGTCGGCGATCTCGCGGGTGTAGGTCGCGATGCGGTGCGGTTCGTGGTCCTCGGCCGCGCTCTCGACGACGCCGGGGAAACGGGCGATCGTCCCGAGCAGGTCGCGCTCGGCGGCCGTCGAGAGCGCCGAGACGTCGAGTTTCGGCTCGATGCCGTCGGCCTCGTCGACGATCCCACAGCAGCGCGCGTGGACGTACTGGACGTACGGGGCCGATTGGGCCTCGAAGTCGAGCGCGCGATCCCACTCGAAGGTGATCGCCTTCGCGGGCTGCTTCGAGACGATGTCGTAGCGCACTGCACCGATGCCAACCTGTCTGGCGATCCGCTTGACGTCGCTCTCGTCGAGGTCGTCGTCTCTAAGCCGGTCGTCGAGGCGGGTCTCGACTTCCTCGCGGGCGCGGTCGATCGCCTCGTCGAGGAGGTCGTCGAGCTGGACGCCGGTCCCGGCGCGCGTCGACATCTTCCCCTCCGGCAGGTTGACGTACGAGTAGATGACCGTGTCGAGCCGGTCGGCGTCGTTGCCGAGATCCTCGAGCGCGACGCGGAGCTGTCGGGCCTGCAGTTTGTGGTCCTCGCCGAGGACCGTCACCGCGCGGTCGTAGTTGTCGAACTTCCACTCGTGGTGGGCGAGATCGCGGGTCGTGTACAGCGAGGTGCCGTCGGCTCGGAGGAACACGAGGTTCTTGTCGATCTCCTCGAAGGTGAGCTGCCACGCGTCCTCCTCGTAGACCGCCCGATCGTGCGCTTTCAGCCGGGCGACCACGTCGTCGGTCGAGCCGTCGCGCATGAACCGCGTCTCCTTGACGAACTCGTCGAACTCCGCGGGGAGGCGGCCGAGACACTCGCGCATCCCGCCCAACACGGTGTCGACGACCTCGGTGACGCGCTCGTAGGTCGCTTCGTCGCCCGCCTCGAGCCCCTGGAGGATCGCCGCGATCTCGGCTTCGGCTTCCTCGACCTCGTCGGGGTCGGCGTTCTCGAGGAACTCGTTGCCCTTTCGGTAGTAGCGGACCATCCGATACTCCGCGCGATCGCGGGCCGGCTCCGGGAGCTCGGACTCGTCGAACGTCTCGTAGGCCCACGTGAAGACGGCCATCTGTCGCCCGGCGTCGTTGACGTAGTAGTGGCGCTCGACATCGTATCCGGCGTAATCGAGCAGGTTTGCGACGGCGTCGCCGACGATGGGGTTGCGCGCCCGCCCGACGTGGACCGGTCCCGTCGGGTTCGCGGAGGTGTGTTCGACGACGACGGACGTCTCGCGCGAATCGAGCGAGCCGTAGTCGCCCGCTTGGGCCGCCTCGAGCGTCCCCTCGAAGTAGGCGTCGCTCGGGACAAAGTTGAGATACGGCCCTTGCGCGTCGACCTGGCCGATGTACGTGTGCGCATCGGCGTCCAGTTCCTCGAGCAGTTCGGCGGCGACCTGTGGCGGCGGCGCGCCGGCCTCTGAGGCGAGTCGGAAGGCGACGCTGGATGCGAAGACGGCGTCGACGTCCTCGGGCGGTTCTTCGATCCCGAGGTCCTTGGTCGGATAGCCGCGGGCGGCGAGCGCGTCGGTGAGCGCCGCCCGGACCTCCTCGCGTAGAGCGATGTACATATCTGATGGTCCTCCCGCCCGATAAAGGGGCTTTCGAAGGACGCGAGCGGGAGCGTGCGAGCGGTCGACCGCTCGCGCAACCGCGACCTTTAGGGCGCTGTGTACCAATCGACGCGTATGCCCAAGCAGGTCGACGACCCCGACTACCACAGCGAAAACCACACCGCCGCCCAGACCTGCGGGTGGACCGCCAACGCGTTGCGCGGCGAGGGTCGCTGTTACAAAAATCATTTCTACGGCATCCAATCGCACCGCTGCATCCAGATGACGCCCGTGGTCAAGTGCAACGAGCGCTGCGTGTTCTGCTGGCGCGACCACGCCGGCCACGCCTACGAGCTCGGGGACGTCGAGTGGGACGATCCCGAGGCCGTCGCAGACGCGTCGATCGAACTCCAGCGGACGCTCTTGTCGGGCTTCGGCGGCAACGAGAAGGTCCCAGAACGGGCCTTCGAGGAGGCGATGAAGCCCCGTCACGTCGCGATCTCGCTGGACGGCGAACCCACGCTGTACCCGTATCTGCCGGAACTCATCGACGCCTTCCACGACCGCGGGATCACGACCTTCCTCGTCTCCAACGGGACCCGTCCCTCGGTCCTCGAACAGTGCGATCCGACCCAGCTGTACGTGAGCGTCGACGCTGCGGATCGACAGACGTTCAAAGACGTCGTCAAACCGGTCGAGGAGAACGCTTGGGAGCGTCTGATCGAGACGCTCGACGTGCTGGCCGAGAAGGACGACACTCGAACGGTGCTTCGGACGACGCTTCTGTCCGGGCACAACATGCACCATCCCGAGTGGTTCGCCGCGATGTTCGACCGCGCCGACGCGGACTTCGTCGAACTGAAGGCGTACATGCACGTCGGGAATTCTCGCGGTCGATTGGACCGCGACGTGATGCCCGACCACGAGGACGTCGTCGCGTTTACCGAGGCCGTCCGGGAGTTCCTCCCGACGCACCCGTTCGTCCGGGACGTCGAGGCCTCCCGCGTCGCCCTCCTCGCCCGCGACGAAGACACGATGGTCCCGGAGCTGAAGGGCGGCAGCGACTTTTGGCGGCAGGAACCGTACGCCGAGTCGTAGTTCGACGCGCCGTCGATTCACCGCCTTCGACACGTTTTAATCGACGACTCCCGAACTTGGAGTACGATCTCGGTTCGGCCGCTCGCCTTTCCAAATTCGTTATGCGTACCATTTTCGTTACGATTAAGAGGGCCGATACCCTACCACGACCCATGGCACAGACGACGGAACGCGCCGGCTACGACGAGTTGGCGACGCTGAAACTCGTCGCGCTCGACGGCGCGCTCGACGGTCGGACTACGGTCACGTGTTCGGAACTGGCCGACCGGCTCGACGCATCCACCCAGACGGCCTCCCGACGGCTCCAACGGCTCGAAGATACGGGCTATCTGACCCGCGAGCTGACCGGCGACGGCCAGATTCTCTCGCTCACCGACGAGGGCGAACGCGCCCTCCAACGCGAGTACGCCGATTATCGCCGGCTGTTCGAGGGCGACGCGGACGTGACGCTTCGGGGAGTCGTGACGAGCGGCATGGGCGAGGGCAGCCACTACATCTCGCTGCCGGGGTACATGCGGCAGTTCCGCGACCGTCTCGGCTACGAGCCGTTCCCCGGGACGCTGAACGTCGAGCTATCCGACGAGAGCGTTCGAACTCGCGCCCGCATGGACGCCCTCGACCCGATTCGAATCGATGGCTGGGCGGACGACGATCGAACCTACGGCCCCGCCTTCTGTTGGCCGGCGACGATCCAGACGGCCGACGGCACTCGCTACGACGACGCCCACGTCATCGCCCCCGAACGGACCCACCACGGCTCGGACCAACTCGAAGTGATCGCCCCCAACAAGCTCCGCGAAGCGCTCTCGACCGACGACGGCGACACCCTTCAGATCTATGTCTCAGAGCAGTAAACACGCGCGGGCGATCCGCGGCGTCGACGCGACCATCTCGGCGTTCGCCGCCGGCGGTCCAGTCCTGATTCACGACGCGACCGACCGCGAAGGCGAGGTCGACCTCGTCTACCCCGCCGCACCGGTCGTGCCAGCCGACGTCGCACGGATGCGAAATGACGCGGGCGGACTCGTCTGCGTCGCCCTCTCGGATGCGATCTGTGAGGCGTGGGCGCTCCCGTTCAAGCAGGAACTGCTCGATCACCCGGCCGGAGCCGATCATGAGTTGGGCTACGACGAGCGCTCCTCGTTCTCGATCACGGTCAACCACCGCGACACGTTCACGGGCATCACCGACGAGGACCGCGCGCTCACCATCTCCGAACTCGGCGCGGCCGCCGGCCGTATCGCCCGCGAACACGTGGTCGCGGGCGACGGCGCGTCCGAGGCGATCGCCACCGACGCCGAGCGCTTCGCCGAGCAGTTCCGCGCCCCTGGACACGTCCACCTCCTCCGCGGCGCGCCCGATCTCCTCGACGACCGCGCAGGCCACACCGAACTCGGCCTCGCGCTGGCCGAGGCGGCCGGCGTCGAGCCCGCGGTCGTCGTTTGTGAAATGTTGGACGACGAGACGGGCGGTGCGCTCACGCCCACGGCTGCGCGAGCGTACGCCGACCGACATGGCTTCCCGTACGTCGAGGGGAGCGAACTGATCGCTCGGCTCGGGTGAGTCGCGCTTCGCAGTCACCGAGTCCGAGCACTGATTTTATACGGATGCTGGCGAAATAGCGGAGAGCTGTGGCACCCTTTTCGGCCCTCCACGCGGTTTCGACGGCGATGCTGCAAGCGCCTCCGAACGTCAACGTCGACCCCACGACCGGCGTCGCCAGCGGCACTATCAGTGCCTTCCTGACGACGCTCATCGTCGGAACGATAAGAGTAACACCGCGTCGATGATCCCGAACACGGCGAACGTCTCGCCGTACTCGATGAGCCCGACGACGGATGGCCCGAGGACGAGTCCCGCCGCGATCTCCCCGACGAGCGCCGGGACACCCGCCCGCTCGAAGGCTTCGCCGAAGACCAGCGCGACCAACAGCGTCACGCCGACCACCAGCAGTATGTCGGCCATCGGCACCGAATTCGTCACGAACCCTCCTGTTTTTTGCTCCCGAATGTGGCTGGCCTAACCTCGAAACGTCACCATCCAAACCCGTCCGTTGTCGTTCGGCCCGCTCGCAGCATTGTGCTGAGAGAAACGTCCTGACGGAGATTTGAACTCCGGTCCCTGGCTCCGCAAGCCGTCTCCTAAAGTAGTCTCCTACTTCTAACAACAACTCTCGACTCCTCCGTATAGCGAACTTCTCCGTCTCCGTGCTGCGATTGTATGTGTTATTGGCTTATAAAGACCCGCCTCGATGGTGTGACCGACAACGTTGGTTCCATGAGTTTTGCTCCCCTGACCCAAAACCGAATGTATCCCTTGTCGAAGGTCGCGGCCACCTTCTTGGCAGAGACCAACAGCGGTCGTCGGTGTATCGAGCCAATTGAATCCCCCTGCCGGTATCGCCGCTCATCTTTTCGGGGAAGCACAGGGATTGCGGAACTTTCGCATATAAGAATACTATATGCCAGACTTCCGCAAAGCTACCCCTTGCCCACGTGCTTCTTCCAGAGATGAGCGGCTATGGAGGAATGTTCTCTGTGTGCCCAAACTGTGCGAGCGGCGCTTTCCCAACTTCGAGGTAGTACGCTCCGATGCAGTCAGTCTCGATTTCTTTGCGCTTGTGCGAGGCGTCGAGGTCACTCCGCTCGGCGTAGGCAAACAGGGCATCGCCCCCGAAGGTTTGTTCGTGGTTGTAGAGCCGTGAAGAGATGTTACTCGATTCTCCAATGTACGCCAACGTCGAATCCTGCCCCTCGTACCAGATGCGATAGACTCCTGTATCGGGTGGGTCGGCATTGAGTCGTTCTGCAAGTCGATATGGTTCGGACCATTCGAGGTGCATCCAATCTCGGGCCAGTGGTTCACGCCAGTTCTGCCAGTCAGGTGGCTGGACACCACTCGCAGAATTAGGTTCGTCCTCGCCCGATGCGAGTGGACCGCCCCTGTATGCAGGGTCGCTCTGACTGTAGGAGGATTGTTTGTAGCCGTCGATGATGCGACCGAAGTTTGCTGTCGGGCTACAGTTTGCCTCCCGTCGATGGAGGGCGATGAGAGCCGCCTCTATTCCCTTGCGGTGTTGGTCATCCTCTGCCTTCGGGGGAGTGGTGTACGAGACGTCGAGTGCAGAGCCAACGTTATCTTGAACTGCCCACAGGCACGGAGCCGCAGTATGTGGGTCGCGGTAGGGCATCTCATCGGCATAGGCTCCTCTGGCAAGGCTCTGGATGCGCCTTCGTGTATCGCCAGACTCACCGATGTATTCGAGATGGTCTCGGTTCTCAGTCCTGTGACGGACACGGTACAGTCCCGGTTCTTTGGGCACCTCGGAGAACGAGTCTATCTCGAGAGAATTCCACTCGGACCATTCTATCTTAGATAGGAGCAAGCAGGGTGAATTGAGTTTACTCATTAGTACTTATTATTTTTCAAACCATTAACCTATATTATTCTGGATAACCATAGAGGATAATCAGAGTTGCTGTAGGATTTCAATAAGTGTGGTTATTGAATTTGAACCATCGAATATCCCAGACTATGTAGAGAAATGTAGTTTCTCACAATCTGTTGATTTTATAATTAGCTACTCAAAGTTTGTCAAGAAGCGATTGTTTCTTTTCTTCAAACTCTTTCTCGGTGAGTACGCCTTCGTCATGTAGCTGTTTGATATTCTTTAGCTGTTCCGTTGGGTCTGGGTCTGCAGATTCCTGTGTGATAACTTGTTGCTGTTTAGTTTCTGATATTTTCTCTCGTATGAACCGTACAGCATCTCTACATTCGTCTTTTCCAGGTTCGTGTACTTCTATGTGATATGTCTGCCCAGGTGTTTGTAAACTTATTCGCTTATTCACTAATCCGGTATCTAAGTCAACGCTTGTAATACTATCATACGGGATAGACCGTTCATCACTTCCAAGCCACTGTGGTATTTTCACAGCAACTCTTTTGTCTGTTATTGCCGCCCGAACGTACCCTTTCGTTCCAGATTTTCTACTCCTGTCATCACCAAACAAGGATGTTCCCGCTGAGGAACCTTCAACATCTACTGTAGAGCCGCGAGTGAGATAATGAACTGTCTCATCATCATCCAAAACCGACTCTACTTTTTTTATTCTGGTATCTGTTACGTATGCTCCTCGGCCCATCCCACTTTTATCGGTGGCTTCTTTCTGACTACTTGTATCGCTGTTTTCGACAATCTCAGACACATCTTCACCGCATTCACGGCAAAAGTTCTGTTGAGTAGAGAATCCCTCGCCGCAGTTTGGACAATGAGGCATACTTGTCCTTGATAGATGCCCCAGATGGCATAATCTTTTGCCCTACATAACTGGGATAAGCGAATACATAATAATACGTGAAAGTACAATATATTAGCAAGATTTATATTATTTTGATATGAGGTTTAGGACATGTCATCAGAGGATACGATTTACTGTATAAATTGTGGGACAGAGATGTCGGAAGGAACAAAATTTTGTCCAGAGTGCGGTTCAACCCAAGACCAAAGTGAAATAGAAGAAACCAATGAGAGTGTTTCGGAAAGTTCAGGATTCACATCTTGGGCGCCAGGATTCAAGCCAGGTAGCACGGGTCGAAATATCTTGGTCGGAATTGCTTATTTTGTCTTTTTCTATGTTGGAATATTTGTGTTAGTATACGGGTATCTGAAGGAAAATCCAGAATCAGGCAGCACGTTTGCTTGGGTGCTGGGTATACTCCTGATTTTAGCAGGATTTGGTGGTTTGACTGACGGAACAGCTCAGGGAATTATTGGAGGAATCATTGCCGTTTTAGTTGGGATAATTGTACTTCCGATAGTAAGAAATAAGATTGGGATTGGAAGCCCACCACCTGGCATCAAAAAAGGAAACACGGCGCGGAGAAATGCTCTGATTAGCGTTGGATACGGACTTGGCGCGATGGTAGTTGGTGGTGCAGCGTTACCCGAGTCCGAATCTTCCAGCTCACCAACTACCGAAAATGGTGGGGGAAGTAGCAGTGATGGGGGAAGTAGCAGTGATGGGGGAAGTAGCAGTGATGGGGGAAGTAGCAGTGATGGGGGAAGTAGTGACCCTTATCCAAATGCGTATTATTATGATGAAGGAACTGGAATTGTGTTGGAGGATGATGTTAGTGCTGAAGCAGACAGTATTGGTTCATTGTACATACGAGGAACAGCACGCAATGAAAGTGGACAAAGCTATAGTTATGTGCAAATAACGTATTCGGTGCTTGACAGCTCTGGCGCAAAGATTGCAGATGCGCTGGATAACACCAGCGGATTGGATGAAGGACAAAGCTGGCGGTATGAGGCGTTAGCAGCATCTGCAGATAACGCCGATTCATACCAGATACAAGATATTACCGCATACTAAGATTAACTTTTGATTATTTTTCGTTGACCCCTAAATTGGGATTCGGTTCCTCGAAACCATCCCTGTAACACGGCCAACAGGAAAGACCTTCCATCAACGGAAGACAGTCGCAGTCTTCTGGTCGCTCGTCGGAGTGGTCGACTCCGTCTTTTTCGACCGTCACGCCTCCGTCTGCTTTCACGGTCGGCTCGGTGCTCACCGCTTCGAGGACAGGCTCTCGAATCGCCACGGCGACCATATGCTTACACACTCCGTCCTGATACTCCCACGCAGGACAGGTACAGTTGAACGGAATACCACCCTCAACGTGAACCGTGTAGGTGTGCTCCTCTGGTTCGTCGTGAGAACCATTCACGACTTCGACATCTCCGCCTTCGAGTAGTGTGAACTCGAACGCCTCCCACGAAGCGCGCTTCTCGACCGTTGTATCTGCATCCAGTAGTTCGACCACTTCCGAAGGGGCTAATTCCGACATCGTTAGCCCTCGATGAAGGTCGTGAACTCGTTTCCGCACTCGCTACATCTGTGAGTGAAGATTAGCGAATCGGAGTACCCCCGTCGCTTGCTCGTCGTGATTGCCTCGATGGAGCAGAGACACGGCACCCCTGCATCGAGACGGAATCCCGGTAGTTGTCGCAGTCGGTCGATTTGCTGTTCGCCAAGTTCTTGTGCGCCGTTGTTCGTAGTTTGCATTGGCCTCTTGCCTCACAGTGAGAAGGCCACCGTCCGCCTGTTCCAGCAGGCGGGCATTTTCCGAACGATATGCCCCGAAAGGACGGCTTCCTTCTCACCTTTTCCTATGTAGGCTAAGGTGATAAGCCTTTGCCTTTGGAGGAAAGGGTTATATTTCTGCCTGTGAGATATGCCAATATGACGAATCCAGAGCGAGACTCTGAATCGGGAAAACTAACCGAACGGTATTCCGACGAGGATTTTCTTGAAGCCGTCACGGAGCTTGAACCAGCGAGTACACGGGAAATTGCTGAAGCGGTAGGATGCTCTCGACGTAACGCGGATGTCCGATTGAGAAAACTCGAAGAGGCTAACGAAATACGAAAGAAGAAGGTCGGAAATTCGCTGACGTGGTTTTCAGTAGAGTGAGTTTTATTTTTTAAGCGATAGTGCACGAAGCCGCATAGTATACAGGCCACCCCTTTCGCGGACCTACCCCTCGCTGGAGTGGAGTAAATGCGGTTGTTAACAATCAACACTGAGGGGGAATATTGAGCCAAGAAACCCGGCTACCTCCAAATTTCATCTCATCTCAAAATGCGGTCAGGTTAATGCGACCCCATCGAGAATTACGCTGAATCCTGCTAATGTCCCTGAATATGCGTTATATGCATATATGGAATACACCCTATGCAGCCCAAGGATAGCGGCCAATGGACTCACTACGAGAAGTAATATTATTCTTACTGTAATGGATTTTGAGCCCGACAAATCGGAGGACATCATTGTGTAGTATAAGATTTCCTATATGGCTTCAGGTGGCCTAAAGGCGCTAATTTAGACACTCTCAGAAAATTCGGATGCGAAAAACCACCGGACGAGAAACCGTTTCATATTCCTACCCAGAATACATCAAATCCTTAATACTAAGTACCTATCAGCCCTATACTGTAGTACATCCCGACGAAAAACACTGGGATGTCTGAGAACCAATGATAGCAGAATACCTACACGCAGAGCGGACGCTGTACGATTCGCAGAACGAGAGCGGCCAGTTCGGGGGTGTCGGCGAATGAGTAAGTCTGAGCCGTGGCACGCAGGCTTCGACGTGGTCGACTTCGAAGCGACACCACTAAGCGAACTACCCGAAGACGACGGGTTCCACCTCATCTGTCCCGTCGATGGATGTGAACACGAAGCTGAGTTCGACCATCTCGGAGAAGTCAGAGAAAGCGGGTGGACGAAACTAAGTCGGAAAGACGCGATTCTCACGGATGGAACAACGCTCAAGGAAGCGTACTGCCCAGCACATTCCCTCGGTGACACTCAGGAGATGGTTACTGAGCTTCGTGAAGGGCTCGGTGTTCCACTGGATACGCAAAACCAGCAGTCCACTCGTGAACAAGACAAAGACGAGTACGCTGCCTTCGAGTTCGCTGATGGTGAGGTTACGCTCGACGGATTCCTTCTGACGTGTGGGTGCGATGCCTGCTATCGGCAGGAACACGCCGATGCTCTCGGTGATGCCGAACGAGATGGTTGGGTGAGCGGCCAGATGGTCGGTATCTTAGCTGATGGGCAAATGCTGTTTAACGGTCGCTGTCCTGAACACCGATAGGAGACGAGCTGTAGTCATCGAACTAAGAGCCACTTCGGGTAAGGGAACAGGACACGCCTACAAAAACAAACGTAGGGTAGTTTCGTACCATCCCAATTCCTGTTCCCCTCGCAGTGGCTCTCTACCCGTGACAGGTATGATGAGCCGCTAATCTATTGAGGAAGCACGTGGGGGTTGCGGAACTCTCCCATATAGAAAGACAATACGCCAAAGTCCCGCAAAAAATATTAGCGGCAAAAAACACTTTCTCCAGTAAGCTTACAAAAAGTTTAAATAGGAGGAAGCCATACAAACTAATACGAAGAACTTGAACACCGATTGGTAAACTCGGTGTGAGCTCGAATCGGACGACTCTATTTTGCCGATTCGGGTACTGTGGTGGTTCACATCCAGCGTTGGTTCAGTCGGCGGTATGCGGTTACAAATCAGTCAACAAAGAGATACAACTATGACACGAAATAACACAATCGTTCTCTCGGATGAGGAACGCGAACTGGTCGAACAGGTAAAACGAGCACGCTATGGCGACGAGAGTCTGCCTCACGGTTTCGTTATCGGAAATGCGCTCCGTCGAGACCTGCTCACCGCTCGGAAGACAGGGACGGCTACGGAGGTGTCCGTCGATGGGTGAGATTACTGTCGAGGTTGATGGTATCGAACACACGTATGCCATAGAGGAGTGGCTGGTCTGCGACAGCTGTAGCCACGGGTGGCTGAAACTCCTCAATGAGAACTCCGAAGCGTGTCCCGAATGTGGTGCAAAAGAGGTCAGCCTCACGGCAGAGCAAATCACAGACCGGCCGAAGTGGCTCTGGGATAGAGCCAATAGCATCGAGGAGATGGCGGCTCGAACCGAGCACAAAGCGAAGCTCCTACGAAAGTTAGCGCAGAGGGGATGGGCTCTTAACGAGCCACCAAGGGATGGGTATGCGCGTCTGACGAAATCCACAGAACAAGACGAAAACTCCGACGAGATAGAGGTGACTCTCTCCGAACAATAAGTCTCTGAACCAGCTATTGGTGTAGCTGGCTCAGGGAGGTCAAAAGAATGATTCCAATTAATAGTTATAACTCTAAGTTATTAAAGGTTTCGGTCATATTACTATCGCAAGGGACTCGGAGAGGGTCGCGGGTGAACAACCTCGCCAAAGAAGCGGCCAGAGGAGATAAACAATGAGCGCAGGGCAGTCGGTACAGACCGCCGATAGTGCCGACAGTTCTGGTGCTTTCAGCTCCGCAGTCCAGTTCTTCCACGACCAACTCGACCACGATATCAGTACCGTCGCTACGGCTCCTGTCGAAACGCCACGCGAGTATTTCACCGAGGTACGGGGATGGTCCGAAGAGACTGTCGAGAATCTCAAACTCGGATATGCCCCAAAATCTGCGCCGTTGAAGGCTCATCTCCGAGACCTCGGCTACGACGATGAGGAATTACTGGCGACAGGACTGTTCACCGAACTCGACAGCGGAGACATCTCCTGCCTGTTCAAAGGCCGCTACGTCTTTCCCTACTACGATGAAGCTGGTGAGCCTGCCTACGCAATCGCACGAGAGGCTGGCGAACACTCGACTCTCGGTGGCAAATATGTTAAGTGTGCCACATCTGGCTCTTCGGAAGTACAGGAGCCAATCTTCGGAATCCACGAGTTCGACCCTGACAAGGGGTGCTGGATAGTCGAAGGGATGGCCGACGCTACCACCGCACTGGAACACGAGATGCCAGTCCTCTCTCCAGTCACAACCCAATTCAAGCAGGACGACCGAGAGCGACTCCTCGAAATCCTCGAAGTCCACGACATAGAGAATGTAATGGTCGTCGCAGACAACGATGAGGCGGGCCTTCAAGGAGCGGTGTCGACTGCCACCTTCATCTCCGAGAGTGGCTACGATGCCTCTGTCACTACTCCGCCCAACGAGGGAGAAGACCTCGATGGATACGTCGAGTCCCGCGATGACTTCGAGAAGCTGGTCAGCCGTCAGACTCCCGTGGAAGAACACGAGTGCTACAACGAGGTTTCGACCGAGAGTACCCAGAATAGTGGGACAGAAAGCAGAGACTATGACGGCCCTCTGTCGAACCTCACGATACCCGATGTCGAGCCACGTCTTTCGGCTGGCTATCGGGGCAAGAATCCGCTTTCACATTCGGGAAGTCGGACTAACTACTTCGTGGTCAAAGAGGATGGAAGGGTCGCCTTCGACCACAAGAAGAAGGTCGGTTATAATCCCATCACGTACCTGCTGTGCGACATCGGCACACGCTCGCCCGACAGTCCAAACGGCGAACTCTCCAACAACGAGATTCAGGCCGTCCGTGAAGCGGCGAGCAATCGTGGTCTCATCTCCGAGGACGAGGATGATACCTACCAATTACGCTCTGATGGAAGCGAGCAATCCATCGCCCTCCCTGAAATTCCATCGCCATCTGAGGGGGAGTGGCAGGACACTCTCTCGGACGATGAGACAGCCCTGACGCTGGATGAAGCGCGCACTCGATGCCAGAGACAGATAGACACTGCTCTCCACAATGGCGCGCACAAGCTCATAGATGCCCTGCCAGCGATGGGGAAAAGTAGCGGCGTCATTCGGGGAGCGGCGAAGACTGATACTCCCATCAGTGTGTTCACTGCTCGGCACGACCTCTACGGACAGTACAGCGAATGGTGCGAGGAACACGGCCTATCGTATCATCAGCTTCCGTCCTTCCACGAGGACTGTCCTACGGCTCGTGGCGAACACGGCGACGACTGGCGCAAAAAGGTCCTCGACATCTACGACGAGGGAGTGATGGCCAGCGAGATACACAAGTGGGCGGAGGAGTATTTCGGTGAGCCGCTCCCCTGTGATGACGGGCAGGAATGCTCTTACAAGCAGGAGTGGGATTTCGAATCCGATGAGTACGATGTCCTCATCGGTCATTACCAGCACGCCTACAATCCAGACATCACCGCAGGGCGGGTCGCCGTCTTCGACGAGTTTCCCGCCGATTCGTTCCTGTTGGAATTCGAGGGCAACACGGTTACATCAGCGGTATCGGCCTACGTCTCCAGACAGGGCGGCCTTCCCTTCGAGGACTTCACCGAACTAATCGAAGGACGCAACTCCGAACAAGGGGAAGCGGCGCGCGACTGGTTCGATGCCGACGACCTCGAACGAGACGGTGAGCCTGTCCTGAACGACGCGAGCGGCTCGGCCAATGCATACGCGCCACTGCTCACATACGCGGTCCTCGTCGGAGAGAATCTCGGCAATGGATGGGAACACGCCGACCTCGACGCAGAGACAGGTGTCGGCAATCACCGGAGGGCGGCGCGGAATCGAGACTCAGGCGAGGTGTTCCTCCTCCTACCACCAGAACTGAATGACGCGAATGGTGTCATCGCTCTGGATGGAACACCGACGCCCGACCTCTGGCAACTGGCGGTCGACACTCGACTGAGCCACGAGCAAGTACTGTCCGACAAAGAGCGGGCCGACTATCTCACCGATGCGCTCGACTGCTCTATCATCCAAACGACAGACGCTACCAAGACGTATTCGAGCGGGACATACGTCAAACCAGAAGAAGATGGCCTTCTCTTCGAAGCGGTGGCCAAGCGTGAGGAGACGGAACCTGCCCTCATTTCCACAAGGAGAGCTATCGGCCAGTACGAGCAAGAAGGGGTACTCGCCCCTATCGGGAAGCACGAATATTACGGGAATCTGAAAGGTTCAAATCAGTTCAAGAGCGCGCGAGTCGGTATCGTCGCAGGGAGTCAGCACTACGGAGACGACTACGTCGAACGATGGGGCGCACTCGCTGGCACAAGTGTCGAACGTGGTGACGGCAAAGGGATGGACCTCGATTACGGCAAGTTCGGGAACAAAGTTCTTCGCCAAATGCGCGAGCACGAGGTGCTTCAAGCCGTACTCCGATTCGGCCGAAACGGTGATGACGCGAACATCTACGTCCACACTGCTGTTCTACCAGAGTGGGTTCCAGTCGAAGCAGAGGGTCGCATCGAACGCTGGAGCAAAGGAGTGCAAGAAGTGGTCGAAGTACTGGAGAACGACGCTCCCGACGAGTGGCGGACCAGCGATGTCGCGGAACAGGTGAGCATCTCCAAGCGACAGGTGCGGGCGAATCTGAAGAAACTCGCTGATGCTGGCTATGTCGAGAAGCGGAAAGAGGGTCGGGGAATTACGTGGGTCGTCAGCGAGGAGACAATAGACCGACTCGGTCAAGTCGAGTTCCGCTCGTCATAGACCGAGTGCGCGAGTTGCGGAAGTTTCCCATATAAGAATACAATATGCCAGAGTTCCGCAAAACACCCAGACCCACGTGCTTCCAAGAGAGATGGGCGGCGGCGTTACCCCATCCGGTTTAGAGCATCTCGCCGGTCGTCTGGCGGGGCGTGGTCATAGCGGAGTGTTGTTTTCGAAGAGCGATGTCGGAGTTGGGCCTGAGCCGCCGCCAACCCCTCTTCTCGCGTCATAAACGTCCCGACACTGTGGCGAATCGAGTACCAGCTTATGTCTCGATTCTCCGTGTCAATCCCCGCCTGTTCGCACACTCGTCGGAGGACGTGATTCAGTGCGTGACTTCCGTAGGGGTTCGCCTGTCGAGTGAGCCAGAGAGTGTCCGTGTTTTCATACATCTCGTACTGTTCCCTCTCATCCAACCATCGAGACAACGCTTCCGCTGTCCTATCTGTTAGGCTCACTGTCCAGTTGTCGACGTTTTTCGAACTCTCCTCTTTCGGGATGCGGAGAACTCGGTTTTGCGCGTCAACCCACTCGGTGGTGGCACGTTCGACCTCGATAGGGCGAAGACCTGTATCGAGTGCGGTCCAGAGGAGAGAAGGGAATTTCCACGAGTTCGCACGGTCGAAGTCGTTGGGGCCAATTTCGGTCTTCGGTTTCACGAACCGTTGCGCGAGATATTCCTTCCATTCGTCTCGCTCCTCTGGTGAAAGCGAGTTGTACGAAGGAACCGACCCGTACTTCAAGACCGCTTCTCGAATCTGCTGACGCTCCTCAACAGAAAGGTAGTCGCGGGGGTTCGTCGTACTGGTGTCGTTCGAGAAGGTGAGTTCTGGCTCCCACTCATCTTCACCGAACTCCCACCCGCGCCACCAAAACAGGGTCTTCAGTGCCTTCATCATATTCGCCTTCGTGTCCTGTGAGGCGTCACTGTATGCCAGTTCACGCATATACGTGTCTGCGTGCTCGTGCGAGACGCGCGTGGTGTACCCATCCTCTTGCTCCCACACCCATCGGTAGAACTTATCGACCCTCGCACAACGGATGTCTGCTGTCGCTTCGGCATAGCCTTCACCGCGCTCTGGGTCTTTTCCGAGGTTGAGTACCCACTTGATGAACTTCTCCCGATGCGCGCGATAGTCCGAAATCTGCCGTTCTGCAAGCTCTTCTGCCGTTGGCTCAGTTATGATTGTAATCCCGTGACTGCGTGGGGATGATTCACCCGAACCTGTTTTCTTGGCTTTCGTCATTGTGTGTCTCCGTTCGTCGGAGACAGAGAAAACCGCTGTACGGCGGAGGAATTGTAACGTCCTGACGGAGATTTGAACTCCGGTCCCTGGCTCCGCAAGCCAAGAGGATAGTCCACTACCCTACCAGGACTCACCTACTCGTATCCGGCATCGACGTATAGGGGTTACGATTCGGTCGCCCGCGCCCGAGGGTATTTATCGGATGCCGGGGCCACTCGGCGTATGCCACACCCAGACCGCGGCGGATCGACCCGACACCGACAACGCTTTTCGGGAGGCCGTGTTTGCTCTCCGTAGCAATGGGCGCTATCGAGGAAATTTATGAGGACCTCGACGCCGACGTCTCCGAGGAGGAGTTCCGTGAGGCCGTCGAAGCGAAGGTAGAACAGATGGGCGGGCTCGCGGACGAGGAAACGGCCGCGATGCTCATCGCCCACGACCTCGACGGGGGCGAGGTCGAGACGATCGCGGACATCGAACCCGGCTTGGAGGAAGTGAAGTTCCTCGGCAAGGTCACCGGGGTCGGCGAGTTGCGGACGTTCGAGCGCGACGGCGAGGACGACGAGGGCCACGTGTTGAACCTCGACGTCGCCGACGAGTCCGGTGCCGTCCGGGTCGCGCTGTGGGACGAGGACGCCATCGCCGCCGAGGAGGAGATCGCCGTCGGGGACGTCTTTCGAATCAAGGGGCGGCCCAAGGACGGATACAACGGCACGGAGGTCAGCGCCGACCGGCTCGAACCCGACGACGAGGCGACGATCGACGTCGATATCGGGGGGCGCGTGACGGCGGACTCGCTGTCGATGGGCCAATCCGACGTGAACCTCCGAGGGGTCGTACTCGACACCGGTTCGATCAGGACGTTCGATCGCGACGACGGCAGCGAGGGGCGTGTGTCGAACCTGACGCTCGGCGACGAGACCGGCCGTGTTCGGGTGACGCTGTGGGACGAGCGCGCCGACGCCGCGACGGAACTCGCCCCCGGCCAGAGCGTCGAGATCGTCGACGGCTACGTCCGCGAGCGCGACGGCTCGCTCGAACTCCACGTCGGCTCCCGAAGCGAGATCGACGAGCTCGATGAGGCGATCGAGTTCGTCCCCGACGCGGACGACATCGCGGACCTTGAGATCGACCAGACCGTCGATATCGCGGGGGTCGTCCGCTCGGCCGACCCGAAGCGGACGTTCGATCGCGACGACGGCAGCGAGGGGCAGGTGAGAAACGTTCGCATTCAAGACAAGACTGGCGACATCCGGGTCGCGCTGTGGGGCGAGAAAGCCGACGCGGACCTCGGTCCCGGCGACGAGGTGTTCTGCGCGGACGTCGAGATTCAAGATGGGTGGCAAGACGACCTCGAAGCCTCCGCTGGCTGGCGGTCGACGATCGCCGTCATCGACGGCGCGGAGCCGGATCGGGGTGCCGATTCTGCCGGACTGGATGAGTTCGCCGACGGCTCAGCGCCGGAGCGTTCCTCGTCGACTGAACCGGACGACGATCGGGACTCGGGCGACGACGAACCGGAGACGTTCACCGGCACCGTCGTCCAGCCGGGTGAGCCGGTCATCCTCGACAGCGGCGAGGAGACGATCCACGTCGAGACGGACGCCGACGTACACCTCGGCCAGGAGGTCACCGTTCGGGGTCGCCGCGACGGCGATACGTTCCTCGCCGACGACGTTTTCTGACCCGCCACGCGCTCGCAAAGATTAAGGCCGACTCGCTCCCGGTGTGATGTATGAGCGTCGAGTTACCGTTCGCCCCGGTCGATACGGTCATCCGACGGAACGCGGGGCAGCTGCGGGTCAGCGCCGAGGCCGCCGAGGAACTCGCCCGACGAATCCAGATCCGCGGCGCAGAACTGGCCGCATCCGCTGCTGAACGGGCGACGGAAGACGGCCGAAAGACGCTGATGGCCGAGGATTTCGACGCTCAGACCGTCGATAAGGATCTCCTCGAACTGCCGGTCGCCCCGATCGATCGGATCGCAAGACTCGACATCGACGATCAGTACCGGGTGTCAATGGATGCTCGGATCGCCCTCGCGGGCGAACTCGAATCGTACGCCGACACCGTCGCCACCGCCGCGGCCATCCTGGCTCGCCACGCCGATCGGCGGACGATCAAGGCCGAGGATATGACCGCGTACTACGAACTCGAACCGTACTTCGAATGAAGTTCGGCTACCGCGAGATCTGCTTAGAACACGATACTGGCCCGCGGCACCCCGAGACGGCGGACCGCATCCGGGCGATTCGCCGTGGGCTCGCCAAACGCCACGGCGTCGAGTACCACGACGGGGCCCCCGCTGACCGTGACGCCGTCGAGGCGGTGCACGATCCCGCCTACATCAGCGAAATCGAGTCCTTTTGCGCCGACGGGGGCGGCACGTGGGACGCCGACACCGTCGCCGTCGAGGAGACGTGGGACGCGGCGCTGGCGTCGGCCGGACTCGCCCGCTGGGCGGTCGAAGAGGCGATCGACGGATCGGATGGCCGCCAGACCCCCTTCGCCATCGGCCGGCCGCCGGGCCACCACGCCGAGTTCGACGAGGCGATGGGCTTTTGTTTTTTCAACAACGCCGCCGTTGCCGCCCATTGGGCGGTCGATCACGCTGAGGGCGTCGATAGCGCAGTGATCTTCGATTGGGACGTCCACCACGGAAACGGCACGCAGGACATCTTCTACGATCGGGACGACGTCTTCTACGTCTCCATCCACGAGCAGGGGCTCTTTCCGGGGACGGGCGAGGTGCTCGAAACCGGCGGGCCGAACGCCCGAAAGACGATCCTCAACGCGCCGTTGCCGGGCGGAAGCGGAGACGAGGAGTACACCGCGGTCGTCGACGAACTACTCGACCCGGCGATCGAGCGGTTCGCCCCGGACCTCTTCGTCGTCAGCGCCGGCTTCGACGCCCATCGCCACGATCCTATCTCGCGGATGCGCGTCTCGACGGAGGGGTACGGCCACATGACCGATCGCGTCCGGACGATCGCGGATCGACACGACGCCGCCCTGGCGTTCGTCCTCGAGGGCGGCTACGGGCTCGACGCGCTCGCCGAGTCCGTCGGGATGGTGCACGAGGTCTTCGACGGTCGGGAGCCCGTCGAACCCGACGGTGACGTGCTCTCGAAGGCCGAACGCGTCATCGACGACGTCAGAGCCGCCCACGAACTGTGAGCTGCGAGCTCAGGGTCTCGGATAGAAGTACTTCGCCAGCTCCGTACCGAACTGCGCCGCGAGCGCCGCCACTTCTTTGCCGACGAGTATCTCGTGGTCGGCCTTGAGCGCCGACTCGACGTGTGGACCGAGCGAGACGTCGAAAAGCGTCGAACGGACGAGCTCGCCGGGCGTTCTGGCGTCCCGCGTTCGTTCGACGACGTAGCGTCCGTTCTCGTCGATAAACGGGCCGGTCGTGTCCCCGTCACGATAGGCGCGATAGAATCCCTCGGCGTGCTCTCGGACGCCGACCGGCGGGCCGTCGTGTCTGGCGATCGCCGGGAGTTCGCCGACCGCACACTCGACGAGCAACACGGCGTCGTCGGCCGCGAAACACGAACTCCGCATCGGGGCGAACCCTGCACGTTCGAGCGCGCCCTCGATGCCAGCGAGGGACTTTTCGAGCTGTGGATACAGCTGGTCGTCGACGATGCTCGGCGTGGCGAACCGGACGGCGATCGGGGCCGTCGCGCGGTCATCGAGCGCAGCCTCGACTTCGTCGGCCGAGAGCGGGTTCCGCGTGGATGCCTCGAACAGTTTGACCCGCGGATCCGCCGACAGGTCGCGGGCGTAGTGGATCGTCCGCGCAACGTTTCGGGCCGAACAGACGGCCGCGACGTTGCGCTCGGGGTCGGTCGGATCGATCATCACTAGCGGGTCGTCGAACGACCGCGTCCCGTGCCCTTCGGGATCGAATCGGAGCGGCGGCGTCCAGTCGACTGCGGCGTCGATGAACGCCCGAAATCCGCCGTACTCCAACACGAGCAACTCCGTCAGGAAACCGGAGAACCCCTTCGTTCGCAGGTCGCTCCCGTACGTTCCGATCGCCGAGAGGAACGCCTTTGCGACGCGGACGTCGTCGGCCACCGGATCGATTCGGTCCGCGAGGTACGCCGTGTGAAACGGCGTTCTATCGACTGCCGAACGGATCTCGGCCGCGTCCTCGACGGCGTAGCACGGAACGCAATCGACGTCGAACCCGCGGAACTCCCCCTTGACGTAGGGATGCTCTGCGAACTCCTCGTGGCCGTTCGGGAGCACCGCGTGTCCGACCTCGAGCCCGTAGCGTTCGAGTTCGTCTCGGCCCAACTCGGGCGAAAAGAGCACGAACAGATCGATATCCCGATCCCCGGCGAGCCACGTTCCACGAGCGGTCGACCCGACGAGTTTCGTTTCGGCAGCAACCGGCAACGAATCGATCGCCCCGCTCGCCCGCTCGGCGAGCGCTTCGACGGCCGATTCGAGGGCCTCGACCTCCGATTCGTCGGGAACCACGCGATCGCGGACCTCGGTCACGACCGATTCGAACGACATACCCGCGGTTGCGGCGTCGATTTATAAAGCGTATCGGTGCGACTCGATCGTTCGTGGATCGGATGAGTCGACAGCGGGCGGCAGTGAAACGAAAGCCATATCAAGCAAATCGCAGTATGATGGAATGCGAAAGGCCGCCGTAGCTCAGTTGGTAGAGCACCTGGTTGTTACCCAGGTTGTCCCAGGTTCGAGACCTGGCGGCGGCGTCACAGTTCCTCTCTCGTCCCTTCCCGTCCCGAGCGAGTCGTCTCCCCGCTATACCGCCCGTCGTCTCTCGCTTCGGCGGACGCGGCCATCTAGTCGGCGCGCTCGGCCGCGAGATCGATCCACTCCCGTTCGCTCTCGAACGCACTCCGAAGTCGCTCTCGATCGACAGTCGCCGGTCGCCGCATCCCGTCGACCCCGTCCTCGAATCGAAAAAGACGAGTTCGATATCCGGCGTTCCCTCCTCGCTGCGTCGAAACGACACGTCGACGCCGGTGTATTCGGCGGCGTGTTCCGTCCAGTACACCGCCACATCGTCGGTGAGCACCTTCACGTTGTGATCGCTCTCGCTGTTGTTAACGACGGTGATCGTCGTCACCCCCGCGAGCGGGTGCTCGCCGCCACCGAGAATATCGTCTGCCCGCGATTCCACGTCCGATCGAACCTCAGAGCAACCCGCGAGCGCTACTCCAGTGATCGCGTGGCGACGGCTCAACTCCATGTCTGCGATATGTGCCGAGGTATGGTATATGTCGTCGCCGACTCGGCCACTGAGTCGATCACTATTCGGCAGACTGAAGAGGAACGGGGGGATATCAAGATCCGAAGGGCCCTTAGCTCAGTGGTTAGAGCGCTCGGCTCATACTCCCGGTCGCCTCCGTGCGACGGGATGGGACACCGAGTGGTCGCTGGTTCGAATCCTGCAGGGCCCATCGAAATTTCACGCGGTATCGAGTCGTTACCCAACAGCGCATGGGTCACCTTAGACGGCCGAAACTGGTTGTTTCGGAATCTCGAACGTCGGTCACAGCGTCGTGGCCGAACGAGACTCTCGTTTGGAGTCTCCGCCATCCGGCGAATCCTGTAACTGCGACCGTGGCAATGTCCGTGGTGGCATGGTCCCTCCATCGGCATTCCCACTCCGCTTCTCGCTAGCTCCCGTCTCGACACGGAGAACGCCGTCTCCAAGTTGTTATGATTAATAATAGTCATTTCTAGCCGGGTGGAACTGGTCGCTCTCAGATCGAGTACGCCGAGGGGCAGCTACGCGTGGCCGTCGCGCCCGAATCGCGCCCTGATCGTGTTGATGAGAATCGGGAGAACCATGCCGACGCCGATGAGGAGCGCGAGTCGAAGCAGCCGATTGTCGCTAAACTGCAACGCGAGGAGCCACAGCCCGATGCCGAGCAGCCCGAACGCCGTCGCGATCTTCCCGTCGACACTGGCCATGTCGGTCGGATATCGGGCGACCGAAGTATAGCTGCCGATCGACCGCTCCCGGACGAAACGGTCCGGAACGCGCTATCTGACGGGACAGGTCGGTGGACTTAGTACGGAGGCGCGGAAAGGGAGTCGGTATGAACGTTGCAGACGCGATGACGCCACGCTCGGAGGTGATCACCGTTGAGATCCCCGGAATGCGTGAGGACGTGCTCGAATATCTGCAGGACCGTGGGTTCTCGTCGGTCCCCGTGATTCGATCGACCGACGACGGCGAGCAGTTTCGCGGGCTCGTCACCCGCGAATCGCTCATCGAACAGCCCGACGAGGACCAGCTCGCGCTCCTCAAGCGCGAGGTTCCGTCCGTCGGCCGGTCCACCTCCATGACCGAACTCGCCGAGCTCGTCCTCGAATCCGGCGAGCGTCGAGTTCCGGTGGTCGAAGACGGCGAGCTTCTCGGAATCGTCACCGTCACGGACATCGTTCGGGCCATCGCCGAGGGCGAACAGGACGGCGACGCCACCGTCGACGCGTTGGCGACGCGCGAAGTCAACACCGTGTATCACGCGACGCCTCTGCCAGTCGCCGAGCGGGAGATCTCATACGCGAACGTGCCCTACGCCGTCGTGCTCGACGACGATGGCAGACAGACCGGGATGGTCACCGAAGTCGATATTATCGAAGTCGCCCGCGTGGTGCAGGGCGAGTCCAACCCAGGCGACGCCGTCGCCAACCAAGACGACGAGTGGATGTGGGAGGGGATCAAGGCTGTCGGGAGTCGGTCGATCCCCACGCTCAACGTCGAGATCCCGTCGACGGCGGTCTCGGAGTTCATGACGGAGGATCTCGTCACCGTCTCGAAGACCCGATCCGCTCGCGACGCCGCACAGCTCATGCTCTCGAACGACATCGAACAGATCCCGCTGCTCTCCGGCGACGAACTCATCGGCATCGTGCGCGATATCGATCTGCTGGAGGCGCTGGTATGAGCGAGACGAGGGAACTCGCGGAACTCGCGAAGCGCCGCGGGTTCTTCTTTCCCTCGAACGAGGCGTACGGCGGCACGGCCGGATTCTACACCTACGGACCGGAGGGCGCGGCGCTCAAGCGAAATCTCGAGGACGTCTGGCGCGACCTCTTCGTCCGTGAACTCGACAATGTAGAGCTCGAAGCGCCGACGATCATGCCGGAAGCGGTGTTCGAGGCATCGGGTCATCTCGACGGGTTCGACGACATGATCGTCGAGTGCGCCGAGTGCGGGGCGACCCACCGAGCCGATCACCTCGTCGAGGACGCCGTCCCCGACATCGAGGACGCCGAGGCGCTCGGCCCCGAACGGGTCGGCGAACTCATCGCCGAACACGGGATCGTCTGCCCGGCGTGTGACGCCGACCTCGCCGACGAGCCGGTCGAGGAGTTCAATCTCATGTTCGGGACGAACATCGGTCCTGGATCGGCCGCACGTGGGTACCTCCGGCCCGAAACTGCACAGGGAATCTTCGTCGAGTTCCCCCGCTTGAAGGAGTACGCGAGAAACAGCCTCCCCTTCGGCGTCGCTCAGATCGGGCGGGCCTACCGGAACGAGATCTCGCCGCGACGCGCGCTGGTCCGCGTTCGCGAGTTCACGCAGGCCGAACTGGAGCATTTCATCGACCCTGAGTCCGACGAACCGCCGATCGATCGCGTCGCCGACGTCGAACTCCCGTTGTACGCCGCGCCAGCCCAACACGACGACGACGGGACGACCGAGACGCACACCGTCCGCGACGCCCTCAACGAGGGGATCATCGGCAACGATTGGGTCGCCTACTACCTCGGCTGTGCGATCGACTTCTACGAACGCATCGGCATCGACATGGACCGATTCCGCTATCGGCAGCACCTCGCAGGCGAGCGGGCCCACTACGCCGCCGACTGCTGGGACGCCGAGACCGAACTCGGTGGCAACTGGATCGAGGTGACTGGGTTCGCCTACCGATCCGATTACGACCTCTCGAAGCACGGCGAGTACGCCGATGAATCGTTCACTATCTTCCGACAGTACGACGAACCCAAGACGACCGAGCGGGCGATCGTCGACCCCGACATGAGCTACCTCGGCCCGGAGTTCGGCGGCGACGCGGCCGCGATCGCCAAGGAACTTGAGGCGCTCGCCGGTCGCGATCGATCGGCCTTCGAGGGAGAGACCGTCGATATCGAACTCGACGGCGACACCTATTCGATCCCCGTGGAAAAAGCCGACTTCGCCGTCGAAGAACAGACCGAGGCTGGCGAACACATCACGCCGCACGTCGTCGAACCCTCCTTCGGCGTCGACCGACTCGTCTACAGCGTGTTGATCCACGCCCACGAGTCCGACACCGTCGACGACGAGGAGCGAGCGTTTCTCGATCTCCCCGCGGAGATGGCGCCGACGACGGTCGCCGTGGTCCCGCTGATGGCGAAAGACGGTCTCGACGAGCGGGCGCAGTCGATCGCCGAGGAACTCCGCGCGGCGGGATACGAGGTCGCCTACGACGACACCGGAAACATCGGGCGTCGATACCGACGACAGGACGAGGTCGGGACCCCCTACTGTGTCACCGTCGATTACGAGACTCAACAGGACGGTACCGTGACGGTTCGAGAACGCGATTCGACCGAACAGACGCGGGTCGGAGCCGACGACCTCGCTGCGGTGATCCGACGACTCGTCGACGGTGACTCGCTCTCGGACCTGTAGTGAGTTCGTCTATCGCCCCAGCCCTCCCATCGTCGATCGACCTGTAGGTTTTATTCGCTCCGGTGAGAAATTCAGGTAATGACCGTCTACGAATCGGACTTACCGGGCGTCGGGAAGAAATTCGAAATCGAACTTGGCGACGGATCGACGCTCATCATCGTCATTCACAACACCGGCAAACGCGAGGTGTTCCGACGCGAGGGTGAGAGCGATTCCGTCAAACTGTTCGAGATTTCGGATCAGATGGCCCGACAGGTCGGTTCGATACTCGAGGGGGCGTACTTCCAGCCGATCGCGACGGACACGACCGAAACGATGCTAGACGACGATTCGTTGCTCGAGTGGGTCAAGGTTGTTCCAGGATCGAGTATCGTCGGCCAAACGCTCGAGGAACTCGACTTTCGCAACGCTACTGGGGCGTCGGTCGTCGCCGTTCAACGCGACGAGGACACCGAGTCGAATCCCGGTCCGGACACCGTCATTCAGGCCGACGACACGCTCATCATTCTCGGAACGCGGGGCGCGTGCCGGAGCGTCGAGTCCCTCGCCGCAGGCGAAGCGGCCGTCGACGATTCCGAGGACCACGACTGAGAGATGGCGGAGGTACTCTTCGAAGCCGGGCTCATGCTCGCGGTGCTCGCGCTCGCCGGCACCGTCGCACGACGGATCAACCAGTCCGTAATTCCATTCTACGTTCTCTCTGGGATGATCATGAGCCCGTTCGTCCTCGGTCGGCTCGGCTTCGATTCCGTCGCTGGATACGCGATCGAACTGCAGACGTACATCACGCTGTTGGCCGAGCTGGGCATCGTCTTCTTGCTGTTCTTTCTCGGGTTGGAGTTCAGCCTCGATCGGCTCCTCGGATCGAGCGAGAAGATCGGGAAGGCGGGTACGCTCGATCTGCTCGTGAACCTCCCGGCCGGTGTCATCATCGGTCTCCTCCTCGGGTGGTCGGTGCTTGAGGCGTTCGTCCTCGGCGGGATCGTCTACATCTCGTCGTCGGCGGTCATCACGAAGTCGCTCATCGATCTCGGCTGGATCGCGAACGACGAGTCAAACCCGATCCTCGGAACGCTGGTTTACGAAGACCTGTTCATCGCGTTTTATCTGGCGGTCCTCTCGGCGATACTCTTGGGTGGCGGCGCGCTCGCCACGATCGCCGTCGACGTCGCAGTTGCGATGGGATTCTTGCTCGCGCTCGTGAGCGCCGTCTACCTCGGAACGGATCACTTCGGCCGATTCTTGGACGTCGACTCCGAGGAGATGTTCGTCCTCCGGGCGGTCGCGGTGACCGTTTTCGTCGCCGGATTCGCCCTCGCGATCGGCGTCAGCGAGGCCGTCGCGGCCTTCTTCATCGGTATGGGGTTCTCCGGGACGGATCACCTCCACGACCTCGAACGGCGACTCATCCCGTTCCGCGACGTATTCGCGGCCGTGTTCTTCTTTTGGATCGGCCTGCGAACCGACCCGGCGGTCTTCCCCGCGGTCGCCGGCGTCGTCGCGCTGCTCGTCGTCGTCACCGCGCCGACGAAGCTGTTCACCGGGTTCTTCGGCGGTCGGTTTTACGGGCTCGACGACCGACGCAACGTTCGGGTCGGGCTGGGGATGGTGACCCGCGGCGAGTTCTCGCTCATCATTGCGGCCATCGCGGCCGACTCGACAATCGGCGGGACGGTCCTCACCGATACCATTCCCGCCGTCGCCGTCGGCTACGTGCTCGTCATGAGCATTCTCGGGACGATGCTCATGCAGTACTCGGGGCGCTTCGAGCGATACGTCGTCGACGGTCGATCGGCGGCCCCAGCAGAGTGAGCCGGGGGCGCACGCGAGCCCCGAAGCGAATTGCGAACAGGCGGCGCTCCGATCCGGCAGTCCGTTCGCCGCGCTCCCACCTCGACGGACTGCCGGCGGTCTCTCAGGTCATAGGACGTCTGGCCGCGTTCTCGTTGATAAACCATTGGGCCGCGATTTCACTTTCACTTCGCCGGCCGAACCCTTATACAGCGAACCGACGAACTGTCGAACAGATGGCGACAGCTTCCGGTGAGTCGGGATACATCGAGGGGCCGCTCTTGGTCGACGGACTCCTCGAAAAGCGGCACTATCAGCTCCAGCTGGCCGAAACAGCTGTCACCGACCACACGCTCGTCTGTCTGCCGACCGGGCTCGGGAAGACCGCAGTCAGCCTCCTCGTCACCGCCGAGCGACTGGCCGAACACGGGGGGACGTCGGTCCTGCTCGCCCCAACGAAGCCGCTCGTCCAACAGCACGCAACGTTCTACCGAGAGGCGCTCACGATCGACGACGACGATATCGTCGTCTTCACCGGCAACGTCAGACCCGACGACCGCGCGGCGCTTTTCGACTCCGCTCGCGTCGTCTGCGCCACGCCGCAGGTGATCGAGAACGATCTCGTCGGCAACCGGATCTCGCTGGCCGACGTGACGCATCTGACCTTCGACGAGTGCCACCGAGCCACCGGCAACTACGCGTACAACTACATCGCTGATCGGTATCACGCGGATGCCGACGAGCCGCTCGTCACCGGGATGAGTGCCTCCCCCGGCGGCGACAAAGAGGAGATCCTCACCGTCTGCGACAATCTCGGCCTCCGGGACGTGGCGGTCATGACCGAGGACGACGCCGACGTGGCCACACACACCCACGACACGGACGTCGAGTGGGAGCGGGTCGAACTCCCCGAGACGGTCATCGAGATCCGCGACGCGCTCAACGAGGTGATCGCCGAACGGCTGACGAAGCTGAAGGGGTTGGGCGTGACGAACTCGACGGACCCGAGCATGTCACAGTCCCAACTCAACGCCATCCGCGGGAAGCTTCAGGAGCTGATCAACAACGACAGCTCGGAGGGGTACAAGGGGATGAGCGCGCACGCCGAGATCATGAAGCTCCGCCGGGCCGTCGAGTTGGTCGAAACCCAAAGCGTCGAATCGCTCCGCCGGTACTTCGAGCGCCAGCGCGAGGACGCGAAATCCTCGGGCGCGTCGAAGGCCAGCCAGCGCTTCGTCAGCGATCCGCGGGTCAAAGAGGCCATGCGTCGCGCCGAGACGTTCGACGATCTCCACCCGAAGTTCCGCCGAACGAGAATCTTGCTCGCACAGACGCTCGGTATCGAAAACGGCGAACGGGTCATCGTCTTTACCGAGTCCCGCGACACCGCGGAGACGCTGACGGAGTTCCTCGGCGAACACTTCGCGACCCGTCGGTTCGTCGGACAGGGCGACAAGCAGGGCTCCGACGGGATGACCCAGACCGAACAGAAGGAAACGCTCGACGCGTTCAGGGCCGGCGAGTTCGAGGTGCTCGTCTCGACCTCGGTCGCCGAGGAGGGTCTCGACGTCCCTGACGTGGATCTCGTCCTCTTCTACGAGCCGGTGCCGAAGGGGATCAGGTCGATCCAGCGGAAGGGTCGGACTGGCAGGGCGAGCGACGGCCGCGTCGTCGTGTTGCTCGCCGAGGACACGCGCGACGAGGCGTTCTTTTGGATCTCGCGCAACGAGGAAAAGCGAATGGAAGACGAACTCCGGAAGCTCAAGAATCTCGAGGGGGAAATCGAGACGGAGATCCGGAAACAGGTCGGGTTCGACGCGTTCGCGGAGGGATCAACTGGGGAGGAAGGCGGGCCCACGCGTGCTTCGGAGCCCGCCTCGACCGCCGGAAACGACGGCGCGGATCACGACGCGAACGCGGACCGAGAGCGCGCCGGCAACGGCGCAGGGCAGGCCGGACTCGCGGATTTCGCGGCCAGTGCGGCGTCGGACCGCGAAGAGGGAACCGACGAATCGAACACCGCCGCGGCAGAGACGTCCGCGTCCGGGATCGCCTCCGATGCCGACGAGCCAACCGTCGAAACGGCGTCCCCGGTGGACGGAACCGTCGAGATCGTCGCCGACCAGCGCGAACTCGACTCCCACATCGCCCGCGATCTCTCGACCCGAGAGGGGATCGAGACACGGCTCGAAACCCTCGACGTTGGCGACTACGTTCTCTCGGATCGTGTCGTCGTCGAGCGCAAGGAGGTGGACGACTTCCTCGACACGCTCGTCGGCGGCGACCGATCGCTGTTCGAGCAGGTCGGCGCGGCGGCGCGCTACTACGCCCGTCCGGTCGTCATCATCGAAGGTGATCGCCTCTACGAGGCCCGAAACGTCCACCCGAACGCGATCCGCGGCGCGCTCGCCTCGCTCGCGGTCGATTTCGGCGTCAGCGTCATGCGCACCGACGACGCCGACGACACTGCGAACCTGCTCGAAGTCATCGCCCGACGCGAGCAGGAAACGGACGACAGAACCGTCTCGGTACACGGACAGAAGGGCGGCAAGACGCTCGCTGAACAGCAGGAGTACGTCGTCGGCTCGGTCGCGGAGGTTGGCCCCGTCACTGCCAGGGCGCTCCTTGAACACTTTGGCAGCGTCGAGGCGGTCATGCGCGCGGGCGAGGACGACCTTCGCGAGGTCGACGGGATCGGCGAGATAACCGCCGAACGGATCCGAACCGTGACGAAAAGCGAGTACGCGAATCGCAACTAGAGCCGGCGAACGCTTTCGAGCGTCTCCGCCGCTTCCCGCGCCGCGGCGAGGAGGTCGCGCTTTCTGCCGACATCTCGCGTTTCGGCAGCTCGCTGGGTCAGCGACCCGATCTCGTTTACGAGCGTGCGTTCTGTGGTTCGGAGCGTTTCACCGTCTCCCCCTGTCTCGATGGCGCGTCCCGCCTCCTCGCCGCTGGCGTCGGGATCACGGCGGGCAGGCGGATCGACCCGTGCCGGTCGGGTGTCACGCGCGGGTGTCGGCGCCGATTCCGCTGTTGGTGCCGATTCCGCCGTCGGTTCTGACCCGTCGTCGGTTTCGACGGACGCTTCGCCCGACTCCTCGACGGCCGTCGTTTCCACCGTCTCTCGATCCGTTCCAGGCTCCGTTTTCGACCCGACGTTGCCGTCCGCATCGGCCGGTGCTGTCGACGGCTCGGCGTCGCTCGCGGCCTGCCCGTCATCGCCGTCGAGCAGCTCGCCGTCCTCGGTTACCTCCTTCTCGCAGGTCGGACAGAACTCACGTCCGTCGTACCGAAACACCGGGGACCGACATGTCGGGCAGTGTCGGTTCGTCATCGTCGCACCCTGTAGCAGGAGCTCGCTCATCCGCTCGGACGCCGCGCGTTTCTCCTTGTCGCGCTCGTACTTCTCGCGGAGTTTCTCCCGTTCGGCCTCGCGATCGAAGTCGCTCATACGTACGCCAACGCGTCTTTGCCGCAAAAGGACTGCGCTCGATCGCCGCTACCAACCGGCGGTTTTTAAGCGATGAGGCGACGACGATCCGGTATGCAGGTGAAATCCCGCCACCACCTCCGATCCGACGAGATCGACGAGCTGGAGGCGTCGCTCGCCGACCACCTCGGTATCGACCTCGACGGCGACAGCTACGAACGCGTCGAGTTCACCGACGTCGATCGCGAGGTCGTGCTCGTCGACGGCGAACCGCTCGTCGCCTCCTTCGACGGCGACCTCTTCGTCACCGTTCGCGGCGCGAACGCTCACCCGCCGACGAACCACGTCGTCACGGTCGACGCGGGCGCGATCTCGTTCGTCTCCGACGGCGCGAACGTGATGCGCCCCGGAATCACGGCCGCTACTGACGACATCGAACCGGGCGATCTGGTCGTGATCGCCGAGGAGACTCACGGCAAGGCGTTGGCGGTCGGGCGCGCCGAAGCCGACGGCTCGGACATGGTCGGCGACTCGGGACGGGTCGTTGAGTCGCTTCACCACGTCGGCGACGACCTCTACGAGTTTCACGTCTGACTGGTCGACCGATCGCGTCGTCGCCCCTGGACCTGTACGGGTTCCGAACGGTCCACGGTCCGTTGGACGTAAAACCTATGCCACCAGCAGACGCTGTCGAAGATATGGGACTCATGAGCAAACTCCTCGGCGGCGGCTCGGCCAACACCGAGGACTACGTGGCGCTCGACGTCGACGACTTCGACGCCGACGCGTCGGTCGCGTCCGTACAGATCAGGTTCGCCGAAATCAGCGAGAAAAACGACGTCATCGATATCAAAGACGCCGTCTACGACGGCGACATCGTCGTCGCCGACATCATCAGACACACGACCAGCGACCGAACGATGGAGCACATCACCGACGAGCTGAAACAGGTCGCTCGCGAGGTGGGCGGCGACATCGTGCAAAAGGAGGACGACCAGATCATCATCACGCCGGGCGGCGTCGGCATCTCGCGTTCGAAACTGGGCCGATAGCCGGACGTTCCGTTCGCCGATGAGTATTTTGGCGACGCCGATCAGACCGCGGAGCTTTGTCGCTTCGAATCCAATCGAGACGCATGTCTCCTTGGTCCCCCGCGGAGATCTCTGACCGGTCCGACCAAACGGCGATCGTTACCGGCGCGAACAGCGGTCTCGGCTTCGAGGCGACGAAGGAACTCGCCCGCGCCGGCGCACACGTCGTGATGGCGGGCCGCGACCGCGCTCGGCTATCGAACGCACGCGAAGAGATCCGTGGAGCCGTCGAGGGCGCGTCGCTCACGCTCGGCGAACTCGACCTCGCCTCGCTCGACTCCGTTCGCTCGTTCGCCGCGACCGTCGAGTCGGACCTCGACCGCGTCGACGTGCTCTGCAACAACGCCGGAATCATGGCTGTCCCGCGCGCCGAGACCGACGACGGCTTCGAGGCCCAGTTCGGCGTCAATCACCTCGGTCACTTCGCGCTCACCGGCCGTCTGCTCGACGCCCTGACTGCCGCCCCCGACCCGCGAGTCGTCACGCACAGCAGCGGCCTGCACACCCGCGGTCGGATGGCGTTCGAGGACCTCCACGGCGAGGACGAGTACGACAGGTGGGACGCGTACGCACAGAGCAAGCTCGCCAACCTGCTGTTCGCATACGAACTCGACCGTCGGTACGGCGACGTGCTGACGAGCGTCGCGTGTCACCCCGGCTGGGCGGCGACGAACCTCCAGCGGCGCGCTCCCGAACGGATGGGATCGCGGCTGCGCTTGATGGCGATGGGAGCCGCGAATCGCCTGTTCGCCCAGTCGGCGGCGAAGGGCGCGTGGCCGATGCTGTACGCCGCGACCGACCAGTCCCTCGACGGCGGCGAGTACGTCGGCCCCGGCGGGCTCTTCAACATGCGCGGACCGCCGGTAGAACAGCGTTCCAGCGATCGCTCCCACGACGCCGACGATGCGGCCGAACTGTGGCGGCGCTCGGAGACGCTAACCGGCGTCGAGTACGGGTCGGTCGACCGCTGACCGACGACGACGCGCGCACCGCCGAGGCGGTCGATCGCGACGCGAGTATCGCGCGGTCCGCGAAACGGACGTGTGTGACGACCGCGACCGATCGAAACACCGTTTTGTACCGGTGGCCCGTACGGCCGCACATGAGCGCTGACTCCCCCGAACTCACGGTCTACTCGGATTACGTGTGTCCGTTCTGCTATCTGGGTCGGGCATCCCTCGAGCAGTATCAAGAAACCCGCGACGAGCCGTTGCGGATCGACTGGCGGCCGTTCGACCTGCGATCGCAGAAGCGCCGCCCCGACGGGACCATCGACCACGCCGTCGACGACGGAAAGGACGACGACTACTTCGAGGAGGCCAAGCAGAACGTCCGCCGGCTCGCGGACAAATACGACGTCGAGATGGGTATCGACCTCGCCACGGACGTCGACTCCCTCTCGGCGCAGGTCGTCTCCTACCACCTGCGTGAGCACCGCGACTACGGGACGTGGCTCGCGTTCGACGAGGCGGTCTTTTCGGCGCTCTGGGAGGACGGCGAGGACATCGGGGACGCCGATCTGCTGGTCGAACTCGCGGCGGATGCGGGGGCCGACCCCGAGGAAGTCCGGTCGGTGCTGGACGACGAATCGTTCCGCGAGGAGCTCCGCGCGCAGTTCGAGGAAGCCTCTCGCGACGGCGTCACGGGCGTTCCGACGTTCACCTACGACGGCTACGCCGCACGGGGTGCGGTGCCGCCGGAACAGCTCCGGCGACTGGTCGAGGGCGTCTAAACGGAAGAACGGGGCCGGGAACCGGTTCCGTGGCCCGATCGGTGTCAGCGAAACGGCATCGCGGCGGCCGCGGCGACGTATCGCGCGCCGCTACCGCTCTTTTTCAGCGCGGTCTTCATGCCCCACGCGGTCTTTCGCCCGGCGGCTTTCGCGTAGTGACCGCTCGCGCGCTGGATCGAGGCGCGCTGTCCGCGGACGCCGGTGTTCCCGCGCTGGATCGCCGCGACGATGTCGTCGCTGTCGATCTCGTTGAACGGTTTCTCCACGGTGAGTTCGGTGTAGGCGCGTCCGACCGTCAACAGTGAGTGGGCGTCGCTCCCGCCGACGGCGGGGTAGCCGTACCGGGTGGCGTACCGACGCGCCCGCCGGTTCCGGTAGCCGGTGAACAGCCAGGCGTTGAACGTCTCGATCGCGTCGGGGTCGACCCCATTGAGCCGCCGTTTCCGCACGCCGTGGCGCGTCCGCTGGAAGGGATGGGGCACGATCGACGCGCCGTCGAGGTCGTCGACCGCGGCGACGGTTTCACCCATCGACTGCCCCGACTCGGGCATCTCCTTGACGCCGATCGCGAGGAGGTGGCCCTCCGCGGTCGAGATCTCGACGCCCGGAATCCCGACGAGGCCGTACTCCTCGGCCAGCACCGCCGCATCGAGCGACGCGTGGATCACGTCGTGGTCCGTGACGACCACGGCGTCGAGCCCGATGTCCGCCGCGTGTTCGAGGATCAACTCGACCGGCTCGTGCCCGTCGTACGAGGCCTCGCTGTGGACGTGAAAGTCCACCTCGAGGTCTACTGACCGGTTCATCGTCAGTCGTTCGGCGTCACGGAATAAAAAGTGGCCGAAAGCGGTTCTCGTCCCTGATGTCATCAGAACGCGACATTTAACGCGCCGAGGCGGCTATCGACATCCGTGACCGTGGACGAGCCGAAGCCGACGCCCCGAACGCTCGCCGATCCGTCGGCGACGACGGCGGCCGCGTTCGTGACCGATGCCGTCGACAGGGGGGCGCTCGTGACGTGTTTCGGCCGCTGTACCGTCGAATACGAGGGCCGGGCGGCCTCCGAGTTGGCTCCCGGCGACAGACACGTCATGCTGAAACCCGACGGAACGGCGCTCGTCCACACCGACGAGGGGCAGAAACCGGTGAACTGGCAACCCCCCGGCTGCGAGCACGACGCCCGCGTCGGCGACGACGCGCTCGTGCTCGAGAGCACCCGCACGTCGCCGGACGAACGGCTTGTCGTCTCCGTTTCGGACGTCGCGCTCGTCGCGGCGTTCGACCCGACCGACGACGAGTCGATCGAGCTCGTCGGCACGGAGGCGGATCTGAAGCGACGGATTCTCGCGGACCCTGCGCTCCTCGAACCGGGCTTCACCCCGCTTGCGACCGAGCGCGACACCCCGGCCGGCGCGGTCGACATCTACGGCGAGGACGACGAGGGGCGGACGGTCGTCGTCGAGTTGAAGCGCCGCCGGGTCGGCCCGGACGCCGTCGGCCAGCTGCACCGCTACGTCGAGGCGCTCGAACGCGATCTCCACACCGACGCCGAGCTTCGCGGGATACTTGTCGCTCCTTCCGTCACCGAGCGGGCGAAGGCGCTCCTCGCCGAGGAGGGGTTCGAGTTCGTCCCGCTGACGCCGCGCGAGGAGTAGTGTCGAGACGACTCGGGCGCTATCGGAGTTCCGACTGCAGTCGCGAGAGGAGATTCAACGCGTCGAGCGGCGTGGTTTCGGCGAGGTCGACGGCCGCCAGCTCGGCGAGCAGTTCCTCGCGCCCGCCGTCGGTGGAGGCGTTTTCTGCTCGCGCATTCGCCGCGCCGACTTCCGTCGGCTCGGTCGCTCTCTCGTCGGCGGGCTCGTCGAGCAATTCCGACGCCCGGTCGACGACGCTCGCGGGAACGCCGGCCATCTCGGCGACCTCGACGCCGTAGGACGCTTCGGCTGGGCCCCTCCTGAGATCGTGTTCGAACTCGACGCCGTCCGGTGATCGACTGGCCGAGAAGTGGTAGTTCCTCGCTCGCGGGAGTCCGTCGGCGACCGCCGTTAGCTCGTGGTGGTGCGTCGCAAACAGCGTGTACGCGCCGACCGCGTCGTGGAGGTGTTCGGTCGCCGCCTGCGCGATCGCGTAGCCGTCCCGCGTCGACGTGCCGCGGCCGACCTCGTCGAGGACGACCAACGAGTTCGCGTCGGCGTCCTCCAAGATGGCGGCCAGTTCCGTCATCTCGACCATGAACGTCGAGCGCCCGCCGGCGATGTCGTCCGACGCGCCGACGCGGGTGAACACCCGGTCGACGATCGGGAGTTCGGCGCGCTCGGCCGGCACGAAACTGCCGACTTGCGCGAGCACGCAAGTGAGTGCGACCTGCCGCATGTAGGTCGACTTCCCGGCCATGTTGGGGCCGGTGATGATCGCCATCGGCTTTTCAGCCGGCAGTTCCGTCGGATTCGGGACGAACGGCCCCCCGGTCCGTTCCACGACGGGATGGCGGCCGGCGTCGATCTCGATCCCGTCCGCGCCGATCGTCGGCCGCCGGTAGCCGTGCTCGGCGGCCACGGTCGCGAGCGACCGGAGCGCGTCGAGCCTCGCGATCGCGCTTGCGGTCCGCTGGATCCGTTCGGTCGCCCCGGCGACCTCGCTTCGGACCGACCTAAAGAGGTCGTACTCCAGGTCGTCCGCGCGCTCGCCGGCGCGGATTATCTCGTCTTCCCGCTCTTTCAGTTCGGGCGTGTAGAACCGTTCGGCGTTCTTCAGCGTCTGCCGCCGGTGGTAGTCGTCGGGCACCGAATCGAGGTTCGGATCGGTCACCTCGATGTAGTAGCCGTGGACCGAGTTGTGCCCCACCTTCAGCGAGTCGATTCCGGTCCGCTCTCGCTCTCGCGCTTCGAGGTCGTCGACCCACGCCTTCCCCTCGCGTTCGGTCGCTCGCAGCTCATCGAGCGTCTCGTCGTATCCATCGCGGATGACGCCGCCCTCGGTGATCTCGATCGGCGGCGACTCGGCGATCGCTCGGTCGATGAGTTCCCGCACGTCGGCGCAATCGTCGAGTTCGGATTCGATCGTCGCCAGCAACTCGCTGTCGGCCGTGGCGTCGGCCAGACACTCCCTGAGATCGGGCACCACCGACAGCGTTGATTCGAGCGCCCGCAGGTCCCGCGCGTCGGCGCGCCCCCTCGAGACGCGCGCGACGAGCCGTTCGAGATCGTAGACGTCGGCCAGCAGCTCCCCGGCGCGTTCGCGATCCTCGACGCGCTCGCGCAGCGCTCCCACCGCGTCGAGGCGGGCGTCGATGCGATCGGCGTCGAGGAGGGGGCGTCGGAGCCAATCGCGAAGCGTCCGGCCGCCGAGCGCGCTCGCCGTCTCGTCGATCGTTTTGACGAGCGCGGCTCCCGCCAGCCCGTGGACGTGTCGCGGCTCGAACACCTCCAGCGAGCGCAGCGCGACCGCGTCGAGCAGCATGTACTCGCGGGGATCGTACCGCGTCAGGTGGGTGAGATACTCGAGACGGCCGGTTTCGCCGTCGGTCCCCACCCCGCGGGCGTACTCCGCGTACGTGAGCAGCGCGCCCGTCGCGCGGATCTCGGCGTCCTCGGCGAGTCGTCCCTCGCCGAAGTACGAGCGGACCTTCGCCTCGGCCGCGTCGAGGCCGAAGGCGGATCGCTCGTAGGGCGTCACCATACAGTCCGCACCAAACGGGTCGGTCGGCGCGTCGGGACCGATGATCGCCTCGGCGGGATCGAAGCGTTCGAGCTCGTCGGCGACCGCGTCGAGGCGGTCGAGCGTCGTCGCGTAGAAGTCCCCGGTCGAGACGTCGAGCAGCGCCAACCCGTAGCCGTCGGTCAGACAGGCGACGAAGTTGTTGTCCGCGTCGGCGAGCAGTTCGGTTTCGGTGAGCGTCCCCGGTGTCACCACGCGGGTGACCGCCCGATCGACCAGTCCCGACGCCGCCTCGGCGTCCTCGACTTGGTCTGCGATGGCGATCCGATAGCCCGCATCGAGCAGGGTTTCGATGTACGATTCGGCGCTGTCGACCGGGATCCCGGCCATCGGGTACGTGCCGGTCGAATCCTCGCGTTGGGTGAGCGTGATCTCGAGGATGCGGGCGGTCGTCTCGGCGGCCGCACAGAACGTCTCGTAGAAGTCCCCGACCTGAAACAACACGAGCGCCTCGTCGTAGCGCTCACAGAGGTCGAGATACTGCGACAGCATCGGCGTGAGCTCGTCGGCCTTCTCGGCCATCTCCGGCGGCGGCCCAAGCGCCTCGTCCATATCCGGAGGTGCGTCTCGCCGAACAAATACCCACCGGAGAGCCGGACGACCGACACCGTTTTCGGCGTCTCGGTCGAACGATCGGGCATGGCAGACGACGCCGATACGATCACACTCGCGTTCGAGCTGGCGGCGCTCGAACGGCTCGCGGATCCCTCGGGCGTGATCAGCGACACCCAGCGGTGGACGAACCATCTCGGCATCGTGAGCGACGAGCCGTCGTATCTGGTCAGAAAGCGCGCGCGGGATTACGGGTTCACCCCCGATTTCCTCCCCGGCCCGCGAACCAGATCCGAGAGCCTCGTGAAGGTGAAAAATCAGCCCGAACACGCCGCGGATCGGTACATCTACGTCTCCGCGGACGAGGCGATGCGAGCGGCCGCCGAAGAGCACGGGTGGGAGTTCAGACCGATCGAGGAGGCCGCGGAGACCGCGGGCTGGCGGCTCCACTCCGGGACGATGGAAGACGAATCCGATCAACACACTGGCTGGCCCTGAGACGCCTCGCCGGTCGATGGGTTCGCCCGAACCGCCGGCCAAACGATTCGTCCCGCCGGTCGGACCCAGCGGAGTGAGACTCCCGAATTCGACCGCGGTCGGTAGATTTAACTCGAAACTGCGTCACTCACGGACATGGACTTCCGGGAGGGGTTCTGGTCGATCTACCGGGAGGCCCTCCCGATTCTTTGTGTCGCCCTCGTCGGCGGGCTCTTCTCCGGACTCGTGCTGGAGGAACTCCTGGCGAGCGTCGAGCGGTTCCCCGGCCTGTTGGTGATGGTGCCCGTCTTCCTCGCGACCCGCGGCAACGTCTACGGCGCGCTGGGCGGACGGATCGCGAGCGGGCTCCACCAGGGGCTCATTCCGCCCCAGTTCGAGTGGAACGAGCGGCTGGTGAACGCGATCGTCGCCTCCTTCGTCAACGGGATCTCCATCTCCGTCGTCATCGGCGTCATCTCGTGGCTCGCCTTACGACTTCTGGGGTGGCCCGCAGCCCCTCTCTCCGAACTCGTCGCCATCGTCTTTCTCGCCGGAGCCCTGACCTCGGTCGTGCTCATCTTCGGCCTGCTCGGCATCCTGTTTACGGGTTATCGGCTCGGCTACGACCCCGACAACTTGGTTGGACCGATCGTCACGACGCTGGGCGATATCTTCGGAATGCTGTTTCTGTTCGTCGCCGTGTTCGTCGTCGAGGTGATCGCCTGATGGTCGAGCAGTTGAACTCGCTCGGGACCTGGGACGCCAGAACCATCGTCTCGAACATGTTCCCGCTGTTGGTGGTCCTCTGTACGATCGTTCTCTGGGCCGGGATCACCCTCGAGGAGGCCGAGCAACTGCTCAACGACTACGGGCTGCTCGCGGTCATGGTCCCGACGATGGTCGGGGCTGGCGGGAATCTCGGTACGATCCTGAGTTCGCGGCTCACGACGCGGCTCCACCTCGGGACGACCGACCTCGATCTCCGCGATCGGATTCTGTGGGCGAACGTCGCGGCCGTGTTGGCGCTCGCGGCGACGATCTTTACCGCGCTCGCCGTCGGTGCCTGGGTGATCGGCCGGGTGATCGACGCGCCGCTGGCGCTCTCGGAGCTGCTCACCATCTCGCTCGCGAGCGGCATGTCGGTCGCCACCCTCGCCGTGCTGTTCAGCTTCGCGACGACGTACGGCTCCTACCGACTCGGTATCGATCCCGACGACACGACCATCCCGGTCGTGACGAACGTGGTGGACGTGTTCGGGATGGTGATCTTTCTGGGCGTCTCGCGACTCGTGTTGGGGTGAGCGGCTCGTGTCGGCGTGATCACGAGGCGAGCTCGTCGAACTGCCCCGCGGCGGTTCGGGTTCCCTTCGCGATCACGACGTCGCCGGCCCGAAGCGCCGTGTCCGCGTCGCCGACCAGCAGCCACCCCTCATCGGGACGGCGGATGGCGATGATCGACATCGTCGCGTCGGCGTCGGGCACGCCCCCCGTCACGTCGGTGCCGTCGAGCGCGCTCTCGGCTTCGATCTCGATTCGGGTGATGATCTCGTCGCTCTCTTGGACGGCCATCCCGACGACCGGATGAACCGCGATGTCGCGGAGGACGCCCTCGCTGATGTCCACCGCCGCGTCGCTTATCATCTCGGTGCTGGTCCCGAGGTGGATCAAGCCACGAAGGGAGACTGGATCCTTGGCCTCCGCGGCGGCCCGAAGCACCCACGCCTCGAACCGCGACTCGAGCGCGTCGACCTCGACCTCCAGGTTACGAACCTCCTCTGCGAGCTCCTCGCTGTCGAAGAGGACGCTGCTGTAGGCGAGATCGACCGCGAGCTCCGAGAGGTTCTTCATGTGCAGGATGGTGTCGACCGCTCGTTCGAGATCCTCGATGGCCGGCGTTTCGGTCTCGGGGGGCCGGTATTCAGTCCCTGTCAGCGTTCGGTACACGTCGCCGATCTCAGACTCGGGGCCGCGAAGCAGCGCCACGTCGCCGGCTTCGATCCGGGTCTTCGGTCCGGGGTTCAACAGCCACTCGTCGCCGCGGCGCAACGCGATGACTCGGATCCCGGTTTCGGATTCGAGATCGATATGCTTCAGCGTTCGGCCGGCGTACGACGACTCCTCGGAGACGACGCCCCGAACGAGCGTTTCGACCGCTTCGGGGAGCGCCGTCCGCATCGCCTCCGGGATGCGGATGTCCTCGAGGACGATCTTCGCGATGTCGCCGGCCGCGTCGCTGATCTGATCGGCGGCGGCGACGATGCCGAGCACCGGTGCGAGCTGTTCTGCGTCGTCCGGGCTTCGGGCGGCCATGAGGAGACTCATCCGGGCGCGCATCTCGAGGACGTCCATCCGCTCTTCGAGGCGCAGCACCTCCTCGGCGAGGTCGGCGTTTCGGTGCAACACTGCCGAGTACGACAGGTCGATGAGGAGTTCGGCGGTGTCTTTCATCTCCACCAGCACGTCCTTGACGCTCACCGGCTCGTACTCGACGGGGGACGATGCCTCGCCCTCAAGCGGGTCCATAGCCGCTACATTCTTGGGGCGGTAAAAAAGCGTTTCCCGGACGCCGTCCCGTGGATCGGTTTTCAGCACCGATCGCGTTTCGTCAGCCACACGATCGTCCCCCGATCGGGATCGAGCCACCGGAGCGCCCGGACGATCGCCCCGTCGTCGGGCCCGCAGACGCCTCGAACCGCGCGCGCGCCGGCAAGCCAGCCGCGAAGGTACGCCGCGTCGTCGTCCCCGTCGTAGCCGACGAGTGCGACCGTGGTGCCGTCGCGACCGAACGAGCGGCAATCGAGCCCGAAGACGAGGTACGTCCGAACCGAGAAGTCGCGATCGACGACGTACAGCGCTTCGTGTTCGATCGGATCGACGTACCCGTCCAGTTCGGCGAAAGACAGTCCCGTCGCGATCGGGTCGGGATCGACCGCCGTCTCGCCGTCCTCCAATAATCGGCCACCTTCCGGCGCGAGCAGCGTTTCGGCTCGCTCGCGCGCCCACCCATCGTTCGGCGGCCCGCCGAAGGGCGTTTCGGGTGTGAGTTCGGTCGGATCGACGCCCCAATGTGCGTAGTGGAGATCGTAGCCGTTCCTGTCGTATGCGACGAGCGTTCGGTGGCCCATGGACCGTCTGGCCCCGCTTTCGGATATAAACGTCGGGCCGCACGCCGCGCTAGGCGTATCCGTCGGGGAGCTCCATCTCGTCCCGCGGTCCGAGCCCCTGCAGCACCTCGATCATCCGGACCAAATCGGCGGACGTGATCTGCCCGACGAACCGGCCGCTCTCGACGACGAGGATCCGATCACCTCGGGCAGAGCTCATCGTCACCAGCGCGTCGAAGGCGTCCGCATCGGGACCGACCGTCGGCGGCGTGGGACCCATCACATCGGCGACGGTCGTCGAGTCGCGGGCCTCTAGCGGGACCTTTTGCACCGAATCCAGCGTCACGACTCCCGTCACCGTCCCGCGCTCCATCACCGGATACGCGGTCGTCCGTTCGGTCACGACGCGATCGACGAACGCGGCGACCGTCGTCTCGGGCGTGACCGTCCGAACGTCCGTCGACATCAGTTCGCGGACCGTCAATCCGCGGAACAGATCCCGGAGCACCGTCGTCCGCGATTCGGCCCCGGCGGCGATGTAGACAAACATGGCGATGAGCAACAACAGCGGCGCGAACGCGAGCACGGCGAACACCGCCATCAACACCGCGATGAGCTTTCCGACCGTCGCGGCGGTCTGCGTCGCCTCGGCATACGGCTGCGAACGCGCGAGAAGCGCTCGAAGGACCCGCCCGCCGTCCATTGGAAATGCCGGAATCAGGTTGAACACCGCGAGCGTCACGTTGATCACGGCGAGCGAACCGACGACGAAGAGCACGACCGGCTGTCCGGGGAGGACGAACAAAAGAACGTAACAGGCCGCACCCACGAGCACGCTCATCACCGGCCCCGCAATCGCGACGTACAGCTCGATGTCCCAGTCCTCCGGGAGGTCCTCCATATGCGCCATCCCGCCGAATATCCATAGCGTGATCGACGCGATCGTGACGTCGTAGCGGCGGGCGACCCACGAGTGACCCAACTCGTGGAGCAACACGCCGACGAAGAGCCCTATCGCGGTCGCGACGCCCGCGAGTATCGGCATGTTCCCCGATTGAATCACCGCGACGTCGATCGACCGCGGTGAGATGCTATTGACGACCCCGGCGTAGAAGAGGAGTTGCGCCTCTCGGCTGATGAGCCACGCGAGGAGCGGCAAAAAGACGACGAGCGTGGCGTTGAGACGGATCGGGATACCGGTGATTCGGCCGATCTCGACGTTTCGCATACGAATACTTCTCACGCCTCGAACAAAAGCGCTGCCGTGGCCGGTGTTCTACTCCATCTCGCCCGCGTTCGGCGCGTTCCGCTTAACGCTGTTCACCGCTTTTTCCGCAGCGCTTCGCGAGGAGTATCCTTTACCGGAGTCGGCGACGAAGTTGCCGTTTTGGTGTCATACTCGCCAGCGATGCTCGTCGCTCCTGTCTGCGAACAGCTCGAAGCGGGCCTTGGACTGTCGGATGGATGCTACCTCTGCGGCCGCCGCATCGGCAGTCCCCTCCCCTTCGTCGCGTTCGATGCGCGCTTCGTCACGCGCCTGCTCAGCCCGCTCGAATCGTGCTTCGGTCGCCGCGAACGTCGCCTCCCGCTGTTCGCGGGCGATGCGTTCGCTTTCGGTTTCGGTCTCCGCTCGACTCAACATCGGGATGAACACCGGCGATAGCGCGATAACGACGAGTCCCGCCGTGTACAGTCCGATGACGCTCGGTTCTCCGCTGGCGGTACTCCAGGCGGTCGGATAGACGGTCAGAAACCACGCGAGCGCCCCCAGACAGACGACGGTGCCGAACAGCGTCAGCCAGGTCGCCACCCTTCGTGGCGGGAGTCGGATGGCAACACCGCCGAGCATCACCGGAACGCCACCAGCTGGGAGGACGACACCGATCTCCCGGAGCATCCAGTACGTTCCGCCCTGTGCGGCCGGCGGCTGTTCGAGGGTAGCCGTGTAGAAAAAGAGCGCGACGCCCACGACGCTCGCCACCAGTCCGACGACGAACAGCCAGTAGCCGTACACCTCGCCGCCTGTCGACGGTTCCGTTATCGGCTCGCTGTAGACGGCGACCAACGCGTTCGCATCTTTGAGTGGCTGTGACATACTATGGCGTTCTCTGTGTAGGATAATAAACATTTTTCGAATCGATCGGTATGTACGGCTTAATAACTCTCCACGTGGGTGTTATAGTGGTAGAAACGATATATCTGGGGTCCGATCTTGGTAGAATATCTCTCTAATGTATGTAATCTATCAAATCTTCGGCTGGACGATCGAGTGTAGTGACCACTCTCCAATGGCGGAGCGACACGTCCCCGATCGATTGAAAAAACGAAACCCGGCTCGACGCCGCTTCGACGTTACTTCCCGCGGTTGTTGTTCGAACGGATGCTCGGGCGGGTGTGTTCGGCACCCTTCCCGCGCGTCTGCAGGCCCCGACCGCGCCGACCCGCGGAGGTCCGGCCGCGGTAGGTCCGGCCGCGCTGGCTGTCGTCGCAGATCCAGTTGAGGTCGTCGTCGTTCTCGATCGCCCCGTGTTCCGGATCGAGCAGAATCACTTCGAACCACTTCTGGGAGCCGTCCTCACCGACCCAGTAGCTGTTCAGCACGCGCAGGTTTCGGAACTTCCGGACGGATCGCTCCTCGGCGATCCGCTGGAGGTTCTTCCGCCGCGTGATCTTGTTGACACCCTGTCGCTTGGACCGGCGGCCGGCCTTGAATCGCTGCTTTCGGGCGCTGCCCTTCCGGACCGAGACGCGAGCGACGACGACGCCCTGTTTCGCCTTGTAGCCGAGCGAACGGGCTCGGTCGAGTCGCGTCGGACGGTCGACTCGCGTGACCGATCCCTGTTTGCGCCACTCCTGTTGTCGTTGCCACTGCAGTTCCGCGAGCTTGCCTTCCTTCGGCGTCTTCCACGCCTCTCGGATGTGTGAGTAGAAGCTTCGTGCCATTGTGTTCACCACGGGCGTTGTGTGGTTCAACCCCGCACGAGTGCGGTGGTCACATCCCGACCTGTGTGGACAGGTGCCCACCGGTGCCCGTCGTCCGGCGAGTTGCCGAAATTCTATCGCAAGCGCTGTTAAGGGCTTCGAAAGGGCGCAGTCGATATCTGTGAGACATCGATTTAATATCGCAATAGACGGTTTATAGCTCGAACTCCCGCACCGTCTCGAAGCTCCCCCCGGCCACCGCGTCTGCCACGTGTTCTCTGTCGATCTCGGGCGTTTCACTCGGATACTTCCGCTCGAAGTGCCCGAACACGTTGTCGATGTCCCGCCGCAGCAGTTCGCGGCTGTTCGCGTGCTCGGTCGGCACCGCTTGGGGCCAATCGAAGATCGTCACGCCGTCGCTCGCGACGAACACGTTGTACTCGCTCATGTCCGCGTGGACGAAGCCGGCCTCGTAAGCCGCCGCCATCTCCGAGAGGACGAGATCGAGAACGCCGACGACCTGTTCGGGTTCCAGTTTCACCCGGGACAGTTCGACCCCGTCGATCCGCTCCATCACGATCGCGTGACGGTTCTGATCGACCGGTCGGGGGACGGAGACGTTCGGATACAGCGTTTCGAGCGCCTCGTACTCCCGCTCGGCCGCCTTTCGTGCGGTGTAGAGCCACGATCGGTGCTCGTTGTCCGCCGTGTACTCCCGCTCTTTTTGGACCTCGCGGAAGTTCGTGTACCCCTCCCGGTGGTACTTCAGCGCGAGCGGCCGGAACGATCGGGCTTCGTAGACGTCGCTCTCCTTGCCGACCCCGAGCGGCGAACCGACCCCGTCGATCGTCTCCCGCTCGGAGAACGTCCGAAGCGCGAGCGCGTCGTATCCCTCGAAGGTGAGTCGGTAACCCGTGTACTGCACCGTCTTCTGTTCGAGCAGTTTGCGATCCATACAGCGGTCGATCCGGTACCCGATATCGCCCGGATCGAGCCGCGAGAACTCCGGCAGCTTCTCTCGCGCCACCCATCGAGAAAACCGCATCCCGTGTTCGATGCCCGAGAGCAGGTGGAAGTCTTCCCGTTCCAACTCCACCATCCGCGTGGCGACGTTCTGTACCATCGTGGTACGCTGTTCGAACCGAGCGCTGAAAAGCGCCGCGTGTCTGTAGTTGGGGTTCGGTACACGTTATCGCGATATGTCAAAACGGATCCGGATGGTCGGGACGCCCCGTCGCTACCGCCGCAAAAACGCGGGGAGATCGAGCCGATCCGGTGGCTCCTTCGATCGGCGCATCCACCCCGGGGCGCGGATCGATTCCGGAACAGCGTCCTCGGAATCCTCTTCGGCCCCCGCCCGTTCCGCCCCGAGTTCTACTTCGACGAGTCGCTCCCAGATCGCGTCGTCGTCGGCCTCCTCCGCCTCGAGTTTCAGCGCTCTCGCGCGTCCCTCGTCGTAGGCGAGTTCGATGATAGTCTCGTCGTAGGTGTCCGGCGACTTTCTCTTGAGCCGTTCGTACTCGCCGTCGCCGGGGTCAGCACACACCGACGCGACGCCGAGCGCGTACGCGCGTTCGAGCACGTCGGCGGTCGTGTACTCCGCGTCTTCATCCCCGAAGTACCGATCGTACATCACGCCCTCCGTTTCGCTCCAACGCTGATCCCGTCGGCTCCGAACGAGATGTCGTGAATGTCCGTCTCTATCCGTGTCCCTCGCATCTTCAACACTTGCACGCCGCGCTGCATCCCGCCGTTTTCGAGGAAGTTGTGCATGAATATGACGCCGTGAGCCAGGTAGTGTTCGTCGGCATACGCCGACGGATCGGTCATCTCAGAGATCAACACCACGGTTGCGTCGGTGCGCTTCAGCGAGGTCAAAAACTGTACCGTGGTGCTCTCGGCGTCCGCCAGCAGATACTCCAAGAGCATCGTGGAGTCGACGATGACGCGGTCGATCCCGTTCGAATCGATGAACCCCGTGAGGCGGTTGATCAGACTGGACGAGCCGTGGTGTTTCCCCGGCGGCCGGAACAGCCGCTTTCCCTCCGAGGAGAACACGTCGACGAAGGTCAACCGATCGCTGCCGACCGCTCGATCGAATCCGAACTCGTAGCCGGACATGTCGTCGACGATGTCGTCGCGGGATTCGTGCATGCTCACGAACAGACAGCTCTCGCCCTGTCTCGCCCCCTCGACCAGAAACTGGGTCGAGAACGTCGTCTTTCCGCTTCCCGGCGGGCCCGAGAGCACGTAGAGTCGCTTGGCCGGCATCCCCCCGCCGACGAGGTCGTCGAACCCTGATACACCGCTGGAAACGCGCATACCCACCGAAGCGCGCACATCGAATATAATCCCTCACGTCGACTCACGTTTCAAATCCAGCACCGAGCGTCGAGGCGGGTTCTCGCCGGAACACAAATCAATGCCGAGCGCGAACGCCCACCGAATGCTACGCGAACTCATCGATACGGTTCGACAACCTGAATACACCGGGGAAAACCGGTGTCCGCCGTGTACGATCGTGAACCTAGCGATCGCCGCGGCACTTGGTGCCGCGGTTTCACGAAAGTCGAAGCGGGCCGGCGCGCTCACCGTCGCCGGTTCCGTCGTGCTGATCTACCTCCGAGGCTACCTCGTTCCGGGGACTCCGGAGTTGACGAAGCGATACCTCCCACCAAGCGTGTTGCGGTGGTTCGGGAAGGATCCGAGCGTCGACCTCGATAGCATCGCCGGTTTCGAGGCGTCCAACCCCGCGACGAACGGGGCCGAGACGGATACCGACGCTGACGCCGACGCCACCGCAACCGTGCCGAACGACCTCGAGACGTATTTCCTCGACGCTGGGCTTCTCGAACCCTGTACCGACCGGGACGATCTCTGTCTCACCGACGCGTTCGAGTCCGCTTGGGTCGAGGAGATGGACGCGATCGTCGACGCCGATTCGGACCCCCTTGATCTCGTCGTCGACTCCTTCGGTTTCGATGCCAACCCCAACGAATTCGAACTCACGGAGAAGGAAGAGGGTGGATACGTCCTCCACTACGGCACCCGCTATGCTGGCAGATGGCCATCCAACGCCGCGCTCATCGCCGATATCGCCTCCGGGGCAATTCTCGATGCGTGGCTTGACGAGTGGGACGAGTACACGCCTCGCGATAAGGGGAAGATCCTGAACAGCCTCCGGATGTTCCTCGAGGTGTGTCCGACCGCGGAAGGCGGTGTCGAACTGAACGAGGAACTCGTCGAATCCTGTTGTACGTCGAACACTGTCATCGCCGTCGTCTGCGAGGAGACCGGCGAGCGCGTGTTCGAACATCAGGTATTGGGCGACCAGAGACAGACTGCAGACTGACCTTCTCCTGCTGTTTTGGCACGAATGTGGCGCTGAGACGGCCGTTTGTAGGTACTGCGCATGCGCCCCGATCGATCTGGTATAAACTCTATACAACTATATCGAATCGGGATAACGTCCCGCGCGACATGCCGAGCCGGTGCCGCTCGGGCACGTACAAAGATAATAGTGCCTCTGCGGCGGACATACGGTATGGTCGAAAAGATCGACGACGTGGACAGAGCGATTCTGTATGCACTACAGGAAGACGCCCGGAACATGTCGTCCGGAGATATCGCTGAGCGAACCGGCACTTCGGACAGCACCGTCCGAAAGCGCATTCAGCGTCTCGAATCCGACGGCGTGATCAAGGGGTACAGCGCCAGCGTCGATTATCAGAAGTCGGGGTATCCGCTCCGAATGTTGCTCTACTGCACCGCGTCGATCCCCGAACGCGGCGACACCCTCCCCGAGATCCTGAACGTCGAGGGCGTCGTGTCGGTTCAAGAGCTTGTCACCGGCGAGCAGAACCTGCTCGTCACCGCCGTCGGCGAGTCGGACAGCGACATCACGCCGGTGGCCCAGGAACTCTTGGACATGGGTCTCACCGTCGCCGACGAGGTCCTCGTTCGGAGCCACGAGACGACGCCGTTCAGCAAGTTCGACCCTGAAAATTGCACAGAGAACGATCGCTAAGCGATGACGCGTCTGATGTCCAGCGCGCACGCGCGCCGGACGACCGCCTGTACCGGATCGACCGAGCCAGCCAAATTGTCCGAGTCGCCGTCGAGGACGATGAGTGCCGCCCGCCGATCAGGAGCGATAACACCACCGTCGAGTCCAGCGATCTCGGCACCGGCAGTGGTCGCCATCCGCAACACCTCTCGGGCGGTGACGTCGAATTGTTTCGCCGTGTACGCCATCTCCCGGAACATCGACGGAGCGTTCAACATCACGTTGTCCGTTCCGAGTGCGACTGTCGTGTGGTCGAGTAACTTCCGTATCGGGGGCTTTCCGACGCCGAGAACGGTGTTCGCACGCGGGCACACGGCGACTGGAACTGACTGCTCTGCGACTCGCTCGAGATGCTCTCGTTCGGCGTGTACCATGTGGACGAGTAGATCTGGCTTCAGTTCGAGTGCCGGATGGATGTCGGTCGCGTCCGGTTCGCCAGCGTGGATGGCAAAGGGAACGTCACGTTTCTCGCACGCCGCACGCTGTTCGGCAAACGCGCCGTCGTTCGCACCGGAGGCCCCGTATCCATCGGCGATGTCCAGGACAGACTGATCTCCGCTCCCGAAGATGAACGGATCAACGCCGACCCCGTGGGCTGCCTCACGAAGCGCGCGTGCCCCGGCGATACCGGATTCCCTGAAATCCAGACAGGAGATCGTGCCGGTTCGTCGCATGAATCGAAGCGTGCGATGCATCGCAGTCACAAGATCGGGCCGGTCAGCGGCCGCTAGTCGTCGGTGTTTCAGACTCTCCGGCGGTGCCACAGCCTCCTCGAGTGACAGCCCGACAGCCGCTTCTTTTGCAACGGAATCGCCAATGTGCGTGTGCGCGTTGACGAATCCTGGTAGCACGATATCGGTCGACGTCGTCTCTACCTCCTCGACCGCCTGGATCCGACCGTCCTCGACGACGACGCGACCACGGGTCGGCTCGAACGACTGCCCGACGAGAACGGTCCCTTCAATTTCTTCCATACGGATACTCCGTACTCGATAACGATATGGTTTTTTAAGCGGAAATATCGAACGATTCGATACTCTCTTTCGGGGGCAAGTCTCCGGTAGGTACCGATAGCCAACCTTCTCACGTGTGAGCAGGGCGAATCGCGTATAAATGAACACGGATCGTCTCGCACCCGGCATCGAATCAGCCTAGTCCTGGACTGGGCCGTGCTTCGTCGAGACCCCCGTACATGAATCAGATACCCAGGCTGTCCTCGTCGTCTCGCGTCCGATGAGTAGCTGCAAACACCAGGAACCGTTCTAACCGATTGATCCCGTACGGCTGGACTCATCTTCTCGAAGACATAGTCCATGTCACCCGTCTACTCATCCACGCTTCATTGTTGGGTGTCCTCTATCCACATGGCCCAAAACCATAACGTTCTATAATTGCATATTTGCGAACGATCTGTGAACATAGATAGATTTAATACATAATCTGTTCCAATATTGGGGTAGAGACGACCAATAACGGATATGCGAGCTCGCCTCGATCGCCGGGATGGTCGCAACACGGACTGAACGATGTCAGGACATAGCTCACAGAAGACGGTCGGAGCGCTCCCGGACACGACGGTGGAGTCGCCGTTCGTGCCCGTTGTACTCACGTGGCTCGTGTGGTCGCTGTTCGCGGCGAGTATCGTTGCCCTCGCCGCCCGGGTCCGATTTGGGGGGGGCTGGGAGATCTCCGGCGTGATCGTCGTCGACGGACTGACCGTCTTGCTGTGGGCGGTCGTGACGTCCTTCAGCGGGATCGTCCACAGCTACTCGCGCCGCTACATGGCCGGGAGCGCCCACGAGACGCGCTTCTTCGTCGCCACGTTCGGGTTCACGGTAATCGTGATGGGGCTCGTCGCGGCCGACCACCTCGTCCTGTTCGCGCTTCTGTGGCTGGCGATGGGTCTGTCGATGGCGAAGCTCATTGGGATCGTCGACGGCTGGAAGCAGGCACGGGCGGCTTCGGCGGTCGCCGCGAAGTACTTCGTCGCCAGCAGCGCGCTGCTCGGTGTTGCGCTGGCGACGCTGTGGTGGATGACCGGCGCGACGTCGGTCTCCGGCGTCGCCGCCGCGACCGAGACGCTCGGGGGACCGCTGTGGCTCCTCGCGGCCGGAGCGCTCGTGCTTGCGGCGATGATCCAGTCTGCCCTGGTGCCGTTTCACGGCTGGCTTCTCTCCTCGATGACTGCGCCGACGCCGGCCTCGGCGCTGATGCACGCCGGATTCGTCAACGCGGGAGGCATCCTGCTGACCCGCTTCGCACCGGTCGTCACCGTCGACACGACCCTCATGCTCGCGATCGTCGTGATCGGCGCGGCCAGCGCGCTTCTCGGGAAACTGCTCAAATCCGTCCAGCCGGGCGTCAAGAGCATGTTGGGAAGTTCGACGGTCGGGCAGATGGGATTCATGATCATGCAGGTCGGCCTCGGCTTCTTCGGGGCCGCCATCACCCACCTCATCCTACACGGATTCTACAAGGCCTACCAGTTTCTGAACGCGGGCGAACAGATCGAACGCACGAGCCCAACCGGCGGGACGAAGCGCGCGACTGGGCCGATCGGGGTCGCAGCCACGCTCCTCACCGCTACAGCCGGGGGCGCGCTGTTCGCGGTACTGACCGGAAAGGGGACGAGCCTCGACAGCGGGCTCCTGCTTGCCCTCTTCGTGGTACTCGCCACACTGCACGCGGCCCGCAGCGCGATTCAGCACATCTCGCTCCCGTCGACGGTCCGCTACGCGGCGGTCCCACTGGCGTTCTTCCCGGCCATCATCGTCTACGCGCTGGTCTACACGGCTATTTCGAGCGTCCTGGCCGAGCTCCCGGTCGTCGCAGCCCCGACGGAACTGACGGTGTTCCACGCGCTCGTTGCCGTCGCCTTCCTCGCCGCGTACCTCGCCATCGAAACCGGCGTCCACGAGCGCAGCCAACGGCTCTACGTGGCGCTTTTGAACGCGAGCCAGCCCGATTCCAGCACCGTCCTGACCACCACGGAGAACTACAATGAGTATTGAACCCACTACCGAAGACAGCATTCGAGACGGCATCGAAGACGGCATCGACAAAGCTGCGGCCAGCGTCGGATCGGTCTGGCCCATCCACTCGTTCGTGACGGCGAACCCGCTCGCGGGCTTCGAGGACATGCCGTTCGACGAGGCCGTCACGCAGGCTGCGGACCTGCTGGGTGGCCGCGGCTATCCGAGTCCGGAGACGTTCCGAGCGGCCCTCGACGACGGGCAGATCGACCCCGAAATACTCGGGGCGGAACTCGCCGAACGCGGCCATGAGGACGATCCCGAAACGCTGCTGAAGCGCATGGACTCTAGCGTCGAGGCGGAGCCGCCGGCCGCCGCCACCGATCGCACGGACCGCGTGCTGGCGAAGTGGCTTTCGGTCTTCCTCGACGAGGGGCACGCCAAGTGGTCGATGCCGAACCGCGAGGACGGGTTCTACGCCGCCTTCCGCGCGGTGGCCGAGTACGACCGCGAGATCCCCGACGAAGGGATCGTCGCCGACCTGCCCGAAACGCCGACCGAGGCCATCGAGGCCGTCTTGGAGCCACACCCGAAAAGCCAGTGGGTACCCATCTTCGAGGAGCAACTGGCCGCGCTGCCCGGCTGGACCGGATTCATCAAACAGCGCGCCGAGGGTGGGGACGCCTGGCAGTCGGCACACCCCATCACGCTCGTCGGCTATCTCGCGGCCCGCCTCTCGTTACTCGACGGCTTCGGCACCGACCTCGAGCCGTCGACGGGTTCCACCACCCCCGAGATCGCCACCGCTGACGAACTCGCCGAAGCGTTCTTGAGCGCGTGGGAGGCGAGTTACCGCACCGAACTCGTCGATCGCGTCGCCGCCGAGAGCCGATCGATCGCCGGACGCGAGCCGTCGGCTCGCCCCGACGCGCAACTGGTGTTCTGTATCGACACCCGTTCGGAGCCCATCCGTCGTCACATCGAGGCCGCGGGCGACTACGAGACGCACGGCTACGCCGGGTTCTTCGGCATCCCGATGGAGTATCAGGGATACGATACCGAGGTGTCGTACGGCGCTTGTCCCCCGATCCTCGATCCACAGCACCACATCACCGAGATCCCGACCGACTCGGACACACAGACGGCCCACGGTCGCTGGTCGAGTGTCCGTGGAGCCGCCGGTGAGATCGTCGAGGCGCTGAAAACGAACCCCGCCACGGCTTTCGGATTCGTCGAGAGCGCCGGCAGCGGCTACGGGCTGGCGCTCGCGGCTCGCACGCTCGTCCCCGATCGTGTCTACGATCTGTTCGAGACCGCCGACGACGCGGTCCCGGATACTCACGAGTTCTGTGAACAGCTCGTCAACCACCAACACTCCTACGTCGGCGATCTCCCGGTAGGAATGACCCACGAGGAGAAAGTCGAGTACGCCGCGACCGCCTTCGAGCTGATGGGCTGGGAACGCTTCGGTCGACTCGTCGTCTTCACGGGCCACGCCAGCGAGACGGCGAACAACCCGTACGATTCGAGTCTGGACTGCGGCGCCTGTGCCGGCAACGCGGGTGGCCCGAACGCCCGCGTCCTCGCGACGATCTGCAACGATGGCGAGGTCAAGACCGCATTGGGCGAACGCGGCTTCGACATCCCCGACGATACCGTCTTCGTCCCCGGCGAACACAACACGACGACCGACGAGATCGAACTGTACGACGGCGACGTGCCCGAGAGCCACGCGGACGACCTCGACGAGTTGCGCACGGACCTCGCGACCGCCCGCGAGCACACGACCGCTGAGCGCGCCGAATCGATGGGTGCCGACGGCTCGATCGGCGTAGACGAGGCCGAACGCCGCGCCGCCGACTGGGCCGAGACGCGTCCCGAGTGGGGACTGGCCGGCAACGCCGGGTTCGTCGTCGGTCCTCGCGAACTGACGAGTGATCTCGACCTCGACGGCCGCACCTTCCTCCACTCGTACGACTGGTCGACCGACCCCGACGGCGACGCGCTTGAGGGGATCCTCACGGGCCCGATGGTCGTCACACAGTGGATCAACACCCAGTACTACTTCTCGACGGTCGACAACGCCGTCTACGGGAGCGGGTCGAAGGTGACCCACAACCCGGTCGGGAACGTCGGCGTCTATCAGGGCAACGGGGGCGATCTGATGGCCGGTCTCCCGCTTCAATCGGTGATGGCCGCCACCGACGAACCGCACCACCAGCCGCTGCGCCTCTCGACGGTCGTCCACGCCCCGGTCGAGCGCGTCACCGAAGTCTTGGCCGACCACGGAAAGCTGACCGAACTGCTGGACAACGACTGGCTCTCGCTGACGGCCGTCGATCCGACGCAGGAGCACCGCGCCTTCCGCTACGAAACGGATCTCGAGTGGGCTCCGACGGCCGCACAGCCCGAGGCAGCCCCCGAGATGCCGAACGCTCCCGTGACCGCAGACGACTGAGCTCCCCTTCGAACCGATCGCCGAATGGCTGTGTTAGCCCTCTCGTGGATGGAGCCATCCCGCCTCGAGGGAGTTGTGACGACTGACTTGTCAGCGCCCATCCACGGCCGTGTGGTGACTCCGGTGCAATCTGTGTGTCCGGATGTATCCCACGACGCATTTGATATCGCAGAATTTGGTTTATACTGGCTGCTGCGGGTCCGACACCACATCTGCAGCGACCGCGATTAAACGCACTGCGACGGTCACATCGAGTGGGTGACGGCTCGCCGCGGCCGCCAACGACCCCGGTTTGTCGCTTCAGCCGGCGATCCCGAGTCGGGTGTTCGATTTATCATTCCGCGGGACGACGACCACGCATGGACGTTGAGATACTCCTCTTCGACGGATACGACGAACTCGACGCGATCGGTCCGTACGAGGTCTTCCGGCTCGCCGGCGCTCGAACCGATTCGATCGACGCCTCGCTCGTGACGCTCGACCCGACCGACGTGATCGAGGCTCGCAGCGGGCTCCGCGTCCAACCGGACGGCGTCGTCTCCGAGCACCCCGAGATGCTGTTGGTTCCCGGTGGCGGGTGGAGCGATCGCGATTCTCCCGGCGTCCGCCGCGAGTACGAACGCGGCGAGATCCCGGACGCGCTCGCCGATCGATTTGACTCGGGAACGACGCTCGCGTCGGTCTGTACCGGGTCATTGCTGTTCGTCGCTGCGGGGGTCCTCGAGGGCCGACCGGCCGCGACGCACCACACCGCACACGATGACTTCCGCGAGATGGGTATCGACCTCCGCGAGGAGCGGTTCGTCGACGACGGCCGGGTGCTCACGGCCAGCGGGATCACTTCGGGGTTCGATCTCGCGTTGCACATCGTCGAACGCGAGTGCGGCGAGGCGGTCGCCGACGCGGTCGCTCGCGAGTTGGAGTACGAACGAGCCATTTAGGGGGCTGCCCGCCCGACGGAACGCTGTGCGGATCGAAAACACCTATATCGGGGTCGACGGCGTCGGAGAAACCACCGAGCGGAGCCTGTGGGAGTGCGGTGCGCTCACGTGGTCGGAGTTCGATCGGACGCTGTGCGGGAGTCAGACGGCGGATCGGATCGAGTCATTCATTGACCGTGCGCGGCCGCGGCTGGCCGACGGTGACTCGGCGTTCTTCGAGTCGGTGCTTCCCTCGAACGAGCGCTGGCGGCTCTATGAGGACTTCCGCGAGGAGGCGTGCTTTTTCGACATCGAGACGACGGGGTTGAACCACACCAACGACGTCGTCACGTGCGTGAGCGCACACCGCGGCGGCGACACGGAGACGCTCGTTCGCGGCGACGACCTGAGCCGAGAGAACCTCTCGGAACTGCTCGACGCGCCCCTCCTCGTCACGTTCAACGGCGCGCGGTTCGACGTTCCGTTCCTCGAAACCTCGTTCGACGTGGATCTCGATCGCCCGCATCTCGATCTCATGTACCCCTGCAAGCGCGTCGGGCTGACGGGCGGCCTGAAGGCGATCGAACCCGACGTCGGCGTCGAGCGGGATCGCCCGGACATCTCCGGGCGGGACGCCGTCCGTCTCTGGCACGAACACGAACGCGGCGTCGACGGCTCCCTCGAAACGCTCGTCTCGTACAACCGCGAGGACGCGGTGAACCTGCGAACGGTCGCCGACGAGGCGGTCGACAGGCTCGACCGGAAACTCCTCCCGTAGGACACAACCGATTTGTCCGTCGCCACATCAGAGGTGGTATGGACTGGCGGCTCATCTCCGAAGAACGACTCCCCGGCCCGCTCTCGATGGCCTTCGACGAGGTCGCCGCCGAGACGATCGCGTCGGGCGGCCCCGCGACGGTTCGACTCTATCGGTGGACGCCGAGCACCGTCTCGCTGGGCTACGGCAACGACGCCTCGATCGTCGACTGGGACCACTGCGCCGACGCGAACGTCGACGTCACGCGCCGACAGACCGGCGGCGGGGCGATCTACCACGACTCGTTCGGCGACGTAGCCTACTCGATCATCGCGCCGAAGTCGGCGTTCCCCGGCGACGTCACGGAGAGTTACTGCGAACTCTTATCGCCCGTGTTAGCCGCCTTCGATTCGGTCGGGGCCGGCGTCGGGTTCGCGAGCGAGGAATCGGAGGCGCTGTGGAACCCGATCTGCTACCTCCGGTCGCTCGATCCGGCGCACGACCTCGTCGCTCCCGACGGCCGAAAGATCGCCGGCAACGCCCAGTACCGAACCCGCGACGCGATCGTCCAGCACGGATCACTGACGTTCGATTCGGATCCGGCGCGCCGGCTGGCCCCGTTCGTCGACCCGCCGCTGTCCGCCGACGCGTTCGCCGACCGGGTCGGCGGGCTGACCGACATTCCGGGCGTCGACATCGACCGGTCGACGTTCGTTGACCTGCTCGAAACCAAACTCGTCGCGTGGGCCGACGCCACGATCGGCGAGTGGACGGACGCCGAACGCGAGCGCGCGGACGACCTCCGCGAACGCAAGTACGATCACGACCGGTGGGTGCGCGAGCGGGACGATCCGACGGCGTGAGTCCGGCGTCGACGTCCCGATGGCGTCGGATTCGAAGCTCCTATTGGCGTGCTCCTCCGATCCGATAGCATGTTACGGATCGGGGCTCACACCTCCATCGCGGGGGGCGTCCACAACGCGGTCGAAGAGCAACTGGAGTACGACGGCAACTGCGGGCAGATCTTCAGCCACTCTCCGCAAGTGTGGCGCGAGCCGAGTATCGGCGGGGAGGACGCCGAGCGGTTCCGCGAGCGCTCGGCCGAGAACGACGTCGGTCCGTGGGTCATTCACACCTCCTATCTCGTCAACCTCTGTACGCCGAAAGACGACCTGCGAGAGAAGTCGATCGCCTCGATGCAGGCCGAACTCGACGCGGCAGATCTGTTGGACGTTCCCTACGTAAACGTCCACTTGGGCGCGCACACGGGCGCGGGCGTCGAAGGCGGCCTCGAAAACGCCGCCTCGGCGCTCGAAGAACTCGACGTCCCCGACGACGTGATGATCCTCATCGAGTCCGACGCGGGGAGCGGAACGAAACTCGGCGGCACGTTCGAGGAACTGGCCGGCGTCCTCGATCGCTGTGCGCTGGATCTCGGCATCTGTCTCGACACGGCACACCTGTTTGGCGCGGGCTACGACATCTCGACGCCGGAGGGCGTCGACGAGACGTTCGCCGAGTTCGACGACCTCGTCGGTCTCGACCGCCTCGAGTACGTCCACCTCAACGACTCGAAACACGAGTGTGGGACGAACAAGGACGAACACGCCCACGTCGGCGAGGGGCTCATCGGCGAGGCCGGCATGCGCGCGTTCGTCACCCACGACGCCGTCGCCGACGTGCCGTTCGTCTTGGAGACGCCGACGGAGAACGGGAAGTCGTTCGCCTGGAACGTCGAGCGCGTTCGAGAGCTTCACGGGGAGTGATCGACGGCGGACGCGGCGCTTTTATTCGCCACTCCCCAACGACGCCCAATGCGGCACTTCGACGCCGAGTACCTGCGGGAGACGCGCCGCGGTATGTGGGCCGACAGCCGCGCTGCCCTCGCCGATCTCGATCTCGGATCGTGCGACCGCGTCATCGACGTGGGCTGCGGCGAGGGGGCTCTGACGCGGGTGCTCCGCGAGGAGTGCCCCGGCGAGGTGATCGGCTGCGATCGCAATGTCGAGTTACTCTCCGAACTCGACGCCCCGGCCGTTCGCGGGGATGCGTACGACCTCCCGTTCGCCGACGGGGGCGTCGACCTCGTCGTCTGCCAGGCGCTGTTGATCAACCTCGCCGATCCCGAGCGCGCGGTCCGAGAGTTCGCACGCGTCGCGTCCGATCGCGTCGCCTGTATCGAACCCGACAACGGGGCCGTCAGCGTCGAGTCGACCGTCGACGCCGAACGCGACCTCGCTCTGCGCGCGCGCCGTCGGTACCTCGACGGCGTCGAAACAGACGTCCAACTGGGTGCCGACGCCGCGACAGTCCTTGAAGACGCCGGGCTCTCCAACGTGCGCACGCGGCGGTACGAGCAGACGCTCGTCGTTGAACCGCCGTACAGCGACGCTGATCTCGAAGCGGCTAGCCGGAAGGCGAGCGGGGCGGGTCTGCGCGCACGCCGGGGGACCATGGTCGGCACCGAGGAGGCGCTCGACTCGCTCCGCACCGAATGGCGCGCGATGGGCAGGGACGCGGTCGAACAGGTACAGCGCGAGGAGTACCGCCGCACGGAGACGGTTCCGTTCTACGTCGCCGTCGGGGACGTGTAGCTCGAGGGGTTCGCTCGAACCTCAGAGTCCCAGCGCGTCGAGATCGATCTCCGCGACGAGTTTCGCGGCCCGATCGTACGGCGACTCCCGGTCACCCCTCGCTTCGGGTCGAGCCCGCCCCGCGGACGCGTAGACGGCCTCGGCGAACGCCTCGCGGGCGATCCGGTTCTCGAAGAGGCCGTGCAGGTAGGTCCCGAGCACGTCGCCGGCGGCGGCTCCCTCGCCGTCGAAGGGCCGATCGAGGTCCGCGAGGTGTTCGCTGTCGCCCATATGGATCTCGTAGCCGGAGACGGTCCCGGAGGCTCCGGATAGAGGACCACAGCCATCGAGATCCCGCTTGACGGCCTCGACGGTCTTCTCGGGACTGAATCGGGTTTCGACCGGCAGTACGCCCGCACCGTCGACCGTCTCGGCGTCGCCGGTCCCCTCAACGTTCGCGTTCGCCAACCGCTCGCCGAGCAGCTGGTAGCCGCCACAGAGGCCGACGATCGGCCCCTCGAACGCTCGAAGTTCCGCGTAGAGCCCGGCCTCGCGCGCGGCGATGGCGTCGTCGACGGTGTTTTTTGTCCCTGTGAGCACTACGGCGTCGGCGTCGAGCGGAGCATCGAGCGGAACGAAGCGGACGCGGACGCCCCGCGTGCGCGCCAGCGGCTCGACGTCGGTGACGTTCGAGGCGCGGGGGAACCGCGGGACGGCGATCGTCACCGTCCGATCGGGGGCGACGCCGTCGTCGTCACCGATCGTTTCGGCCGAGCCGACGGCGGGCAGCGAGACGCTGTCCTCTTCGGGGAGCCCGGGGTCGTCGTAGGGGAGTACGCCGAGGACGGGCACGCCCGTCCGTTGCTCGATGCGATCGAGCCCCGGTTCGAGGAGCGACCGATCACCGCGGAACTTGGTGATCGCGACGCCGACGACCCGGTCGCGGACGTCCTCGGGCAGTAGTTCGAGCGTCCCGAGGATGGACGCGAAGACGCCGCCGCGCTCGATATCCGCGACTAGCAGTACGTCGGCGTCGGCGAACCGCGCGGTCTCGACGTTGGCCAGATCGCGGTCGTGGAGGTTGATCTCGGCGATCGAGCCGGCCCCCTCGGCGACGATCACGTCGTGCGTCGCCGCCAGCCGCTCGTGCGCTTTCTCGGCGGTTTCCCTCGCTCGCTCCCAGTGTCTCTCGTAGTACTCCCCGGCGGCGAAGTGCTCGATCGCCTCGCCGTCGAGGACCAGTTGGGACTCGCCGTCGCCGCGGGGTTTCAACAGGACCGGATTGTGATCCGTCGTTGCCGGCACGCGGGCCGCGTTCGCCTGGACGTACTGTGAGACGCCGATCTCGCCGAATCCGTCGCCGTTCGCCCGGGCGACCGCACGCGCGTTGTTGGACATGTTTTGGGCTTTGAACGGCGCGACGTCGACTCCCCTCTCGGCCAGATACCGACACAGACCGGCCGCGACCGTCGACTTGCCGACGTGGCTCGCGGTGCCGGCGACGAGGATCGTTCTGGCCTCCATCGCTTTAGGCTTGGACTCGGCCGACAATACCTGTTGTGCCTCCGTGCTCTCCTGCGGGGAACGTTTATCAAACCGCTGTCCGAACGGCCGATCAATGGACGACGGCGGACCGGTCGATATCGGAGCGTGGCTCGCCGAGCAGGAGTCGTTCGAGCCGCCGGAGTCGTTCGTCGAGGGGGCGAACGTCTCTGACCCGGATATTTATGATGAGTTTGCGGAGCGGTGGCCCGAGTGTTGGGAGCGCGCCGCCGAGCTGCTGACCTGGGATCGACCCTGGGATCGAGTGTTGGACGAGTCGGACGCGCCGACGTATCGGTGGTTCACCGGCGGCCGGCTCAACGCCGCCTACAACTGCGTCGACAGACACGTTGAGGCGGGGCGGAAGAACCGCGCGGCGCTTCGATGGATCGGCAAACGCGGCGAGACGGAGACGCACACCTACGGGGATCTGAAACGGGAGACGGAGGCGTTCGCGGCCGCACTCTTGGAGCTAGGTGTCGAGGAGGACGATGTCGTCACGCTGTATCTGCCGATGATCCCCGAACTGCCGATCGCGATGTTGGCGTGCGCGCGGATCGGCGCGCCGCACTCGGTCGTCTTCGCCGGCTTCTCCGCGAGCGCGCTCGAAACGCGCATGGAGCGCTCCGGTGCGGAGTATCTCGTGACCTGCGACGGCTACTACCGTCGCGGGGACGCGCTCAATCACAAGGGGAAAGCTGACCGGGCGGTCCGGCGGATCGATCGGGATATCGAAACCGTCGTCGTCGACCGACTCGGCGGTGGATTGCCCCACTCGCTCAGCGAGAACCAACACGACTACGACGACCTCGTCGAACGGAACCGATCGAACGTCGTCGAGCCGGTCGTTCGCGACGCCGAGGACGACCTCTTCGTGATGTACACGTCGGGGACGACGGGTGAGCCGAAAGCCGTTCGGCACACGACAGGCGGCTATCTCTCTCACGCCGCGTGGACGTCGCACGCGGTGTTGGACGTGAAGCCGGCGGACACGTACTGGTGTTCGGCCGATATCGGGTGGATCACGGGGCACTCCTACATCGTCTACGGCCCGCTCGCGCTCGGCACCACGACGATCATCTACGAGGAGACGCCCGACTACCCCGAGAAGACCCGTATCTGGGAATTGATCCAGCGGTACGACGTGAACGTCTTTTACACGGCGCCGACGGCGATCCGTGCGTTCATGAAGTGGGGGTCGGAACATCCGCAGGGGTACGATCTGTCGTCGCTGCGGTTGCTGGGGACGGTCGGGGAGCCGATCAACCCGAAGGCGTGGAAGTGGTACTACAAACACGTCGGTGGCGAGGAATGTCCGATCGTCGACACCTGGTGGCAAGCGGAGACGGGGGGGATGATGATCACGACGCTGCCGGCGATCGGGGAGATGAAGCCGGGGTCGGCGGGGCCGCCGCTGCCCGGGATCAGCGCCAACGTCGTCGACGAGGCCGGCGAGGAGGTCGCTCCCGGCGAGGCCGGCTTCTTGACGGTAGACAAACCGTGGCCCGGCATGCTTCGGGGGCTCGCCAGCGGCGACGGCGAGCGGTTCGTTTCGGAGTACTGGGAGGCGTACTCGGATCCTGACGCCGACGAGTGGGTGTACTTCCCCGAAGACGGCGCGAAGATCGACGAGGACGGCTACATCACGCTGCTCGGGCGCGTCGATGACGTGATCTCCGTCGGCGACGCCCGGATCGGAACGATGGAGCTCGAGTCGGCGGTCGTCGGCGTCGAGGGGGTCGCCGAGGCCGCCGTCACGGGCGCGGGTGGAACCCTCATCGTCTACGCGAGCACCGAACAGGGATACACCGGGGACGCGATCCTCGGCGAGGCGGTCGAGGCAGCGATCGAACGGAGTATCGGCGAGGTCGCGATCCCAGACCACATCGTGTTCACGCCGGAGTTGCCGAAGACCCGATCCGGGAAGATCATGCGACGACTGCTCGAAGGAATCGCAACCGGCGAGGAGTTAGGTGATATCAGCGCGCTTCGCAATCCCGAGATCGTCGGCGAACTTCGCGCCCGTCTCTCCGGTGACACCCGGTCGTATCTGGAGTCCGAAGACTGATTTCGCTTCTATCCAAACTACCGAAACAATTCGGCGCACGGCACCCGAAACCGCGTAAAACAGCTTGGAACTCCGGATTCGAGCGCATCGACCGGTGTGTGACCAACGGCCAAAGAACTAAGACTTCGGAATTTCTGTGTAATACGAAATGGCCGATCACCTCCGCCGACAAGAGTACGCGCGTCTCCGCGCGGCGGCCGAAACGACGCGGGAGCGGCTCGTCATTCGGCTCATCGGCGAAGCCGGCGTCAGGCCAGCCGAACAGACCCGCGTTCGGCCCGGAGACGTCGATCGGCGTCGGTTCGGCGGCGTCACGCATCACTTTCTGTCCGTTCGGGACGACGACGATACGCCGTCCCGTCGAACGTATCTCTCGGGAGAGCTGGCCCAGACGATAGACGAATACGCCGCGACCGCGGGAACGGATCCGGACGGCCGCCTGCTCGACATCACGCCGCGTCGAGTCCAGATGCTCGTCTCGGAAGTCGCCGATAGAGCGGCCGAGACGACCGGTGAATCGTGGTTCGCCGACCTTTCGAGCCGCGATCTCCGTCGGTATTTCGCCCGACGATTGCTCGTCGAGGAGGGGATCGACCCGCGGATCGTGGGAACGATCGGCGGGTGGGACCGCCTCGGGGCGCTCGAACCGTATCTCGAACCGGCCGACGACGCAGCCGTCGCGGCCGCGTTCGGCGACTCGGATCGGTCCGCAGTCGACGGGTCCGGGCTGTCGCTCGACGAGAGCGATCGAGTCGTCGGGCTCGAACTCGACGCCGACGGTCGAATCGTCGGTGCCGAGGGCGACGTTCGATCGACGCTCGAGTACGAACCGAACGCCGTCGTCGGAACGCCGTTCGGACGGCTGTTCACGGACGGTTCCCGCGAGCGTGCGAAACCAAAGGGGCTGCTCTCGTCGGCCAGTAGAGACGATCTCACGGTCGAAACGTGTTGGTTCCGGCGAGCCGACGGCGAGCGAGCCCGCCTCTCGGCGCTCGTCTGCGCCCGACGCGGCGACGATCACCTCACGGGGTTCACCGCGGTTCTCTGGGATGCCGACGCCGATGACGGTAACTGGACGGCGAGTACGTTCCGTCGAGCCGTCTCCGCCGCCGGACAGCCCGTCTGTTTTGCCACCGCCGACGGGGAACTCGAGTACGTCAACCTTGCCTTCGAGGAGCTGACCGGATACACCCAAAGCGAGGTCGTTGGCCGCCCGGCTGCCGACATTCTCAGCTCCGGGGAGGATCTCGAGGCCTACGACGAATCGCTCCGGGGGACGGTGTCGGACGGGGAGCCGTGGGTCGGACAGGTGACGATCCGCCGAAAGAGCGGTGAGCGAGTGCATCTCCGCCAGACGGTCGCGCCGATCGGCGGCGGTGAGTTCGTCGTCATCGTCGCGACGGACGTGACCGAGCGGGTTCGACGCGAACGCGCACTCGCTCGTCGCTGCGAGACGCTCGAGGGGCTCGAAGGGCTGGTCGCGGACATCAACGCTGCCGGCCGGGAACTGATCGACGCATCGACCAGATCCGAGATCGAAGCCGCGGTCTGCGCCTCGCTCGCCGACAGCGACGCGTATCTCGCCGCGTGGATTGGCGGCACAGCACCGGGTGATCCACAGCTGCGACCGCGGGAGGGGGCCGGGGCGGCCATCGTCGGTGACTCACCGTTCACTACCGACGCCGGAGTGCTGTCATCGGCGCTCGAAACCGATCATCCCCGGGTCGCGGGCGGAGAGTTTTCGGCGGACGTCGCCGGTCCCTTCGATCCCGAGGACGTCTCCGACGCTCGCGCGGTCGGGGTCGTCCCGCTCGCGTACGGGGAGACAACGTACGGACTCCTCGTCGTGTTCACCGACCGCGGGACCGCGTTCGGCGACCGCGAACGGACGCTCCTGTCCGATCTCGGAGCGCACGTCGGGCACGCGATCACCGCGATAGAGCGCCGGAATCTGCTGTTGGCGGACACCGTCGTCGAGTTGGAGTTCAACTGCACCGATCGAGGTGCCTTTCTCGTCTCCGCGACGGCCGCACACGAGTGCACCTGCTCGATCGAGGCGGTCGTCCCCGTCTCGGAGGATTCGCTTTTGTTTTACGCGACGCTTTCGAACGCGTCCCCGGACGCGTTTCTCGATACGGCGACCGCGGCGCCGGGCGTCACCGACGGCCGCTACATCCGCGAGTACGACGACCGATCGCTGCTCGAGTTCACCGTCGAGGGGAGTTCTCCGGCGCTGACGCTGACCGAGCTGAGCGCGACGATTCGGGAGGGGGTCGCCGCCGCCGGCACACAGACCCTCCGGGCCGAGATCTCCCAGGAGATGAGCGTCAGATCGGTTGTCGAGGGGCTGCAGGCTTCGTTCCCGGACACCGCGCTTCGGGCGAAACAGGCGGTCGACCGCCCAGTCGAGACCGTCGCGGACTTTCAGGACTCGCTCGCGGAGACGCTCACGGACAAACAGCGCGCGGCGCTCCGGGCGGCGTACTTCGCCGGCTACTTCGATTGGCCGCGTGGATCGACCGCCGAGGAGGTCGCCGACTCGATGGGCGTCTCCTCGCCGACGCTCCACAACCACCTCCGGAAGGCCGAGCGAAAGCTCCTTTCGTCGTTCTTCGAGCACACGCGCGATCACATCGGCGGCGGTCCTCCGCACATCTGAGCGGTGTTCGTGATCCTCTGCCCCGATCGGCGTCGTCGGGGCGAGCGGTGTATAAATACTTTGAGGCTGCTGTGAGTGCCGAACATATTCGACGCAAAAATCGCCAATCGGACGTTCAGTATTTCAATGATCTTTCATTTTAGTCCCCGAAATAGGGTTTCTCACGCCGTATCTACGTCGAATGGCTGTCGGAGCGTCGCTCTCGATCGCGGCGAAGTTTGTATGTTTAGATCCCTCGCTTATTAGTACGCCATCTATTCGGTAGGACGTAATGTCTGAACCGGAGGATACGAAACTGGAGGCACGGCTCGCCGAACAGGAGTCGTTCGAGCCGCCGGAGTCGTTCGTCGAGGAGGCGAACGTTTCGGACCCGGATATTTACGATGAGTTCGAGGAGAACTGGCCGGAGTGTTGGGAGCGCGCGGCCGAGCTGTTGACTTGGGAGGAGGAGTACGACGAGGTGCTCGTCGACGACGACGAGCCGTTCTACGAGTGGTTCACGAACGGAAAGCTCAACGCCTCGGCGAACTGTCTCGACCGCCACCTCGACGATCGCGGCGACGAACTCGCGATCCAGTGGGAGGGCGAACTCGGCGAGACGCGCGAGTACACGTACGAGGAACTCCACCGCGAAGTGAACGAGTTCGCGGCCGCACTCTCGGAGTTGGGCGTCGAGGAGGACGATATCGTCACGATGTACATGCCGATGATCCCGGAACTGCCGATCGCGATGTTGGCGTGCGCGCGGATCGGCGCGCCGCACTCGGTCGTCTTCGCCGGCTTCTCCGCGGACGCGCTCGCGACGCGAATGAAATCGGCCGATTCGGAGTATCTCGTGACCTGCGACGGCTACTACCGCCGCGGCGACGGCCTCGACCACATGACGAAGGCCAACGAGGGGCTCGCCGACGTCACCCACGACACCACGACGGTCGTCGTCGACCGGCTCGGCGACGAACTCGAACACGAGTTGACGGAGAACCAACACGACTACGACGACCTCGTCGCCGACCAAGCGGGCGCGTCGCTCGAGCCGGTCGTCCGGGACGCCGAGGACATGCTGTTCCTCATGTACACGTCGGGAACGACGGGACAGCCGAAGGGCGTCAAACACACGACCGGCGGCTACCTCTCCTACGTCTCGTGGACGTCGCACGCGGTGTTGGACGTGAAGCCGGCGGACACGTACTGGTGTTCGGCCGATATCGGGTGGATCACGGGGCACTCCTACATCGTCTACGGCCCCCTCGCGCTCGGCACCACGACCGTGATGTACGAGGGAACGCCCGACTACCCCGACAAGGACCGCATGTGGGAGATCGTCGAGAACTACGGGGTCGACCAGCTGTACACGGCGCCGACGGCGATCCGTGCGTTCATGAAGTGGGGGAGTCGGTACCCCGAACAGCACGATCTGTCGTCGCTGCGGTTGCTGGGGACGGTCGGGGAGCCGATCAACCCGAAGGCGTGGAAGTGGTACTACAAACACATCGGTGGCGAGGAGTGTCCGATCGTCGACACTTGGTGGCAGACCGAGACGGGGGGGATGATGATCACGACGCTGCCGGCGATCGGGGAGATGAAGCCGGGGTCGGCGGGGCCGCCGCTGCCCGGGATCAGCGCCAACGTCGTCGACGAGGCCGGCGAGGAGGTCGCCCCCGGCGAGGCGGGGTACGTGACCGTCGATCGACCGTGGCCCGGCATGCTCCGGACGCTGTATCGGAACGACGAGCGGTTCGTTTCGGAGTACTGGGAGGCGTACTCGGATTCCGACGCCGACGAGTGGGTGTACTTCCCCGAAGACGGCGCGAAGATCGACGAGGACGGCTACATCACCATTCTCGGGCGCGTCGACGACGTGATCAACGTCTCCGGCCACCGGCTGGGGACGATGGAGATCGAGTCGGCGGTCGTCGGCGTCGAGGGGGTCGCCGAGGCCGCGGCCGTCGGCGGCGACCACGAGATGAAAGGCGAGGCGGTGTACGTCTACGTCATCCTCGAGGACGGCTACGAGGAAGGCGCGGAGATGGAGGCCGCCATCGTCGAGGGCGTTGAGGAATCGATCGGTCCGATCGCCCGGCCCGAGGAGGTCATATTCACCCCTGAGCTCCCGAAGACTCGGTCCGGGAAGATCATGCGGCGGCTGTTGGAGGACATCGCGAACGGCGACGAGCTCGGCAACACGAGCACGCTTCGCAACCCCGATGTCGTCAAAGATATCGCAAAAAAACTATAACGATAAATTAATATAATAATGGTTAGTCAAAACGACAACATGGCGGAGAATGACACACAATCGCGACGCGACGTGCTGAAGACAGCCGGCGCCGCCGGAGCGGCCGGTATCGCGGGCCTCGCTGGCTGTCTGGAAGGCGAGGGGAACGGCAACGGAAACGGCGGCAACGGGAACGGCAACGGGAACGGCGGCGGAAACGGCGGTGGCAACGGTGGTGGCGACGACTACCCGTCGCTCGGGAACTACCCAATCGAGGGCGACACCGCCGTGCTCGGTTTCAACGTTCCCCAGACCGGCCCCTACCAGGAGGAGGGTGCCGACGAACTCCGCGCGTACGAACTCGCCGCGAACCACCTCAACAACGGCGGCGGCTGGGTCGACCTGTGGGACGACCTCTCCGGCGACGGGGTCAACGGCTACGAGATCGACTACGTGACCGGTGACACGGCGACCGACGCCGACACCGCCCGCGAGTCCGGCGAACGGATGATCCAGCGGGACAACGTCATCATGTTCAGCGGCGGCTCCTCGAGTGCGACCGCGATCGCCCAGCAGGAACTCGCTCAACAGGAGAACGTCATGTTCATGTGCTGTCTGACGCACTCGAACGACACAACCGGCGGGGACTGCGTCCGCTACAGTTTCCGGGAGATGTTCAACGCGTACATGACCGGACAGGCGCTCGCCCCGATCGTGACCGAAGAGTACGGCGAGGACCTCGAGTTCTACCAGCTGTACGCCGACTACACCTGGGGGCAGACCCAGCAGGCGTCGATGCGTCAGTTCTTCGAGGATGCGGGCTGGAGCGAGGTCGACTCCGTCCCCACGCCGCTGGGAACGAGCGACTACTCGACGTTCCTCTCGGAGGCCGTCGACTCCGGTGCGGACGTGCTCTTCTTGAACCACTACGGACTGGACGGCTCGAACTCGGTCTCCCAAGCCATCGATCAGGGTGTCAACGAGGAGATGGAGATCGTCGTCCCGCTGTACAACGTTCCGATGGCAGCCGGTGCCAGCGGCTCCATCGAGGGCATCTTCGGGACGGACGACTGGGACGCGAATCTCGATAACGAGCCCACACAGGCGTTCGTGGAGGCGTTCCGTGATGAGTACGGGTCCACCCCGAGCTCCCCCGCGCGCATCGCGTACTCGGCGACGATGCTGTACGCCGCGGCCGTCGAGCGCGCCGGGACGTTCTACCCGCCCGAAGTCATCCGCGAACTCGAGGACTACGAGTGGGACAACGGCGGTATCGGCGAGGAGATCATGCGGGAGTGCGACCACCAGTCGATGCGCGACATCCTGGTCGTCCGCGGTCTCCCCGAATCCGAACAGGAACCGGACAACGGCCGGTACTGGGAGGTCGTCGAGCAGTCCGCCTACCCCGAAGACGTCGGGTACGAGTGCGACAGCGGCCCCGCTGCGGAGTGTGAACTCCCCGGATACGGCGACGAGTAATCGGTCCGTCGGAGAGCCAACACAATCAGACTCCCCCTTATCCATTCATTACATGCAAACCAGCACACAATCGTCGGAGGTGGTTCCGTGAGCGTCGTCGGAAACGTCATCGGATTCCTCATCCAGACGCTCGCAGTGTCGTCGATCTACATCCTGGTCGCCATCGGCCTGTCGATCACGCTCGGTACGCTGAAGTTCGTGAACTTCGCCCACGCCGCGCTGTATCTGGCCGGCGTCTACATCGGGCTCATGATCGCGTTTGAGCTCCCCTTCTCCGGGGACATCGCGCGCAGCCTCGGGTTACAGAGCTTCGGGGTCGAGTTGGGCTTTCTGGCCGCGCTCATCCTCGTCCCGATCGTCGCGTTCGCCCTCGGGCTGTTGATGGAGCGGTTCGTCGCCCGGTCGTTCTACGACCGGCCGGACACCGACCAGATTCTGGTGACGTTCGGAATTCTCCTGATCGTCCAGGAGCTCGCCAGGGCGTTCGTCGGCGGCCGGTCGATCACCTTCTCCCGACCGGGCTGGGCGACCGGGGCAGCCGACCTCGGTCCGCTCGGCACGTACTCCAGTTGGCGGTTGGCGATCATCGGGATCACGGCGATCCTTGTGGGTTCGGTGTTCCTCTACATCAAGTACACCGATGTCGGCCTCGCGGTGCGGGCCGGGACCGAGGACACGGAGATGCTCAACCTGCTCGGGGTTCGCTCGACGCGGCCGTTCCTCGTGATCTTCGGAGTCGGTTCGGGGCTCGCGGGCGCCGCGGGCGTCGTCGGCGGACCGGTCTTCAGCGTCGTGCCCGAGATCGGGGTCGAGGTGCTCGTCCCCGCGTTCCTCGTCGTCGTCGTCGGCGGCGTGGGGAGTATCGCCGGCTCGGTCGTCGGCGGCCTCCTGATCGGGGCCGTCGAGGTCGGCCTCCAGATGAACGCCCCCACGTGGTCGTCCGTTGGAATCTACGCGCTTGCGGCGATCGTCCTTCTGGTCCGGCCGGCGGGACTACTCGGCTCGGTGGAGGTAGGTGAATGAGCGAACCGACCGAATCCGCGACCCCGGCCGACGCCACCGACCACGGTCTGTTGGAGCGGTGGGACCACGTCCGCGAGCGGGAGTCGTTTTCGCTCCTCGCCGCGATCGCGTTTGTGATCGTCTTCCCGCTCGTGTTCACGAACCTCCCGGCATACAGCGGCTACATGACCCTCGTCGAGCTGATCTACATCTGGGCGATCTTCGCGATCGGCTTCGACCTGCTCTTGGGGTACACCGGATTGCTGTCGTTCGGACACGCGATTTTCTGGGGCGGGAGCGCCTACGCCGCCGGCTTCGTGAGCGCCAACGTCACCGGATCGCCCCTGGTCATGGTGCTCGTCGGGATCGTCGTGGCGGTCCTGCTCGCGCTTTTCATTGGCTTCGTGTCGCTCCGGCGCGGCGGCATCTACTTCGCCATACTGACACTCTCGTTCGGGCAGATGATGTACTACCTCGCGCTGGGTCCGCTCGGCTGGCTCACCGGCGGCGAGGACGGGTTCACTGGCGTGAGCGTCGATCCCCTGCTCGGCGTCTTGGGATTCGACCGCGCGTTCGCCGGCGTGTTGGGGACGCTCCTTCACGACATCGCGTACGCCTTCTATGCGGTCTTTTTCCTGTTCGCCATCGCGATCGCGCTCCGGATCGTCCGGTCGCCGTACGGCGCGATCTTCGAGGCGATAAGCGAGAACGAACAACGCGTCAACTTCCTCGGGCTCAACGTCTGGCGGTACAAGCTCGCGGCGTTCACGCTGTCGGGCGCGTTCGCCGGACTGGCCGGCGGCCTTCATACGGTCCACGCCCAGTACGTCGCGATCGGGTCGCTGTACTGGATCACCAGCGGCGACATCGTGATCATGACCGTGCTCGGCGGCGTCGGGTCCGTGTTCGGCCCGGTTGCCGGGGTGATCGCGTTCCTCTACGTCGAGAATATCGTCTCCGGCGAGATCGCCTACTGGCTCTTGGTGCTCGGGCTGTTGTTCGTGGTCGTCGTCTGGCTGTTCCCGCAGGGCATCTGGGGGTTCGTCACCGACATCAGAGCCGCGATCCGCCCGAGCTCCGACCTGGAGGATGAGAACTGATGCTTCTGGAAACACGCGACCTCACGAAGCGGTTCGGCGAACTTACGGCCGTCGACGAGGTCGACCTCCGGATCGAGGAGGGCGACTCGTTGAGCATCATTGGCCCGAACGGGGCTGGCAAGTCGACGACGATAAACCTGATCACCGGGCTGTTGGCTCCGACGGAAGGGAAGGTCCTCTACCGCGGCGAGGAAATCACCGGACAAAAGCCCCACCAGATCGTCCAGCGGGGCCTCAGCAAGTCGTTCCAGACGGCCTCGATCTTCCCGGAGATGACGGTCGAGCGGAACGCGATCGTCGCCTCGCTGGGTGCCGAACACGGCTCGTTCAGCTTGAACTTCCTCAAGCGACTCGTCGACTACGACGACGTCATCGAGCGCGCCGAGCGGACGATGAAGGACATGGGGCTCTACGAGCAACGCCACGTCGAGGCGCAGTCGCTGCCGTACGGCGACAAACGGCGGCTGGAGATGGCGCTCGCGTTGGCGAGCAATCCCGACCTGCTCTTTCTCGACGAGCCGACCGCTGGAATGTCACCCGACGAAACCGACGCGACGGTCGACCTCATCGAGCGGATCAAGGAGGAGCGCGGGGTCACGATCGTCCTCATCGAACACGACATGGAGATCATTTTCCGCGTCTCCGATCGGATCGCCGTGCTCAACCGCGGCGCAAAGATCGCCGACGGCACGCCCGACGAGATCCGCGGCGATCCCGACGTTCAGGAGGCGTATCTCGGAGGTGTCGAACTGTGAGCCTGCTCGAACTCGACGGTGTGAACTCCTACTACGGCGAGAGTCACATCCTCCGTGACGTGACGATGGACGTCGAGGAGGGACAGATCATCGCCTTACTCGGCCGCAACGGGGCCGGGAAGACGACCACGCTCAGGAGCATCACGGGCGCTCGTCCGCCGGACGTTCGAAGCGGGACGATCCGCTTCGACGGCACCGATATCACCGGGAACCCCCCGGAGAACGTCTCCGCGTTGGGCCTCTCGTTGGTCCCGGAGGAGCGACGGATGTTCTCGAACCTCACGGTTCGCGAGAACCTCCACGTGCCGGACATCTCCCGAAACCTCCTGAACCGGCTCGGTCGGCCTATGGAGACCGGCAAGACCGGCCTTTCTGACGAGGAGGTCTACGAGCAGTTCCCCCGTCTCGACGAGCGACGCGACCAGAAGGCCGGCACGCTCTCCGGCGGCGAACAGCAGATGCTCGCCATCGCTCGGACACTCAAGCAGGACACAGAACTCCTCATGCTCGACGAGCCGTCGGAGGGGTTGGCCCCCCAGATCGTCCAGGACGTCCTCGACATTATCCAGCGGATCGCCGATCAGGGGAAGACCATTCTGTTGGTCGAGCAAAACGCCGCCGCAGCAATGAAACTGGCTGACTACTGCTACGTTCTCGACCAAGGTTCCATCGTCTTCGAGGGGCCGTCCGAGGAACTGCAAGCGAACGACGAAGTCAGAAAGGAGTACCTCGGCGTATGAGCGGCGACCCCGACGTCGTTTCGGGCGAGTACACACCCGGAGAACGACTCGACGTCCTCGAAGACGAGGAGGTCGTCACCGTCGACGAGGACGACCTGGTCACGCTCACATTAGCGTTCGAATCTACCCGCGGAATCTATCACGACTCCTACGCCGACGTTCCGGACGACGAATACCATCAGGCGGTTTCGGACGTCTTTGGGATCGATCCCGAGGACGCCGCCGATCGGCTCGACAAACTCGGGGTAACGCGCGAGCAGTTCATCGCGCTGCTCGCGTTGAACTCCCACCTCGACGGCGAGTACCCGCTCGTCGAGCGCGCGCACATGGCGATGATGATCGTCGATCTCGCGCCACCGTCGCCCGTTCCGGACGGCGTCACCGAGATCAACGACGACTCGTACGGGGCGTTCCTCGACGATCACGACCGGGCCGCGGTCATCGTCTGGAAGCGCTTTTGCGATCCCTGTCGGAACCTGAAAGAACAGCTCGACGAAATCGTCGCAGCTCTCCCCGACGACGTCGCGCTCGCGGGCGTCGACGGCGAGTCGACGCCGGAGTTCTGCCGGACGTTCGGCGTCGAGGCGGCACCGTCGATACTGCTCTTCGAGGGCGGGGAACTGCTGGAGTCGCTCCGCGGCTACCAGCGCCCGGAGACGATCGGATCGACGTCCTCGGACGTCTACGGTGACGGGTAGCGGACCGGTCGCGGTCAGTTTTTTCGTCGGCTCAGGCGTTCGGCCACTCGTCGGCGTCGAGCGGCTCGCCGCTCAAGAATGCCTCGATCCCGGTGTCGGCGTCCGCCGTCGTACACAGCGCGGCGAACTGTTCGTTCGAGTACTCGAGCGCGTCGGTGTATCCCAGCCCTTCCATCTCGTAGTACGCCTGCTTGCCGCGTCGGATCGCGGTCGGGCTCTTCGAGGCGATCGTCTCGGCGTACTCCATCGCCGCCTCGACGTGGCTGCCGGCCGGCGCGACGCGGTTCAGTAGGCCCCACTCGTGGGCGGTGTCGGCGTCGATCAACTCGCCGGTCAAGAGCAGCTCCAGACACCGCTTTCTGACCACGGCGTCCATGAGCGGCACCGCCGGCCCCATACAGAAGAGCCCCACCTTCGGTGCGGTCGCGCCGAACATCGTCCCCTCGGCGGCGACGGCGAGGTCGCAGGCCGCGACGAGCCCCAACCCGTTGGCGGCGGCGTGGCCGTGGGCGGCGGCGATCACGGGCGTTCCCATCTCGGTGATGGTCACGAACGGCTCCTCCATGCCGGCGACCCACTCCTCGTAGGCCGCTTCGTCGTCGAAGCGGGCGTGTTCGGTGAGGTCGATGCCGGCCGAGAAGGCCTTGCCGGCCCCGTCGACGACGACCGCTCGCACGTCAGCGTCGGCTTCGAGACGGCGGAGCGCCGAATCGAGCTCGGCGGCGAGCTCCGTACTGAATGTGTTCATCGCTTCGGGTCGGTCGAGCGTGATCCGGCCGACGTATCCCTCGGTGTCGACGATCACGGCGTCGGACTCGTCTCTGTCACCATCTGTCATGATACTCGGGACGGGACGTTCGAACAAAAAGATTCGCGGTGGCGGTCCCGTCTGTCGGTTCGAATCCAGTCGGCCTCGAAACCATCCGGAATAATGGTGAATGTTCAAGTACCGCGGCCGTGCATACCGTACGTGTAATATGAAGCGCGAAATGCTCACGACCGATTTCCTCGATCGGGCGGTCGATCTCTACGACGACGTGACCGGAATCGTCGCCCACGACGGCACCGAATACACGTACGGCGAGGTCAACGACCGCGTCAACCGGCTGGCGAACGTCCTCACGACGCGCGGGATCGAACAGGGCGACAAGGTCGCGCTGCTCGCCCCGAACACGCACTACTTCATCGAGACGCTCTATGCGACGAACAAACTCGGCGCGGTGTTCGTCCCGATGAACTACCGGCTCACGCCCGGCGAACTCGAATACATCCTCAACGACTGCGACGCCGATCTGGTTATCTCCGACTACGACTACGCCGAGAATATCGAGCCGATCCGCGATTCGGTCCCCGCCGAGCACTTCGTCGGCTACGACACCGACAAGATCGACGGCGAGTGGGACGACTACGAGGACCTGTTGGCCGACTCCTCGCCAGACGAGCCAGACCGTCCCGACATCTCCGAGGACGACGACGGCAGCATCAACTACACCTCGGGGACCACGGGCGACCCGAAGGGCGTCGTTCGAACCCACCGGACGGAATCCTGGCACGCGCTGGTGCTCAACCAGCACATGGAGATCCGCGACGACGACAACTACCTCTGGACGCTGCCGATGTTTCACTGCAACGGCTGGGGCCACACCTACGCCATCACGGGGACCGGCGGCACGCACATCTGTCAGCGGACGTTCGACGCCGAGGACACCTTCGAGCGCATCCGCGAGTACGACGTCAGTTTCCTCTGCGGAGCGCCGACGGTGCTCAACAACCTCATCCAGTACTACGAGAACAACGAGGTGGCGACGACGGGCGACCGCGACGTTCGCATCACGACCGCCGGCAGCGCGCCGGCGACCGCGACGATCGAGACGGTCGAGGACGACTTCGGCTGGCGGATCCTCCACCTCTACGGGCTGACCGAGACCGCCCCGATCATCACGACCAGCAACTCGCCGCGACGGCTGGCCGAACGCGGTCGCGGACTCAAAGTCAACCAGGGCAGCGAGGTGCTTTGTACGGACGTCCGCGTCGTCGACGAGGACGGCAACGACGTGCCAGCCGACGGTACGACGATCGGCGAGATCGTCGTACAAGGTAACCAGGTGATGGACCGATATCTCAACAAGCCCGACATTACGCACGAGGCGTTCAACGAGCGGATCGAGGGGTACTTCCATACGGGCGATCTCGCGACCATCGACGAGGACGGCATGATCTCGATCCAGGACCGCAAGAAGGACATCATCATCTCCGGCGGGGAGAACATCTCCTCGATCGAGGTCGAGGACGCCCTCTACGACCATCCCGGGATCCTGAAGGCAGCCGTCGTACCCGTTCCGAGCGAGAAGTGGGGCGAGACGCCCAAGGCGCTCGTCGTCGAACAGCCCGACCCCGACCTCACCGAGGAGGAGGTCATCGCCTTCGTGAAGGACAACCTGGCGAGCTACAAGGCTCCGACCAGCGTCGAGTTCGTCGACGACTTCCCGGAGACGGCCACGGGCAAGGTTCAAAAGTACGAGATCCGCTCGAAGTACTGGGACGACGAAGAGCGGATGGTCGGCCAGGAATAATCGCGGCCGCGTTCGGTCTCAGTACTCGGTGCCCTTCCGGGCGCGCTGGCCGGCGTCGATCGGATGCTTCTCTTTGCGGACGTTGGTGACGAGATCGGCCGAATCGACGAGGTAGTCGGGTCTCGCGTGGCTCCCCGAGAGGACGAGTTCGAGGTCGTCCGGCTTCGTCTCGACCAACTCGACGACCGCCGCGGGATCGACGAGTTCCCTGTCCGCGGCGTAGAGTATCTCGTCGAGTACGAGCATGTGGACGCCGTCTTCGGGATCGCCGCTGAGGTCGAACGGTGTCGAGAGATCTGCGTTAGCGGCGGCCGCGACCAACTCTTTGGCCCGTTCGAAGCCCGCTTCGGCCTGGCTCTCGTGATCGCGCTCGTCGCTGCCGTCGTTCATCGCGTGCCAGCCGTAGTGCCCGAGGTTCTCGTAGGTCAGGCCGGGCATCGCCGCGATGGCGTTGTACTCGCCGCGGACGTCCTCGACGCTGTCCGCGCCGCCCTTCATGAACTGGAGGACGTGGACGCGGTAGCCGTGGCCCGCCGCGCGAAAGGCCATCCCGAGCGTTGCCGTCGTCTTGCCCTTCCCGTCGCCCCACCACACCTGCGTGAGGCCGAACTCCTCGGGGGCCGCCGGTTCGATCGTTCGGGCCGCCGGTGTTCGCCCTCGCCCTGGCGTGTCTCGATCGGTCATACCCGCCGTTCGTCGGGGTCGGATATCATACCTGCGGACCGCTCGCGGTGGCCGACGGCTCCGATGCGCTCACTCGACTTCGGTGAACACCGACGTGCCGCCCGACGTCCTGACCGCGTAGATCGTCAGCGGCTCCACCCCACGAAGCTCTCTTCCCGGCAGGTGCTGGGGCTTTCCCGGGACCGAGATCCGGCCGAACGACGTGCTGATCTCGAACACCGTCCCGATCGCCTCGAGGGGGACGGGCCCCTCCACGATGTACGCACTGAACTCGACGGTGTGACAGCTTCGAACCGATTCGGGCACGCCGAGGGCGGTTTCGTCTCGGCGAGTGCGGTGGCGTCCGACGCCGGTTCGACAGAGACGTCGAAGCCGCGTCGTCCGAGATAGTCGGCGTACGCGCCGCAGCGCTCACACGACGGTTCGTGGTGTCGCGTGACGCCCTCGACCGGGATCGATCCGTTCCAACGCCAGCCACCGCTGCGCCCTCGCCGGTACAGCCCGCGAACCCGCCGCCGATCGCGGCGATGCCGGTCGCGATCGCGTGTCGGTGTGTCAATCCCATGTGCGAATCTCGGTTTCGACGCGAAAAAGCGACGCCCCGAATCCGACCGGGTGGGACGCAGCGGCGGTCGTGACGGTGGCGGCTTACTCTGCGAGCGTCGCGCCGAAATCGTCGATGGGGACGACCGAGTAGTCGACCGAAAGGATGTCGCTCGTCGCGCGGATTTTCCCGACGAACGTCGAGATGTCCTCGAGAGTTCCCTCGAGGATGAAAAGCTCCATGCAGTAGTGGTCGCCGACGTGGTTGTGGACGTTCGAGACGACCAGCCCCTCGTGGTCGTGGCGGATGCGCATCATCCGCTCTTCCGCGCTCGACGTCTCGTGATCGAAGACGACGGTGACGACGCTCATCAGGTCGCGCCCCTCGAGCTTCTTGTCCTCGAACTCACCGAGCAGGTTTCTGGACGCTTCCCGGACGACCTCGCTGCGGCCCGTGTAGCCGTGCTCCTCGGCGAACTCGTCGAGCCGTTCCAGTAGCGAGTCGGGCATCGAAACGCTGACGACAGTCATATATTAATTCAGCAGCCTGATTATATTAAGGATTACGTGCGCTTGCCCGTTCTGTCGCGAAACGTTGTGAACCGCTCGAGCTACTCGGCCGGTTCGAACCGGTACGTGACTATCTCGCTCGCGTCGTCCCACTCGAAATCGCCCGGATGGACGCGCTCCATGCGCGCTTTGTACGCGTCGAGGGAGGGTGACCCCTCTCGTCGTGCGTCCTCGTCGGTCAGCGCACCGAGCGTTCGTTCGTCGACGGCACTCACCTCGAACTCGGTGCCGTTCAGATCGAACGTGTCGCCCACCTCGGCGTAGCGGTTCGCAGCCCCCCGGCTCAGTTGCGTGATCTCCCCATCGAGGACCGCCGTTTTCACGCGATCGTTCGGCAACAGCGCGTCCGGATCTATGTCGGCCATGTCGACGCTTGGAGCGTGATGCCCTTAATAGCCCCCGAAAACGAGGCGGCACCCCGTCAACTCACAGTCGCTCGCTTCGCGAGGCGACCACGTCGAGCCCCGGACTGTAGTAGTAGACCGGCTCCGAATCCGGCCGGTCGAAGCCGTCCGCCGACAGCAGCGTATCCGTCTCGATCTCGGCGCTCGCCGGATAGAGCGTCCACGGCTCGTGTTCGACGTCGGTGTACCGCATCGTTCCGTCCTGGGCCTCCGTGTAGAACCGGTAGCGCTCGACGAGGAACGCGCCGAACGGGTCGTCCGGTGCCGAGAACGGCTCGCCGGTGGGCCAGTAGGTTCCCTCGTAGCGGGCCGGCCGCGATCCGGGGTGGCGACGCCGGCTGTCGAACCGGACGCGGCCGTCCGTCCACTCCAGCGAGATTCGCGCGTAGTAGTACGGGAGGTGATGGAAGAGTCGGGCCCCGAGGACGCTCGCGACGCCCTGCGCGTCGAGGCTGAAGAAGTAGACGCTCGGGACGCCCTCGCGGGTCACGTACGTCCTGACGTTGAGTTCCGGAAGCCGGATCCCCAGCGCCTCGGGGACGCCCTTCGGTCGAACGGCGACGTTGGTGAACGGGACGACGGAGAGCCACGCCGACCCGTCGTACACGTCGGGCGCGAGTGCGTCGGGGAGGTGGGTGTCCAGTATCGCGGGGTCGATCGGCCAGTTCTCGAACAGCAGGTGTCGCCACCCCATCTCCAGCGGGAGGACCATGGGCTCACTCCGTGGGCCGCGACAAAATCTCTTTGGCCAACCGTCGTCCGACGACGCGGCGGCGATCAGTTGAGCAGCCCGCCGACCGCGCCGCCGATCGCGCTGTCGATCGCGAGCAGTAGGGCGATCACCGCACCGATCGCGAACACGCCGGCTCCGCCGAGGAGACCGAACGGACCACCGATCGCGACCCCGGCGACGGTGACGACGATCGCGAGAAGGATCGCGACGACCAGCCCACCGAGCGCCCCGGCGAGCAGCCCGTGCCAGGCACCGCTGCCGATCCCGCCGCCCGCGACGTACCCGGCGGCGAACCCGCCGATGAGCCCCGCGCCAATGTGGCCGATGACCGGGATCGCGAAGGCGAAGACGCTCACGACGACTCCGACCAGAAACCCGACGAACACTGCTTTCCAATCGGTCATGCCCAACTTAGATCGAGCGGACGGATATGGTTGCCGGCCGATTCGATCGACGGGAGCGCCGTCACTCGATGAGCATCTCGTCGCGAGCGGCCAGTCGAGAGCGGGGGAAGGCGTATCGCGGTCGGTCCTCGATGTCGGCGTCGGGGTCACCGCTGAACGGGTAGACGACTTCGACGACCGGGTCGTCGGCCGGATACCCCTCGTTCTTCGGGTACGCAGCGACCGTACAGTCAGCCGCTTCGACGTAGCGCTCGCTGGCCGCCTCGTCGGTCATCCGATAGACGACGACGGTGTCGCCTGTCTCACGATCCGTGGCGAGGTCGCCGCGTTCGAGTCGGCAGTCGTCGCAGATGGGGATCGAGGCCGATTCCGGGACAAACGACGGCCGGCGACAGACCGCACAGTCGGCGCGGCGTCGTCCCGGCGGCGGGACGCGTCGCTCGGTGACCTCGATCGCGACGCGTCGGAGGTGCTTGCAGCGTTCACCGCGGATCTCGTGGTCCGGGCAGCTGCACGTGCCCGCGAACAGGTCGACGACGTACGTCGCTCCCGAGGCGCTGTCGACGGCGTATCGCCCGCGTTCCAGCGGTCGAACGGCCATCGGCTCGGTCCACGCTCTGGCCGCCCGTGCGCCGAGCCGTCCCGTATCGGGCGATAGCGGCCGACGCGACGGTGTGTCCGATGACGCGGGTGTGTATGCTGGATGCGTCATTGTATATAAATGCACGCGCTCGACGGTATTGAGCCGTTCGGCGGACCGCGGGCGTAGAGCCGTCGGCGAACCGCGAACGCGCGCTGTGAGCGCCGCCCCGAATATAAATGGTTAATTACTAGATACGCCATGACGTGACATGGATACGCTGCCGTCCCTCGAAGACGGCTCCACCCCGATCGTCTCGTACGCGGTCGACGACGACGAGACGATCGCAGAGGCCATCGTCGGGGCCTTCGGCGCCGTCGGCGTCGACACGTACGATCGCGACGACCCGCTGTACGAGTGGATCCCGATCGACCGTTTCGAACGGCTTGGATGGGGGCCAGGGCGACCGCTCCGCGTCTCGACGATCATCTGGGAGTACCCGACAGTGATCACGAACGAGGCAATCGAAATATACGACGAGTGACGCTATTCGTCGGGATGTTGGCTGTCGGCCCCCAGCGAGAGCACGTCGACGCCGTCCGGAAGCCGATCTATCGCCGATTCGGGCCACCCCCAATGGGCGACGGTGAACTCGGTGTCGGGGTTCGCTTCCGCTAGCCGAGCGACGCCCGCGGCGGCAGCTTCGTAGCCGCCCCGATCGAGTCGCTCGGGCCGTTCGATCGTCAGCGGATAGCTGTCCGAAAGCGCCGGCGGCACGGGACCGAACGGCGGATTGAGCCGCCACGTCTCGTCGAAGCGGCTGTTGTCGTCGCCCGCCGAGAGCAACACCCGATCGCCGTCGACCGAGAGCCGCCCGAGTCGGTCGTGATGGCGGCGGACCTCCGGTCGGCGTGCCGAGTCCGTGGAGAGGTAGAAAAACGAGCCCTTCGAGACGGGATCGACCCGCTCCAGCGCCGCCGAATCGTCGAGGAGCGCTCGGTAGCCGTCGACCATCGCCGGGTGGTTCCGCGCCCGCCGTTCGAGCAACTCGAAGAGATTCCCCTCGCGGACCGCCTGCTTCACTGTTCGGAGCTCCCGATAGCTGACGTGAAGGTTGTGTCGGGCCAACAGCTTTTCGCGTCGAGCCGCGGGTAGCGATCGGAGGGTTTCGGGCGTTCGCTCGGCGCACACCGGACACGAGCATGGAAAATAGTCGAGGTCGTCGAGGTGGTCCGTGCCGGCGACGGTGAGGTAGCGTCCGTCGCGAGCGTACAGCGCGTAGGCGGCCGAATCGAACAGATCGCAGCCGGCGGCGACCGCGAGCGCGAACATCATCGGGTGGCCGGCCCCGAACAGGTGGACGGGTGCGTCCGCGCCGAGCCCGCGCTTTGCGGCCCGGACGACGTCGACCATCTCGGCGTACCGGTAGCCGTTCATGAGCGGGACGACGGCCCCGACCGGGAACACGTCCAGACTCGTCTCGTAAGCGTGCGATGCGGCCGATTCGCGCAGGTCCGGGTACGTCGAGCCCTGGATCGGCGCGTTGACGAGCATCTCGCCGACGTCGACCGATTCGGCGGCGTCGAGCCGCGCTTTCGTCGTTTCGAGCTCCGATTCGGCCCGCTCGTGGGACACGCCGGGCGGCGTCGGGATGTCGATCGGCGTGCCGATGTGCGAACCGATGTCGCGCTGGAACTCGAGGATCTCGGCGTTCGTCACCGTGATCTCGCCGTACTCCGAAAGCTGAAACGAGCCCGAATCGGTCATGATCGCCCCGGAGAAGTCGTACAACTTGGCGAGCCCCTCCGAAAGCGCCCGCTCGCGGAACTCCTTGCTCTTGTACAGGATGTAGCCGTTCGTGATCAGGATCTCCGCGCCGAACGCCGATTCGAGCGTCGCGGGCTCGACGGTCCGGAGGTGTGGATTGATGACCGGCAACAGCGCCGGCGTTTCGACGGTGACGCCCGCCCGCGGGACGGTCAACTCGCCGATCCGTCCGGCCCCGTCGGCGTCTCGGATCTCGAAGATCTCACGCATTGTCCGATCGACGGCACCGGGAGGGATAAGCCGATTGAAACCCCGGCGGCGGGTTCTCCCTCGCATTCGGCTGTAAACATATTCGCGCTCGGCTTTATCGCGCTCCTCCGGCTTACACCCGGTAATGATCGATACGAAGCGGTTTCTCGATCGTCTCTCGTCAGACCGCGGCGCGGACTTCGAGTTCGGGGCCGATCTGACGAACGTGGAGATCCGCGAGGTGGCCAGATCGCTCAAGGCCCAGGGACTGTGCGGTCGTCGGATCGCGGAGCAGCGGCTCGGTCCGTAGTTCATCGCCAGCGACCGGTACGGCGAGCGCGAACTCGACCTCCTCGAAGAAGCCGCCGACGAGGAGTACGCGGATCTCGATGTGTGCGTGCGGACTCGAGGTGCCGAGTGCAGTCGGCTCCGCGGCGGCTATAAGCGATCTCGATAGCCTCGTCCGCCCGATCGGGATGGCAAACGCCTAAGACGAGCGCTCGCCACCCTCCGGTATGGAATGGCGACTCTTCGCGAACCTCGCAGAGGCCGCCGGCACCAAGCGCGCCGAGGTCGACGCGGCGGCCGGTGACACGCTCGGTGACGCCTTCGAACGGCTCCTCGGGGCCCATCCCGACCTCGAACCCACCGTCGTCGACTCCGACGGCGAGCTGCGAGAACACATTCGGCTGTTACACAACGGCGACGACCCGTTCGCGAACGGTGAAGGGTTCGACACCGTCCTCGAGGCGGACGACCAACTCGCGCTGTTCCCGCCCGTCAGCGGCGGCCGCCGGTGATGGATTAAGCCGGCGTTTGACGTCTCAGAAGAGATTCATCTTCGGATCGCCTGTGTACCGATCGACGATGTCCTCCGACAGACGGACGCTGCTTCGACGGACCGCGCTCGGCATCACCGCTGTGCTCGCGGGCTGTCTCGATCGAAACGGACCGAGCGACGGGGACGAAGACGGAAACGTCGACTCGGACGACAAGCGTCCAACCGTCGAGTCGTCGGACACGCTTTCACTCGCATCCAATATCAGTCGTCCGTGGTGGGACGACGGAAACGAGGTCGGCCACGCGGTCCTCATCGACGGCGACGAACGCCAACGGGCGGCCTTCGAGTGGCTCGATCCCTCCGAACCCCAACGCGAGAGGGTGGGGACGTTCCTCTCGGGGATCGACTACGCGACCGAACGAGCACTCCTCGTCGAGTCGGTGGGGCCCAACGCCTGTTACGATCGACTCGAAATCGACTCGATCCGGGTCGAAGACGGGACGCTCCGAGCGGACGCGACGGTTTCGAAGCCGGACGCCTCGATGGGTTGTGCGGAGGTGATCACGTTTTCGTCGGCGGTCGCCCGGATCGCGTTCGAGGGGACGCCGCCGGACACGGCCACGGTCGAGGTGACGAACGGCTGGGAGGAGACGACGACCGTCCGAGCCGACATCGACGATCCGATCCCCTGACCGGCCGTCGGCTCCGATCACTCGATATCGATCCCGGCCGCCCCAGGTTCCATTTCGGGTCGCTCCTCGACCGTCACGGTGATCTCGTCCCCGCCGGTGACTCGGACTTCGTATCCATCGTAGACGAATTCGGTCGTTATCGCCGAGGCCCCCGTTCGTCTTCGACCGAACAGCTTATTTAGCGCGTCGGACTCAACGTAGTAGTACAGCGGGGGGAGGGCCGTCGTGTCGACGTTCGCCGTTTCCGCCACGGCTTCGATCACGGTTTCGCTGACGGCGGACTCGCCGTCGGTATTTATGTCGGGAACCATGATTGTCACCATTTTCGGTACGTTTCGTGTGTATAAACCGTTTGTGGCGAAAACTCACCGCGTTATTCAGCCACTTCGGTGTTTTATACTCCGATTTCGGGCGAAATATCTGTACTATCCACACTTTTGACGCTTGATTTCGCCCTGCAGTTGCTCGTTCGAATCGATCCCGTCGAAAAACGCGTCTGCCGGATCGTTCGTTCAGTCGTCGGCGGGCGCGGCCGAATCGCCCGCAGAGACGCCGGTTCCGGGTCCGACGTCGATGTCGAGTTCGTCGAGCTTTTCGTCGGTGACGACGCCGTCGATCCAGCCACGCACGTCGTAGTACTCGGCTTTCATCTCGTCGAGTTCGACGAGGCTGCCCTCGACGCCGCCCTGTCCGGGGACCGCGCCCTCGGCTCCCTCGACGAACCGCGCCGGGAGGTCGTCGTCCCCGCCGTCGAACCCGTTGAGGTTGTTGTAGTAGCGTTCGAGGGCGTAGATGCGTTCGCCCGCGGTCAGCAGTTCGTCCTCGGACACGTCGCGGCCGGTCATGCCGTTGTACTGGAGGACGTACTCCTCGATGCCCTCTGCGAAGGCGTTGAACTTGCAGATGTCGAAGCTGTCGGAGATGGCGTGCATGTCCTGGAACGTTGCGGTGAGCTCGCCTTTCCCCTCCCACTCGACGGGGTCGACCTTCTCCGGGATACCCAGGATTTCGGCAGCCGGCGTGTATCCGCGCAGGTGGCACGCGCCGCGGTTCGAGGTCGCGAAGGCGATGCCCATCCCTTTCATACAGCGGGGATCGTAGGCGGCGATCGTCTGGCCCTTCACCGCGAGGGAGTTGTCGTGGGCGTCCATGCGATCGGCGACGCGACGGGGGCCCTCCGCGAGCAGATCCGCGAGCTCGCCGTCGCGGTTCGCGATCCGCGTGAGCATCTCGATCATCTCCTCAGAGTCACCCCAGTCGATCCCCTCACCGAGGTCGTCGAGTTTGCCTTCCTCGGTCATCTCCATCGCCATCGCGAGCATGTTGCCCGCCTCGATGGTGTCCATGCCGTGGTCGTTGCAGCGCTGGAGCATGAGCGCGATCTCGTCGCGGTCGGTGTGTCCCGAGTTCGGACCGAGCGCCCACGCGGACTCGTACTCGTAGGACTCGGTGCGGACGTTCATCTCCTCGCCCTTGTGCATCACGTCGACATCGACTTCCTTCTTGCAGGCGACCGGACAGGAGTGACAGGTCGGCTCGTCGACGAGGATGTTTTCGCGGACGTTCTCGCCGGATACCATCTCGGCATCGAACGCCTCGTCGTCGCTCCGGAAGCCGCCGCCGCGGGCGTCGCCCGTTGAGGTGAACTTGCCGTTCCTCGTCGGCAGCCCGGACATCTCCTCGGTCGCGTTCATGAGGACGTTCGTCCCGTACAGCGAGAGCCCGCCCTCGTTGGGCGCGGTCACGTCGGACTCCTGGATGAGCTGCATGGCCTGCTTGTGGCCCTGCTTGAACGTCTCCGAGTCGGCGGGTTTCGGCATCTTCGTCGTGGATTTGACGACGACGGCCTTCAGGTTCTTCGAGCCCATCACGCAGCCGGTGCCGCCGCGGCCAGAGGCACGGTCGTCCTCGTTCATGATGCAGGCGTACCGGACGCCGTTCTCGCCGGCCTCGCCGATACCCATCACTGAGAGGTTCCTGCCGTACGCGCCGCTGACTTCCTCCTCGAGGGTATCTCGCGTCTCGTGGAACCCCATCCCCCACAGATGCGAGGCGTCGCGCAACTCGACCTCGCCGTCCTCGACGACGGCGTAAACGGGCTCGTCCGCTTTCCCCTCGAACAGCAGGCCGTCGAAGCCGGCCCACTTGAGCCGAGCGCCGGACCAGCCGCCGTGGTGGGAGTCGGTTACCGTCCCCGTCAGCGGCGATTTCGTACAGACGGCGATCCGACCGCTCATCGTCACTTGCGACCCCGTTAGCGGCCCGTTCATCAACGCCAGGAGGTTCTCCGGGCCCATCGGGTCGACGTCGGGGCCTTGATCGAAGACGTACTTGACGCCGAGCCCCCGTGCGCCGATATATTTCTCCGCGTCCTCCTGATCGATACTCTCGTAGTCGACGCTTTCGTCCGTGAGGTCGACGCGCGCGATGTGGTCGTGAAATCCACCTAAATCTGTCATAGTAATCGTTAGCACTAGCTAGTGGCGCGCCATCGTGGTAACAATTGCCACTTCGACGTAACTGATGTACGTTACGTCGCTGGCGTTACGCCGGTGGGGCGAGCAGATGCGTGTCGCGGTACGAATCGCCGTTTTGAAACCCTCGAGCGCGTAGTGGCGGGCGTGACACACCTCCCAGCCGCCCCGAGGCCGCTCCGGTACGCCGGCGCGCTCGGCTGTGCGATCGTGATCCTCTACGGGTCGATCATAGAACCCGGCGACGGGGTCCCGCCGACCCTTTTCGGGATCGAATTCACCGTCTATTTGCACGTCACCGCCTACGCGGGTTTCACCAGCGCTATCGGGTACGCTGTGCTCTCGGCGGACCGTCGGACGCTCCTCGTCGCCGCCGCGATCGCGGCGCTGTACGGTGTGGGCGTCGAACTCGTCCAGGGAACGCTCCCCTACCGGACGATGTCCGCGCTGGATATGCTGATAAACGCCGGCGGGGCGACGGCGGGGGCGGCGTGTTGGTGGCTCGTCGCGCCGCAGTTCGGGGGCAACCGCGGCGACCGACCGACCGCCGAAGCGTAGCGTAGCGGGGCTTTCGACACGGATTTACGGCCCGCCCGGCTAGTCCGGCCAATGAGTCAGCCGACGCCGGAGGTCTACGAATCGGGACGGGGGATGGACGCCCACAACGAGGTGATGCGCGAGATCCGGGCGCGAAACGATCGGAGCTACGACCCAACGGAGCCGACCCGGGTGTGGCTCGACGAGGACAACACGCCCGAGGGGGTCCGAGACTCGCTCACAATCATCCTCAACACCGGTGGCTGCCGGTGGGCCCGCGCGGGCGGGTGTACGATGTGCGGCTACGTCGCCGAATCGGTCGACGGCGGCAGCGTGGGCCACGAGAACCTGATGCGACAGATCGAGCACTGTCTCGACCACGGGACGGACAACGCCGACGAACCGGCGGAGCTCATCAAGATCTACACCTCCGGATCGTTCCTCGACGAGCGAGAGGTACCCGCCGAGACGCGCGCGGCGATCGCCGAGACCTTCGCCGACCGCGAACGGCTGGTCCTCGAATCGCTCCCGGACTTCGTCGACCGCGGGAAGCTCGCCGAGTTCACCGACCGCGGCCTCGCGGTCGACGTGGCGATCGGACTCGAAACCGCGACCGACCGGGTCCGCCACGACAGCGTCAACAAGTACTTCGAGTTCGCCGACTTCGAGGCCGCCTGCGCCGAGGCGCGCGCCGCCGACGCAGGCGTCAAGGCCTACCTGCTGATGAAGCCGCCGTTCCTCGCCGAACCCGACGCCGTCGCGGACATGAAACGCTCCGTCCGACGCTGTGCCGCCGTCGACGGCTGCCACACCGTCTCGATGAACCCCTGCAACGTCCAGCGCTACACGATGGTCGAGGAGCTGTATCACGACAGCGGCTACCGACCCCCATGGCTGTGGTCGATCCCCGAGGTGCTCGAAGCCACCGCCGACGAAGACGTGCTCGTCGTCTCCGACCCCGTCGGCCACGGCTCCGATCGCGGCCCGCACAACTGCGGGGACTGCGACGACCTCGTCCAGCGGGCGATCAAGGATTTCAACCTCCGACAGGATCCCTCGGTGTTCGAGGAGGTCTCCTGTGAGTGTGAGGCCACCTGGGCGTACGTGATGGACGAGGAGACGGCGTACAATCAGCCGCTGGTGCGGTAGCGGTCGCCGCTGTTTTCGACGCTGTTGGAATGGTTCGTGTACCGAGCAGTGCAATCCCGCGGTACTCCCCGGTGGGAAAGTTAAAGTCCACCAGCCCGTTATCCGCACCCATGCGCGTGTTTTCCTCGCGAAGAGCTCGATGGCGAGGGATTCTCGCTTCGGTTCTCGTGGTCGCTGTGTTCGCCGTAGTGTACGTCTCTATTCGTCGGTTCGCCCCCTTCATCTTCGACACGCAAGCGCTCCGTACGTGGATCGCGCAGTTTGGCATCTTCGCGCCGCTCGTCTTCATCGCGATACAGGCGGCACAGGTCGTCATTGCGCCGCTCCCTGGTCAGATCCTCGCGCTCATCGCGGGCTATCTCTTCGGATCGGTCGCCGGCACCGTCTACAGCCTCGTCGGCGTCCTGATCGGCAGCGTCATCGCATTCAGTCTGGCAAAGCGGTACGGTCGCCCGTTCGTGGAGGATATCCTTCACGAAGACGTGATAACTCGCTTCGACGAGTTCGTCGATACGGTGGGACTTCCGGGGCTCATCGCCTTCGTCATCATTCCGGGGCTCCCCGACGACGCAGTTTGTTTTCTGAGTGGACTTACGAAATGGCGGCTTCGAACCTTTATAAGTGTCATCGCTATCGGACGTCTGCCCGCGTACGTTCTCACCGTCTACGCCGGCGGGGAATTTGCGAGCGGACGATTTCTCTCCGGACTACTGCTGGTTGGGATCGTGGTCGGGTTCTCGGTGGTCGGCTATTATAAACAGGAGGCGATCCGAGACGTGATACAACGTCTCGATCTCACGTTTCGGTCGGGCTAGCTCGGATCTCCCGTTGCGAGGATCTCCCAAGGCTCCCTCCACACGTTCCGCCCGGCGAAAGACAACCTTATCTCTGTAACTGAACATTCATTCAGCATGGCCCCTCCCGACGTCGCGACACCCGATTCGGCGGATTCCACGAGCGAGCGTGACTCGGCCGAATGAGCGGCACGAGCCCCCGCGATCGCGCCGTCAACGTCACCGACGGTGAACTGATCAAACCGCTCGTCGTCCTCTCGATTCCGATTATCCTCACGAACGTGCTGCAGGTCGGCTACAACCTCGCCGACACGTTCTGGGTCGGCCGACTCGGCCAACCGGCGGTCGCGGCGCTGTCGTTCTCGTGGGCGATCGTCTTCTTGATTATGAGCCTCTCGCTCGGCTTCTCGGTGGCGGGAACCGTGTTGGTCGCCCAGTACAAGGGCGCGGGCACGATCAACCGCGTGAGCCGGGTCGCGGGCCAGACGATCACGATCATCATCGGCGTCTCAGCGGTGTTCTCCGTCGTGGGCTTCGCGCTCGCGCCGCTGTTGCTCGAGTTGGTCGGCGCGGTCCCCGGCTCCGCCGAACACCGATTGGCCGTCGAGTACACCCGAACGATGTTCGTCGGCATCCCGTTCATCTTCGGCTTCTTCGTCTTCCAGTCGCTGCTGCAGGGGTGGGGCGACACGCGGACGCCGCTGTACCTCATGGCGTTCGGCGTCGCGCTGAACGTGTTCATCGATCCCTTCTTCATCCTCGGGTTTCAGGACAACGCCCTGTTCGCGTGGGTCGGACTGGAGGGGTTAGAGGCGACGCTGTACGAGGCGACCGGGTTCGCCGGCTTCGGCGTGCAGGGCGCGGCGCTGGCGACGATCGCCGCTCGCGGGATCGGTGCGTCGATCGGTTTTTGGCTGCTGTTTTCGGGCTCCGTCGGCATCGAACTCTCTTTCTCGGATCTCCGCCCCGAGACGGAGACGATCCGCACCCTCGTCCGCATCGGCGCGCCCGCGAGCGTCGAGGTCAGCACGAGCGCGCTGAGCGTGACGGTGCTGACGGCGCTCGTCGCCATCGCAGGCTCGGACGCCGTCGCCGCCTACGGGATCGGCTCGCGGGTAACCTCGATGGTCGTGCTGCCGGCGCTCGGACTCGCCCGCGGCGTCGAGACCGTCGTCGGGCAGAACCTCGGTGCCGAGCAGGTCGACCGCGCCAAACGCGGCGTCGCCGCTGCGGTGGTGATGATCACGGGCAGCCTGCTGCTATTCAGCGTCGCGATCTACGTCCTCGCGGATCCGATCATCGGGATCTTCATCGAGGGACCGGGCGCGGCGGTCGTCACCCGGATCGGCGGGGAGTACCTCCGGATCGTCGGCGCGACGTACGTCTTCTTGGGTGTGTTCTACGTCGTACAGGGCGGCTTCCGCGGGAGCGGGAGCACCCGGCTCGCGATGATCTTCGCGTTCTTCGGATTCATCGTCTTCCGGGCAGCGTTTGCGTACCTGCTCGCGGTTCCCGGCGGCTTCGGCGCGACCGGAATCTGGTACGGCGAGGCGATCGCGAACGTCTCGATGATGCTGCTCGCGGGCGGGTATTTCCTCCGTGGAACGTGGGCGAATCGCGTGATAGACCACTCCGACTCGGAGACGACGGCGTGACGATCACTACTCGAACGCTTTCAGAATTCCCTGGCCGTCCGTCGGGGCGATGTCCGGGAGCGTGGCGCGCTCGGGGTGCGGCATCAACACGGCGACGGTATCGCGTTCGCCCATGATCCCCGCGACGTTGTGCTTCGAGCCGTTCGGGTTGGCCTCGTCCGTGACCTCCCCATCGGCGTCGCAGTACCGAAAGAGGACGCGGTCATCGTCCTCCAGCGTCGCCAGCCGGTCGTCGTCGATCTCGAAGCGCCCCTCGCCGTGGGCGATCGGGACTTCGATCACGTCGCCTTCCTCGTAGGCGGCCGTCCACGGCGTGTCGGCGTTTTCGACGCGCAGATGAACCGGCTCGCACTGGAAGCGGGCGCTCCGGTTCGTGGTGAACGCGCCGGGGGTCAGCCCGCTCTCGGAGCCGATCTGCGCGCCGTTACAGACGCCGAGCACCGGTGTGCCTGCGTCGGCGGCCGCTTTGACCTCGTCGAGGATCGGGGTCCGGGCGGCCATCGCTCCGGCCCGGAGGTAGTCGCCGTAGGAGAACCCGCCGGGGATGACGACGCCGGACGGATCGTCCGGAAGGCCGTCGGCGTGCCAGACGATCTCGGCGTCGATCCCGAGGTGATCGAGCGCGCGAAGGGCGTCGCGGTCGCAGTTCGAGCCGCCGAACCTGATGACGGCGACGGTCACAGTGAGCCCTCCGCGGGCGAACAGAGCGTGGCCGTTATGGTGGTGGCGACGGTCACAGCGAACCCTCCGTGGGTGAGCCGAGCGTCGCGGTTATGATGATCGAAACCGTCATCTACGCCTCGACGACCTCCACCTCGTAGTCGTGGATGGTCGGATTCGCGAGGAGCCGTTCGGCCATCTCCGCGGCTCGCGCTTCCGCGGCGGCATCGTCGTCGGCGTCGAGATCGACTTCGAACCGGTCGGCCGATCGGAGGTCGTCGAGTTCGAATCCGAGCCGTTCGAGCGCCTGCTGTGTGGTCTCGGCCTCGGGATCGAGGACGCCCCGCTTCAGCCGGACGGTCACGGTCGCCGTGTAGGCGGTCATACGTGAGGTAGCGCGTTCGTGCGTCAAAACGGTTGTGGGTTCGTTTTGTTGTACACGAACGTGGGTATTCACTCGGCGATCGAGCCGATCACTCGCTCGTGCGCCGACCACAGATCCGCCGTCTCGACCGCCGCTTCGACGACGATCATCCGACCGTGACGCGACACCGACTCGATGTCGAGCGATTCCTCGCGGCCGGACACCTGCGTGGTGAGGTCCCACAGCTCCCTCGCCGACAGGGCCCCCGGGTCCGCCGCGACGCCGTACTGAACGTGGCTTCGTCGGTTCCCCACGCTCAAGGCGACGCCAAGCGCCTCGGCGTCCCGGACGACGGCCTCGACCCCGCTCGAACCGTCGAGCCGGTCGAGCAGCCGCGAACGCGTTTCGCCGCCGAGCGTCGCGTACGAGACGGCGTCGCCGGTCAATTCCGCTGCCGACTCGTCAGCCACCGACCCCGGCGATCGGTATGCGCCGCGTTCGATCGACGCGTCGACGTGCGCGAGGGCCTCGTCGACTCCTCGCCCGTAGCCGAGGACGACCCTGGACCCGCCGACGGCGGCGGCGCACGACGATGGAGCGTGCGTGAATCGCTCGAATCCACCGCCACCCGCGGTCGGGGTGTCGCCGAACTGTTCGGCTCCCCGTGCCACCAGTTCCGTTTTCAGCGTCTCGCCATCGAACGCTCCGTCGGCGATCGCACAGCCGCCGACGATCCGTCCGGCCTCGACCGCTACGCTCGCCGATACCGGCCCGAACTGCGCGGCATCGAGCGACGGGTGGCGCTCTCGGAAGTTCGCCCAGTGTCGCTCGGCGGGCGGCGGAAGTCCCACGCGGGCGCGCAGCGCCGGATCGACTCTCGCCGCGATCGTCGTGTCCGCGCCGGCCGCGAGGTCGGTATCGTACAGCGCGTTGGGGGCCGGTGCGCTGGCCGATCCCGTCCCGAACAGCCCCGTGAGCGTTCCTCCGGCCGCCACAGCGGCGACGCCGCGGAGGAGCGACCTTCGGGGGCGCATCAGTTCGCGACCTCCCCGGACGGCGTCTGAGTCGGGGCCCCGCTCCCGGACGCCGGGGGCCGCGGCGGCGACCCGGGCTGTGTCGCCCCCGGCGGTGTCGACTCGGCGGGCGTGTACGGCTCCTCGGGACCGTCAGTCAGGACGCCGAGGACGTTTCCGAGCAGCTGCTCGTTGTCCGCGCGGTTGTAGTTGAACGGTCGAACGATGTCCGCGTCGCCGATCACGACGACGTTACCGTTCTGGACCGCAGCGGCGTACTCGCCGGACTCTCGCGTGGTCGAGTAGTGCGTCTCGCCAGCGGCGGTCACGGCCGCGTTCGCGCCGTGGCTCTCGATCGGCGTGGCCCCATCGAGGACGACCCGGTCGACGCCGGCGCCGAGGTCGCCGCCGGTCCCCTCGGCGTAGACGCGCTGGTAGTTCGCGTCGTTCTCGTGCATGTTGTACAGATAGCCTTCGCCGACGGCCATCCCGAACCGCGAAGTGAGTTCGTCGATGTTCGAACGCCCCATCGCGCTCGCCGAGTCCGTGGCGAGCGCCACCGGGCCGCCGGCGTCGGCGAACGCCGCGATGGCCTCGTGATCGTCCTCGCTGAACTGCGACCCACCGACGATCAAGAGCGCATCCGCATCGGCCAGTTCGGCGTCCAGTCCACCACCGGCGGTCGCGGTACCCGTCGGGCCGGCCTGCGCGCCGACGATGGTCGCCGGCACGCCGACCGGGACGGTTCCGCCGCCGCCGTGGATCCGGACCTCGTGTCCGTGGGCGACCAGCGCGTCGACGACCGGTTCGAGTTCGCTCGGATCGCCGTTCGTCGAGATGAGCACCGTCCGAGACGGCCCCTCGTCGAACTCGATCGTCCCGGATTTCGGACGCAAGTTGGACTCCTCGACCAGCTCCTCGGAGGTGAAGTACTCCTTCTCGACGGTCGCATCGCTCCGTTCGGGCGGCGTGTCGGCGACGACGAAGCCGGCGACGGCGGCCCCGACGACGACGAGTGCGAGCGCACCGACGAAGACGCCGAGCCGTTTGCCTCGACCCTCAGGCATCCGTTCTCACCTCCCCGTTTCGCCGGTCGTCATCGGCGGCCGTCGTCCCCTCGCCTGCAGTCGTCGCGATCGTCTCCTGCTCCGGCAGCGTCCCGTAGAGGGCGAGCGGCACTGGCGTTCGAACGCCAGGAGTTGGATCGAGCATCGCTTCGACCTGCGCGGTCGCGGTCGAGTTGGCGTCCGCTTCGGCCAGGATCGGCAGTTCGCCGACGTCCGGCGTTGTGTCGAGTTCGACGACCTCGTAGCGGTCGAGCTCGGCGCGCTCGGCGGCGCGCTGGATCGCGGTGTCGGTCGTGCCGATCTCGTCGATCATCCCGTTGTTGATCGCCTTCTGACCCGGATACACCTTCGCGTAGGCCAACTCCTCCTCGGTGAGCTCGAGGGTGTCACCGCGGTGTTCGAACACGGTTCCATAGAACCCCTTCACCATGATGTCCGCCATCTCGATGGCTTCTTCTTCCGTGTAGCCGCCGGATTTGTCCGGCCCCGACTGGATCGCCGTGCCCGTCGCACCCCCCGCGTCGATGTACGCGAAGTTGATGCCGACGCTGCCGACCATCGCGCTCGGATTGGCGACGATCGCGTCGGCCGGCGCGCTCACGTAGTAGCCGCCAGAGGCGGCGATCTGCGGGACGCTGACGACGAGCGGCATCTGTTCGGCCGTGCGCTCGACCTCGAGCGCGAGCGATTCGGTGGCCGATAGCCCGCCGCCGGGCGTGTTGACCTTCAAAACGACCGCCTTGATCGACTCGTTCTGTCGAGCCGCCTGTAGCTGTTCTTCGACCGGTTCGGCGGTTATCGGTGCTATCGTCGCGCCGATCTCGATGACGGCGACTTTGTCTGTCGTCTCCCCATACTCTTTCGCCGCCCCGTACGCGGCCGGTGCGGCGAACGCACCGACGAGTAACGCGACGACGATGATAACTGTGTACGACCGACTCACTGTGTGGAGGGCTGATCGTACGCGGGCAACCAATTTTGCCATGCGGTACAATTTGACAGTTCGGGCAGAGGGTTAAATAACCCCGTGCGTACAGCTCGGTTTTGCGCCATCGACGACCGCAGAGTCGGGTGCTTCGTTTCACTTCGACGCACGCTCGACGGCGCGCTCGACGATCGACCGCGGAAATCGTTTTCGGGTCGTTCGTGGTCTCACACCACCCCGGCTCCCGCGAAGGCGAGATAACAGATCACGACGAGCGCCGCCGAGTGCAACAGCGCCTCGTATCGACCGCGCGAGGCGCTGCCGGCGAACCAGCCGCACGCGAGCATCGTCGCCTGGGTGACGAGGTAGAACCGCCAGCCGTCGCGTTCGGCGTCGATCGCGCGCGGATCGATACCGACCGCCACGCTCTCGGGAGTGGCCAGCAGGTGCGCCATCCCGTCGAGGACGTACGCGTTCACGGCGACGACGAGCACGACGATCACCGCCGCCAGCGCCCACCCGACGACGACGTAGACCAACATCGCCGATCGGAGCTTTCGCCGCTGGTGGTACAGCGAGCCGACCTCGACCTGTAGCGCCTCGAACGTCGTCTCGACGTCGCTGCCGACCGCTAGCGCGCCGGTAAGGAGCCCGATCGTCTGCGCCGCGAGCGGCGTCCCCACGCGCTCGGCGAACCGATCCAGCGCCTCCCGCTGAGTGGCCGCTCCCTCACTTCCGGTCGTCAGTCCGAGCCGGAAGGCGAGATCCGAGATGTCGCGTTGGAGCGGGCCGAACGACTCCTCTCTCGCGACGGTCTCGATCGCGACACCGAACGGCGTTCCGAGCCCGACGTGTCCGGCGACGACGTAGACGAAGTCGCGTAGCGACCGATCCATCGCGTCGTCGAACTGCTCTCGCTTGATCGCGACCGTGCCGACCGGAAAGCCGTACGCTGCGTAGCTCAATAGGACGACGTTCGCGACCGGCGCGTCGAGCAGCCACAGGAGCCACGCCACGCCCACGGCGGGAAACGCGAACACGAACGCCGCGCTCGCCGGATTCGTCGTTGCGGTTCGCACCGTGCCGAGTCCCGTCGGTCGCTCGTAGCGCCGACTATGCGTCGACGGCCGCAGTTCGGCGACGAGAAGCGCGCCGGCCAGTCCGATCGCGAGGATGAACGCCACGCTCCCGTAGACGAGTATCGAGCGGATCGACGGGGCACCCAGAATGCCGATGTCGACCGTCGCCGACAGCTCCGGCGTGAGGACGCCGACGACCGTGACCGCCACGACGAACAGCGCGGGCAACACGAGCAACACCACGAACAGCTCGGCGAGCAGTTCCAGGTAGTCGCCGGATCGTTGGCGGGCCTGCGACCGCCGGTGTGACAGCAGTTGCGACTCCATCCGCAGATACTCCTCCAGCGAGTCCGACCCCTGGCTGGCGTGTTTTCGGAACTGCAGCAAGAACGGTGAGAGCAGCTCTCTCGACGGGGTCTCTTTGGCGACGCGACGGAGGCCAGTGTCGAGACTGCCGGTCAGCGCGGCCGTTTCGAGTACCCGCTCGAACGAATTTCCCGTCTCGCCGTAGGCGTCCTGCGTGGCGACGTTTCGGAGCATCTCTCGCCGGCTCTCGCTCCCGTCGGCGAGCGTCCGCAGGTGGCGAACCGCCCCAGGAACGGTTCGTTCGATCCCCGCCCGGCGGGCGTTCGACCGCCAGCGCAGGCGCGTTCCTCCCGCCGCGATCGTGAGTCGCTTCGCGAGCGACCCCGCCGTGACGGCGACGGCGGCGACGGAGTATTCCGACGGGATCGACCGACCGGCGAGCGCTCCCGGACGATCGCCGCCGAGCGCGATCGGTTCGGGGCCGATCAACGCGAGACCGAGGGCGGCGGTCGCGGCCGTGAGGCACGCGCCGACGATCCACGACAGGCCGTAGAGCCGCGAGAGATACATCTCGAACGAGACGGCGCGGTTCGTCCCCCGGTATCGCTCCCGGCCGATGCCGTGCCGCGACCGACCCGCGTGTCGCGAAAACAGCGCGTACAGCCCACGATCGATGCGGCTCCAGATCGTCTCCGACGTACGGTCACTCATCGGCTCCGGCTCGCTGTCGGTGGATCCGCTCGATCGTTGCGGCCTCGTTCGTCCGGAGATCGTTCAAGAATCCGAAGAGCGCATCGCGGTCAGAGATCCCCTCACGAACCAGGTACTCGACGTATCCGTGCTTCCGGTGGAACTCCGCTTCGACATCCGCGAGGGGACGGTCCGTTCGCGCCGCGAGGCGCTCCAGCGTCCGACACGCCTGCGTGCTCGTCGGATCGCCGAGCTTCGGATGCCGGTAGGCGAACTCCCAGTCGCCGTCAGCGGTCCGATCTACGACCCGGTTGTAGTGGATCGCGCCCCCGGTCGTCGCTATCGTCTCCGTCGCTCCGTCGAGCCGCTCGGCCTCCTCCTCGGAGAGTACCTCGACCGCCGTCTCCACGTGGCGATCACCCTCAACGGACGCCGGGACGACGATGAGATCGATCTTCGAAAGCAGATGCGCCGGGACCTGCGCTCCAATCCGATCGAGAAGCGCGCCGACGCTCGCCGCTCGCGTGGTTCCCAACACGCCGTGACCGGTGCGCAACGCCGCGCCGAACGTCCCGAACGACGCCGGCGAGTCGATCTCGGCGATGACCTCGATGTCCGGATTGAGATCGCCCGTCTCGTCCATCAGATCCGACACTGAGACGTGCTTGAATTCATCTCGGTGCTCTCGCGTCACGAGTGACACGCCGGTTTCGTGTGGGACGAGCACCTCACCCGATCCGCCGTCGATGCTTATCGGGCGGGCGTCGTACCGGACGAACGGCAGGTGCGCGTTGAGCAACGTGGTCTTTCCGGCTCCCGTCGGCCCCGAAAAGAGCACGACGCCGGCGTGTTCGTACAGCATCCACAGGAGCGTGACGAGCTCCGTCGGCATCGAATCCGATTCGATGAGATCGACCGGCGTGAGCGCCTCCGGGGCCTGCTTTCGGATGGAAACGTACGGGCCGCCCTCGGAGACTGCCGGCAGCGCGACGGCGCATCGCATCGGCTGCTCGATCCCGTCCGGATCGACGGTGAGCGTCGCGGTGGGTCGGTTCGCGGAGAGTTCGATTCCGTCGTCGGCCGCCAACTGCGTGACCACGTTGACGAACGCCGCCTCGGACTCGAAGACGAGGTTCGTCGGCTCCCGCCCGCTCCCACGGGGAACGACCTTGATTCGTTCGCCGACCCGGTTCGCCTCGATATCCTCCAGGTTCGGATCGAAAATCGGCACCGTGAGCTGGCCATAGCCGACCAGATCCCGGAGAACGTAGTAGACGAGGTCGTCGACGCGACCGTCGGCGAACCGCCGATCGACTGACGGAACCGCCAGCCCGTACGCCGCGAGCGCCGCGCGTACGCGACGGCCGAGCGTCCGAACCCACTCGCCGGCGTTTCTCGCCGCTAGCCGCCTCGACACGAGCTGTCGGCTGCGCTCGTGAACGGCTCGCAGTCGGTTTTCGAACGCCGCGTCGTCGTCGAGTCCCTCGATCCCGCCGTCCCAGATCTCTGCTTTGCACTCGGCGATGAGTTCGTCGTCGCCGGGGAGTAGATCCGGTTCGAGCACCGCGTACTTCCGCTCGAAGGGATCGCCGCCGAGCACCCGTTCGCGGTATCGGACGACCGGGAGTTCGTAGCCCGCGAACTCGACGGTGTACCGTTCGATTCGCTCCGCGGTGAACCGTTCGGCGAACGCCGCGTCCTCGATCCCCGTTGTCGCGGGCGCGTAATCCGTGAGGTGTACCGCCAGCTCCTCCCCCGTGTCGTCGCTGATCTCGACGGCCGCATCGAGCGCGTGCGGCGTCAACCGCCCCAGACACCGAAGCTCGGCGAGCGCGTGGTAGTCGACGCGCCGACGGCCGGCCGGTCGCGACGACGTGAGCCGATCGATGATCCGCTCGTAGCGCTGGCCGAAGCCCGCCTCGAACCGCGCTGCGGTCCCCTCTCGCGTTCGCGGGCGACGCAGTTTCGCACCGGCGAAGTGTTCGGTGATCGCTCGCAGATCCGCCGTATGGGCGGCCGAAAGCGACGGCTCTCGGACCGCGTAGACGAACTCACCTCCGTCGGCTTCGACTGTCGCGACAACGCCCGGGACGACTTCGTACTGATCGTACACGTCGGGTGCGTACCACGCCTCGCGATCGTCCGGCGGCACCGGTGCAGATACTATTGGTATGTGGTCGCCCATCCGTTTCGTCCTGTCCCCCGATTTTATATAAATTCTCGTGGCGTAACGGAGGCGGACACGCGATCGAATCCTCCGCCGCACCGCGCCGCTCGAGATCCGTTCCCCTGCGTCTTTTTGCGTCTCGCCCACGCAGTACCGATGATGACCGACGATTCGGAGACGGCCTTCGCGGAAGAGCGACGAAGCGCGCGGAAACTGCTGGGCGACGAGTCGATCACCGCGTTCTACCTCGGCGTCGTCCGCGACGGTGAAACCGCCGACACGACGTTCGCACAGACCGCGGACGACCCCGAGCAGGAGGGGTTACAGGCCCTGTCGTTGCTCGCGACACACGTGCGGATCGTCGCCAACGAGGCGGGCGTTGATCCCTCCACCGTCGCCGGAGACGCCGCGACGCTCGCCGGCCGGATGGAGGAGCTGTCGCCCGGGGAACTGGCGAGCGTGGAGAACGACGGGGACGCGGATTCGTAATCACCGCGCTCGCCCCCAACTCACGAGACGACCGGCCGGTTTTATGCGTGCTGTTCACTAACATGGACGTATGTCCCAACAAGTGCAGAAAGAACTCGAGGTCGACAGATACACGCTTGGACTCGTCGGTCCAGAGCAGAAGTGGGCGGGCACGGTGGCGGACGGCGGAACGGTGCGAACCCACACGCTGCCGGCGTGTTGGGGGCCGATGATCACGCCGGAGTTCCGCGGCGGCCACGAGGTGACGCGTCCGATCAGAGTCGAAAACGCCGAGCCGGGTGATGCGCTCGTCGTCCGGATCAAAGACGTCGAGGTGACGAGCGTCGCGACCAGCACGGGCAGCATGCGCGAACGCGAGGGGGCGTTCGGCGACGATCCGTTCGTCGACCACGTCTGCCCGGAGTGCGGTACGAAGTGGCCCGAAAGCGTCGTCGAGGGGACCGGTGAGGAGTCGATCCGCTGTGCGGAGTGTGGCGCGAACGCCTCGTCGTTCGGCTTCGAGTTCGGCTACACCGTCGCCTTCGACGACGACCGGACCGTCGGCATCACCGTCGGCCCCGAAGGGGCGTCGGATCTCGCCGACCGGGCCGACGAGGCGATGGCGCTCCCTGACCACTCCCGACAGCACCCGATCCTCCTGTACAAACCCGACGAGATCCCCGGAACGCTCGGCCGGCTCCGGCCGTTCATCGGCAACATCGGAACGACGCCTCCGCGAGAGTTCCCCGATTCGCACAACGCCGGGGACTTCGGGCAGTTCCTGATCGGCGCGGAGCACGACTGGGGGCTCCCCGACGAGGCGGCGCTTTCGGACCGCACCGACGGCCACATGGATTCGAACGACGTCCGTCCCGGCGCGACGCTCATCTGTCCGGTGAAGATCGACGGCGCGGGGCTGTACGTCGGCGACCTCCACGCGAATCAGGGCGACGGCGAACTTTCCCTGCACACGACCGACGTGAGCGGTCGGACGGAACTGGAGGTCGAGGTGGTCAAAGACGTCGGCCTCGAGGGGCCGTTGCTGTTGCCGAACGAGGCCGACCTCCCGAACATCGCGAAACCGTACACGGACGCCGAGCGCGAGGCCGGCGACGACCTTGCCGCCGAGTACGCCGTCGGCGATCTCGCAGACGCCGCGCCGATCCAGTTCGTCGGCTCCGGCGCGACGATCAACGACGCGACGCAGAACGCATTCGATCGCGCGTCGACGCTGTTCGGAATGACGGAGGGCGAGGTCCGCGCCCGGTGTACGTTCACCGGCGGCGTCGAGATCGCCCGGCTGCCGGGCGTCGTCCAGCTCTCGATGCTCGCGCCGATGGAGCTGCTCGAGGCGTGCAGCCTCGACGGCGTCGTCCGCGAGCAGTACGGCCTGTAGACGGCCGCTGCGCCGTTACCGTCGGCCGCCCTGCATCGCGGGGAACAGCTGAATTCGGGCGTCCGGCGGGCAAGCGTCGTCGAGGTCGGCGCGCTCGCCGTCGACGAGGACTCGCACGCTGGTTCGAACGTCACCGCTCTCATCGAGCACGTCGCGCCGTGCTCGCGGATACGCCTCGAGGAACCGTTCGAGGGCGTCTGCGACGGTTTCGACGGTCCCCTCGTTCGATGCCGCCGGCTCCAACTCAATGGTCTTCTCGCCCGTCGCCGATCGAAGTTGGCCGTAGACGGTGAACTCCATGCTCGTCGATACACGGTCGGCTCGCAAGAAACGGGCGGTGTGTGGCCGTTACTCGACGCTTTCGCTCGAAACCGCCTCGCCGAGACCGTCGACGGGGCGATCGGCGAGCATCTCGTCGACCGACCCCGGCAGGCCGAACTGGTAGCCGCTCGCGTCGGCGTCGTCGCGAAGCTCCGTCCGGCCGTGGTAGACGGAGACCGCCTTGTCGAGGTGGAGTCGGACGGCCTCCAACAGCGCCTCCGCTTCGAGCGGTTGGCCGCGGCGCTCCAGCTCCTCGACGTTCGCGCCGGGCGGCGCATCGAACGCTCGCTGGGTGATGATCGGTCCCTGATCGAGGTCCGTCGTCACGTAGTGAGCCGTGACGCCTGCGATGCGAACGCCCTCCTCTCTGGCCTGTCGGTACGGCTCCGCGCCGGGGAACGAGGGCAGAAGCGATGGGTGAATGTTGATGATCCGGTCCTCGTAGCGGAAGACGACGTTCGGGCTGAGGATGCGCATGTAGCGCGCCAACACGATGAGATCGGTATCGTACTCGTCGAGGAGGTCGAGGAGGTGCTCCTCGTCGGGGCTGCCCTTCTCGTCGCCGATGTCGTGGAAGTCGACGCCGTAGTGGTCGGCGAGCGGTTCGAGGTCGTCGTGGTTGCCGATGATGACGCTGATGTCCGCCCCCAGTTTCCCGTCCGCCCACGCCTCGAACAGCGCCTCCAGACAGTGCGATTCCTTGGTGACGAGGACGGCGATGGTCTGGGTCTCGCGGTCGGCCGGGAACCGGACCTGAATGTCGACGCCCAACTCGTCGCCGAGCTCCGCGAGCGCTTCGCGGAGTTCCGCTTGAGTACAGCTCATCTCGGCGGTGTCGACGGTCATCGTCATCCGGAAGACCCGGTCGCGGACCGCCTGGTCGAGGTCCTCGATGTTGATGTCGCGCTCGAAGAGCAGCGTCGTCACGCGGGCGATGAGCCCGGTCGAGTCCTCGCCGACGACCGTGATTTCGGTGTACTCCCGGCTCACGACCGCCACCTCCGCGGGGGTTCGACGGGTGGAGTCATACTACCGTTTGGGAGCCGGGGTTTCAAAAGGGCGACGTTCCGCGTCGGTCTGCAAACGGCGTGTTCGCGGTCGGCGCGTCGATTCGACCCGACGCTCAGAGCCGGTTTTCGCGGCCGGGATCGACGTCGATGGCGTCGACCGGGCAGACGTCGACGCAGAGCATGCAGTCGATACACTGGACCTCGTTCGTGGGATTGGCCTTGATCTCGCTCTCGGGATGCCCCGGCGAATCCACCCATTCGAAGACGTCGACCGGGCAGTCCTCCAGACACGCGCCGTCGGCGAGACAGATGTCGAAATCGACGGCGACGTGCGTGCCCCGGATGCCGAGTGTCTCCGGCGGATCGGTCGGTCCCCAGACGTCGACGCCGTGCTCTCGGCCCTCGCGTTCGCGGTTCTCCTCGAAGTTCGGATCGATACCCATTCTACGTTCTCTCTGTGTCCCGCTCGACGTAAATACTTGCCCGAACGGGACGGTGCGGCCCCCCGTCGATTCCGACCTGACGAGAATCACCGGACGGTTGTTGTCGCTGCCCGCCGAACATCGGCCATGTCCGCCGGTGGTGGCCGAACCGTACTGGAGGCGATCGCGCTCACGGTCCTCGCGTTCCTCGTCGCCGTCGTCGCCGGGATCGTCTTCCTCGTCCCGACGATCGCGCTCGGGTACGACGTCGACTCGACGCCGGTACTGATCGGCGCGACCGCGGCCGGACAGCTCGGCTTTTTCGCGGTCGGATACGGGTACGTCCGGCTCCGCAACGTCGCCGTCCCGCTCGCGGTGCCGACCCGCCCCGACCTGCGGTACGTCAGTGGCGGGACGGCCCTCGCGCTCGGCGTCGCGATCGGGCTCTCGTACGTCCTGTCGCTGTTGGGGCTCGTTCCCGGATCGGTCATCGAGGACGTCGGCGTTCGGGACCCGACGTTCTTCCTCGCGCTCGCCGTCCTCTCGGTGATACTGGTCGCCCCGGTCGAGGAACTCCTCTTTCGCGGCGTGATTCAGGGGCGACTGCGAGGCCGGTTCGGTCCGCGCTCGGCGATCGCGGGATCGAGCCTCCTGTTCGGCGCGATGCACCTGAGCAACTACACGGGCTCGGTTCCCCCGATCGTCGCCGGTGCGTCGCTCATCGCGGTGATCGGCGCGGTCTTCGGCGCGCTGTACGAGCGGACCGGAAACCTCGCGGTTCCCATCCTCGTTCACGCGATATACAACGTCGTTCTGCTCGCGATCAGCTACCTCGCCGTCGTCTACGGGTGAGCGTCGCCGGGCCCTACACCCCCGAGGCGAACCGGCGGAGCTCGCGGTTGAACCGCTCGGGGCGCTCCCAGAACGGCGAGTGACCGGTTTCGGGGTACAAGGAGGTCGTCGCGTCGTCGATCAGTTCGGCGTGTTCGTGCCCCGCCTCGGGGAGGACGATCGTGTCCTCCTCGCCGTGGGTGATGAGCACCGGCACGTCGATCGCCCGGAGGTCGTCGTCGTGGGTGACCGTTCGCCTGTGGAGCTCCGTGCGGACGTGCGGCGGGACGATCACGTTGAATCCGAGCATGAAGTACAGATCGCGCGGCGACAGCTCGCCGTACACACAGCGGCCGACGAACGTCTCGAGCGTCTTTGCACTCGTCGTGGCGTCGTCGGATTCGAAGCCCGGAACGCAGTCCATGAAGTCCTCGCCGATGACCGCCGTCGCGTCCTCGGTGCCGATCTTCGAGATCGCGCCGACGTAGTTGATGCCGGCGACGTGCTCGTCGCCGTAGAATTCGAGGTAATCGGAGATGATCAACCCGCCGTAGGACCACCCGACCAACACCGGCTCGTCGAGGTCGAGTCCCTCGATGACGCCCTGCACGTCGTCGGCCCACAGCGCCGAGTCGTCGTAGGCGTCCTCGGGCTTCTCGGAGTCGCCGTGGCCGCGATCGTCCATCGCGACGAGCCGGAAGTCCTCTGCGAGGTCCGATTCGAGCTGTTTGAGCCACGACAGCCGCGACTGCGTGTATCCGTGGATGAAGAGAATCGGCTGCCCGTCGGGATCGCCCGTCTCCACGACGTTGAGTTCGATCTTGCCCCCGCCGACGACCGTGTGCTGCTCCATGACACGAGCTGTACGCGGAGTTCCAAAATAAGTACTGTCCTCCTCGTCGCGACCGGCGGCGGCGCTCTCGCCTCCTGGTTCGAGGACTGGGGGTGGAGCGTCTTCGCTCAGCGCGTCCAGCGCTCCCTGCGCGTTGACGTGTACGACCGACTGCAGGCCCAAGAGCGCGCGTACTTCACGCGTCGGCGGACGGGCGATCCGATAAGCGTCCTCAACAACGACGTCAACGCCTTGGAGACGTTCTTCGAGGACGACCTCAGCGCCACCGCGTGGATCCTCGCGACGGTCGTCGGCATCGGCGCAATTTTGGTGAGCCTCGACCAGACACTGACCGCGACGAGGAGCGCTGATCGGGCGTCGGATCAGCTCTCGCCGGGCGGCGAGAGCGTTCGTCCGAACTCGTCGAACTCCTCGAAGGGCTCCGGGAACTCCGTCGGCAGGCGTCGGCCCTCGCGGTTGTCCGTGAGCGGTCCGAGATCGTCGGCGACGGGTTCCCAGCCGGGTTTGATCTTGACGCTTTTCGCGGGCGAGCCGGCCGCGATGTGGTGGGCCGGCACGTCGCCGAGCGTCGTGGCTCCCGAGCCGACCATCGCGTTCTCGCCGATCCGGCAGCCCGCGCTGACCATCGCGCCGTAGCCAAGGCGGACGTCGTCTTCGAGGATCGTCTCGTAGTTCGTCACGTCGGTCTGGTCGACGGTGTCGTGCGCGTGGGTGTGGATGTGGGCCCGATCGGCGATCGAGACGCGGTCGCCGATCGACAGCGTTCCGCGATCGTCGAGCAGCACGTCGTTGTGGACGACGACGCTGTCGCCCATCTCGATGTTGTTCCCGCACTGGATCTTGATGCCGCCGAACAGCCGGAGGTTGTCGCCTGCCTCCGCGAACAGGTGGTTCGCGAGGACCTGTCGAAACGGGAGCGCGAACGCGAGGTTGTTTGCGAGCGGCGACAGGTCGAACCCGTTCCACAGATAGCGGATGCATTTCGCCTCGCGCAGTTCCGACAGCTCCTGTTCGGCCCAGTGTTCCGTCTCGATGAGTGCGTTCCGCGGATCGTAGCTTCGGACCCGCACGCGAGCCATCGGGGCCAGCGTCTCCCCGTTTCGGTACCGACGGTACGCCGCGCTGTCGTCGAACAGGTCCGCGAGGATCTCTCCGACAGCGGCGGCGGTGTCGTCGTCGGAGAGGCGGTCGTCGACGTACTCGATCGTTTCCTCGATCGACGCCTGTACGCTCGGTGGTACCTCGACGTGCCGCTTCGTCACGGCGTCATCACGAGCGGCGTCGAGATCCACCCTTCTGTGCTTTTATTTTCGACCAATGTCTTCATATTTCCCAATTAGGTTGATGTACAATAGGTTTTTGGGATCAAAAATACACGATAAATGTATCTATGCTTATTTTAAATCTCAAATTAAACTATGACGGTCAGTAGTCGCCGTTCATCGCCCCCAACAGCCGCTCGTCGAAGCGCTCGAAATCGGGTCCTCCCCGCTCTTCGCCCGCCATCTGGCTGACCGGGATCTGCCCGCCGGCCATGCGGGCGTGGCCCCCAGCACTCGCCGTCTCGATGTGGCTCACCGCGCGCTGGAGCGCCTCGCCCATGTGGACGCGGTCGTCCTTCGAGCGCGCGGAAACGTGGACCGTGCCGTCGTTGACGCCATAGAGGACGACCGCCGTCGTCCCCTCCAGTCGCATGAGCTCTTCGACCGCCTGCGAGAGCGCGTCGACCGTCCCGACCTCGCCGACGTTACAGATGCCGAACGACCCCTCGACATGCACGTTATTGATCGCGGTCGCTTTCACCCGCAACACGTCGTGTGATATCTCGGGCGTGGCGATCCTGTGGAGCAGGTCCTCGTCGATCGCCGGGAGCAGCGTCGCACAGACCCCGAAATCCTGTGACGTGCAGCCGCGCGTTAGGTTCTTCGTGTCCGACTGGATCCCGTAGGTGAGCCCGGTGGCGAGTTTGCGATCGACGACCAGCGGCTCGTCCTCCTCGCTGCCGTCGACGTCCGCGTCAGTCGGCTCGAAGACGGCGTCGAGATCGGTGAGATACTCGGTGAGTATCGACGCGGTCGCCCCGCACGCCTCGCGCACGTCGGTGAACTCGTTGCCCGTCCCGTTCCCCGGGTGATGGTCGACGACGGCGATCGGCTCGACTCGCTCGGAGTCGACGAACCCGCGCGGCGTGTTGTGATCGACGAGCACGATCCCCTCCGGGTGTTCGATGTCCGAGGCCGCCTCGATCCGATCGCAGTCGAAGCCGAGCACCGTCCGGAACGCCCGGTTCTCCGGCCGCCGTATCTGTCCCGGATACTGGATCGTCGCGTCCGTCCCGACGCGCTCGGCGATCGCCTTCACCGCCATCGCCGACGCCATCGCGTCCGGATCGGGGTTCGGATGCATCAGGATCGTGATCGCCTCGTGTCCACCGATGAGCTGTCGAAACACCACGCCGGCCGGCCGCCGGAGCCACCGGACGAGCCGGTACAGGCCGTATAGGAGAATGAACCCGACGGCGGCGAGCACCGGGTACGTCAGCGGCTCGCCGGCGAACGCGTCGATTGCCGGCTGGATCTGTGCGCCCCGCGACGCCGCGTCCGGACCATACCGGCTCACGCTCTCGAGTGCGGCGCTTCCGACGATCGCCGACGCCGCCGTTCCGTGCTCGATGCTCATTGACGGTAAGGTATTCACAAGTTCCGATAAAAACCTTCGTGACCGTTCGCACGCCGTGGCGGACGGGCGATCCCCCCGTCGATCCGTCCCCGGAAACCGATCCTCTCCTACAAAATATATGTGTACACTAACCGGTGACCTTCTCCTCGCGGTAGCCGGCGAGGCTTCTCACCGACAACGTCGAGGACTTCGCAGCACTCGGAGTCGAGGTCGAGACGTACTGAGACGTGGATAGGTTGTGAGTCGTGAGTGCCGAGGCCCCGTATTTCACGGGCAGACGGCGCCTCTCTGCGCATATATCCGTGGCCACAGTAGACAGAGGCCCCGGTCAGCTCATCGTCGGGGCAGACGCGGATTTAACAACGTTGCCAAGCAATCACACAGTATGGCCGCCGAAATTTCCGACCGAGTTCGAGAAATCGCGGAGGCTCGCGGCCTTCCGGAGTTCCAGGTATTCGAACGGGCACCCGACCGCGGGCTCAAAGACCTGTGGGAGGACCTCGTGCTCGCACAGTACCTCGATGGCGAGCTCGACCGCGAGGAAGCCATCGAACACGTCGGCCGGACGAAAGTCGAGCGGGCAGAGCGAGAGCGTGGGGTCATCGAGGGATACATCGACCGGGGCCTGAACGCGTGACGCTCACAGCAGTCTCGGACGCGAGACCAACGCCGGTGGCGAACGGGACGGCTGACGGAGGATCTGCCGGCTCTCGGTCGGTAGCACGGTAGCCGAACGTTTCAATCGTTGGCTGGAGCAGCGCCGGGACCCAGCGGGTTCCCGGCGGCGCCGACCGTCGACTCGTTGGCGGCGACCCAGCGGAGTAACAGGAACGCGAAGACGTACTTCGCCCCGATGTCCAGCGCGGAGTAGGCCCACGATGTCGCGCCGACCGAACTGACGATCGCCAGCCCCTCGACGCCCAGCGCCCAAACGATGGGGTATCCGAGCCAGAGGACGACAGTCAGCGCCCGCAGCGTCCCGAATATCTCGCTCGTTCCGGCCGCCTCGGCGTCGGCCGGCCACTGGACCACCAACGCGTACAGAACGACGATGAAGAAGGTGCAACTGACGACGTAGAACGCCCAGCGGAGCGCGTACGAGGACGTGATGAGCGCCGCTGCGAGGCCGGTAAGACACATCCCGATATCGGCCGCGACGACGACGAAGAGATCGCTGAGGTCGACGTCGGCCAGCAGACCCAGCGCGAGCAGGATCATCGGTGTCGACAGCGTCCACGTCAGATACCGTCCCCACTGACTCAACACCTCCTGACCGCCGAGTGCGTGTCCCGGCGGCATCTCGACGAGACCGACCGTCAGGCCCGACAGGAGGCCGAGGTAACTGGAGATGGACACCAGCGGAATCATGATCGTCGCCCCGAAGATCAGGCGGGCGCGGTCGGACCGGAGATTCCGACCCATGTAGACGAACAGCAGCGCCGACAGTCCCGCGAGCGCCACGTTCGCCCACAGCGACGAACTCAACAGGACGTCGCCCCGGATCTGTTGCATCACGTCACCTTGTGTCGCTTGCAGCGGTACGCCCCCAGCGAACGGGACCGCGAGTTCGACTCCATGTTGGATCATGCTCGTTAGCACTTCGTAGGGAGGGGTTAAAATACACCGTCCTAACCTGTAGGGTCTCGCCGATCTGTCGATGGCGTTGAGGGGAGACGGTAGACAACGACCGGCGGGCGGGATCGCTCATCCCGCCGCGTCGAATCGCTGCACGTCGACGAACTCGACTCGGACGTTCACGTCGCGGTCGGTCGGCTCCCGGATCGACGCCGCGAGATCGGACGCGAGCGTGGGATAGGACGCGCCGACCGGCCGGTAGAAGACGACAGTCACGTCCGGCGGCGCGGACCCGGACACGACGACGAACTCCACACTGGTCGTGACCAGTTCGAGGTCATCGTACGCCCCGTCGTCGAGGATCGAGAGTGCCGACTCGCGGTGGGCTTCCGAGAGCAGCAACTGCACCAGCCGCATGCCTATCGCGGGCGGGGGTGGTACATATTTATACGGGGATAACGGGGTCTGGGAAGCGGTAACCGCGGCTTGCTCGAAACGACGGGTGCGGGGAATATTCAAGACGGCGTCACGCGAACAGAGGCTGATGTTCGAGGCGTCACCCACTGGGCTGGTCCGAAACCCGAACGTGTGGCGCTTGCTGTGGCGCGGGCTTCGACTGCGCCCGGCCGACTTCGCGCTCGGCGGCGACCGGGATCCGGAACTGCTCGGCGATCTCGCGCACCCGTTCGCGTCCGTCGAAGACGTCTCGAACCGGCTCGAAACGCTCGAGGCGGCGCTCGTCGAACGCAGTGATCGGCGCGCGGTCTTTCTGACAGTGTACACGGAGATGACGGCGCAGACGGCTCGCGAGATCGACGCCGGGAGCTTCGACGATCCCGAGTGGATGTGCCGATACCTCGTCCGATTCGCGGAGCACTACCGGCGCGCGTTCGTCGGGTTCGAACGCGGCGAGTACGCCGACGTCCCGGACCCGTGGCTCGTCGCGTTCGGGAGCGCGGTCGGTGGGGACGCGCTCGTGATCCAGGACGCCTTTCTCGGCATCAACGCCCACATCGTCTACGACCTCGCGCTGGCGCTCTCCGCGATCGGACTCGACCCGGGACGGGAGACGAAGTACGCGGACCACCGCCGCATCGACGCCATACTCGCGCGTCTCGTGGCCGTCCAGCGGGAGTTGCTCGCCGAGCGGTACGCCCCCGGACTGGAGGCGGTCGGGGAGGGCATGGGGGGCCTCGACGAACGGTGGTCCACATCGACGCTCCGGCGCGCGAGAGAGTTCGCCTGGCGGACCGCGGTCGTCCGGACCGACGCCCGCTGGAGCACGGTGCGGTCCTCCACTGGCTGGCTGCTCTCTCGGACCGCGACCGGCGGCGCGTCGGTGCTGTTGTCCCCCACCGCGAGCCCCTCGACGATGCGAGCCCTCCGAGCCATCGAGGCCACGGAGTTCGAGCTCGAATCGTACGCCCGAGCGTTTCACGGACGAGCGGTGGACGGGGGCGCGTCCATCGAGCGGTGAGCGTCTGTCCGTCATCGACGCACAGATCGACCAGAACCGGCGTCGAAGATGGCGAATTGTCGAGCACCGGTTCGTCGATCATCGACACGGAAAGAAGATACATTATGAGCCAGGAGCCCGCGTGTCGAAACAACGATCCGAAACCATGTCTGGCAAGTACGACCTCATCATCGTCGGTGGCGGAATCAGCGGCGCGTCGCTTTTGTACACGACCGCGAAGTTCACCGACATCGACTCCATCGCACTGATCGAGAAGGAGCCGGAGCTCGCGGCGATCAACACCCACCGGACGAACAACTCCCAGACGCTGCACTTCGGCGACATCGAGACCAACTACACCCTCGAGAAGGCCGAGGAGGTCAAGGAGGGCGCGGAGCTTCTCGCCGGCTATCTCGAACACTACGACGGCGACCGCGAGATGCACTCGAAGCGCGGCAAGATGGTGCTCGGCGTCGGCGACGAGGAGGTCGAGACGCTCGAGCGCCGCTACGACGAGGAGGGGTTCGGCGACCTCTTTCCGAAGCTCCGGGCGATCGGTCGCGAAGAGATCGCCGAGCTGGAGCCGAAGGTCGTCGAGGGGCGCGACCCAGACCGGGAGATGCTCGCCCTCCAGACGCCGGACGGCTACGTCGTCGACTACGGCGCCGTGACGGAATCGCTCGTCGAGCGCGCCGACGAAGAGGTCGGCGTCGACGTCTACACCGGCACGAAGGTGACGGACATCACGCCGACGCTGGACGGCTACACGCTCGAAACTGACGCCGGACGATTCGACTGTGACGTCGCTACCGTCGCCGCCGGCTCCCACAGCCTCCAGATCGCGAAGGAACTCGGCTACGGCGAGGACAAGGTGTTGCTCCCCGTCGCCGGGAGCTTCTTCCTCGCGGACGATCTGCTGAACGGAAAGGTGTACACCCTCCAGATGAAGAAGCTCCCGTTCGCTGCCGTCCACGGCGACGCGGACGTGCACGATCAGTCGATCACGCGGTTCGGCCCGACCGCGAAGCTCGTTCCGGCGCTCGAACGCGGCCGCATTTCGACGGTGAGTGACTTCGTCGACGTGTTCGGACTCAACGCGGCGTCGTTCCTCAGCTACGCCAACATCCTCTCGGACCGGATCTTGCTCCCCTACGTCCTGCGAAACCTCCTGTACGACCTGCCGAAGGTCGGCCCCAAGGCGTTCCTCCCGCACGTCCAGAAGGTCGTCCCGAGCGTCGAACTCGACGACATCGAGCGCGCCAAGGGGTACGGTGGCGTCCGCCCGCAGATCGTCGACACCAAGAACAAGTCGCTCGACATGGGCGAAGCGAAGATCGTCGGCGAGGACATCATCTTCAACATCACGCCCTCGCCGGGCGCGTCGACCTGTCTGAAGAATGCGATGAAGGACACGCGGACGCTGATGGATTTTTTCGACGGCGAGTACGAGTTTGACGAATCGGCGTTCCGCGCGGACACGATCGACAACTTCCCGCGCGCGGACGACTCGACCGAGTTCGCCAGTTCGAACGCCGCCAACGGCGCAGGGAGCGTCGACGCCGTCGACGACGTGCCCGCGAGCGACGACTGACGACGCGCGTTCGAATCGCGTCGAGTCTTACGCTTCGTAGCTGAAACTCACCGACCGCAACTCGCTGTCCGAGCGGTCGCCGACGTACTCCTGTGCGACGCCCTGATCCGGCCTGATTTCGATGATGACGCGAGCCGTATCGACCGGGTGAGGGTAGTCGTGGCCCGAGTAGCGCCGCGAGAGCTCGTCGATATGCCCGCGAGCGCCCTCTTCGACGACGCCGTCGACGGTCCCCACGACCGTCATCCGCCGATACGGGGCGTCGGGATCGATCATGCTCACGCTCACGCGCGGGTCGTGCTCGACGTTCCGGACCTTCCGCCGCCCGCGTTCGGAGTTGATCAACAGCCGGTCGATTTCGGCGTCGTAGTCGACCCACACCGCCGAGTTGTGCGGCCGCCCGTCCGGGAGGAGCGTCGCGACGTGTGCGAACGTTCGCTTCTCGAAGAGGTCGTGGAAGTCCTCGGGGATCGTTGGCATCGACGGCGAGAGACGGGGCGACGACTTGAGGGTGTCGGCGGGGCTTCGCCAAGGTTTATCTCCGAAACGCCGTACGGCTAGTACATGAATCCCTCCCTGGGCCGGTCCCTCGACCGGGTGTCGGCCCCCGAACTCGCCGTGTTCGTCTCCGGGGTGGCGAGCATGGGCCTCGAGATCCTCGCGGGGCGGATGGTCGCCCCCGAATTCGGCAGCAGCATCTACACGTGGGGGAGCATCATCGGCGTGTTCCTCGCGGCGTTGAGCCTCGGCTACCACTACGGCGGCAAGCGGGCCGCGAGACGGGCGAGCGTCGATCGGCTGTCGTGGCTGCTCCTCGGGACTGCCGCCTACGTCGCGCTGTTGATCTTCGCCAGCGATCCGCTGTTGGCGGTGGGGTCGTCGTTCCCGCTCCCGAGTCGGTTCGCCTCGCTCCCGGCGATCACGCTGCTTTTTGGCCCGCCGACGTACTTGCTCGGCTTTATCAGTCCCTACGCGGCGGAGCTCTCCGACACCGAGGCCATCGGCGAGGCGTCGGGACGGGTGTACGCCGTCGGAACGATCGGCAGCATCCTCGGCGCGTTCGGCACGACGTTTCTCCTCATTCCCTCGCTCGGCATCGAGATGATCGCCTTCCTCTTCGGAGCGTTGCTCGTCGGCACGGCGTTTTTCATCCTCCTGCCGTCGATGGACCGCGAGCCGCTGTTCGCCACCGCCGGCGTCGCAATCTTGTTGGTCGCGGCCATGGGAAGCGGCGCGGTCGGCGTCTCGACCGGCGGCCAGATCGTCTATCAGACGCAGACGCCGTATCAGGAGCTCGAGGTCACGGACCTCGGCGACACGCGAACGCTGTATCTCGACGGCCAGCGACACAGCGCGATGGATCTGAACGATCCGAACCGACACGTCTTCGAGTATACGCGCTACTTCCACATGCCGTATCTGTTCGCCGAGGATCCCGACCAGATCGATCGGGTGCTGTTCGTCGGTGGTGGCGGGTTCACCGGACCGAAGCGGTTCGCGGCCGAGTACGACGCGACCGTCGACGTGGTCGAGATCGACCCCGAGGTCATCGACGTCGCGAAGGAGTACTTCAGGGCCGAGGAGTCCGAACGGCTCAACATATACAACGACGGCGGCCGGCAGTACCTCCAAGAGACGAACAAGACCTACGACCTGATCGTGTTGGACGCGTACAAGAAAGACAAGGTGCCGTTCGAGTTGACGACTGTCGAGTTCATGCAGTTGGCCAACGATCGGCTCTCCGAAGACGGATACCTCTTTGCGAACATCATCTCGGCACCGACTGGCCCGGCCTCGGAGTTCTACCGGGCCGAGTATCGGACGATGGAGCAGGTGTTCCCGCAGGTGTACAGCTTCCCAACCGCTGGACCGGGCGTCATCCAAAACATCGAGGTCGTCGCGTCGAAGAACCCGGAGGTCGTGACCGAATCAGAGCTACAAGCGCGGAACGCCGAGCGCGACATCGGGATCGAGCTCGGCGACGAGATCGAGTCGTACCGCCGCGATGAGCCGACTGACGACGTCCCGATACTCACCGACGATCACGCGCCGGTCGATAGCCTCCTCGATCCGATGGTCGGGCAGCGATACGTCATCGAGCAGTCCCCGGCTGAGAACGCGACGGCCGACTGATCGCCTCTCGCGTCGAGCGGCCCCTCCTCTAGCCAACGTTTTCAATGATTGGTGAGAACGGGGGGTATGGCCGACCTCCGATCACCGAACTGGAGCGCTGGGAGCCAACGATGGTAGACGTCGCGCTCTCGGTCGGACAGATCCTGCTCGCGCTGTTCCTCGTGGTACTGAACGGCTTCTTCGTCGCCTCCGAGTTCGCGTTCGTCAGGATCCGATCGACCGTCGTCGAACGGCTCGCCGAGGACGGCGTCGCGGGCTCGAAGACGCTGACTGAAGTGACTGACAGCCTCGACGACTACCTCGCAGTCACCCAACTGGGGATCACGATCGCATCGCTCGGGCTGGGGTGGGTCGGCGAACCCGCGGTCGCGGCGCTCATCGAGCCGACGCTGGCGGCGTACCTCCCGGCGAATCTCATCCACCTCGTCGCCTTCGCGATCGGGTTCAGCATCATCACGTTCCTCCACGTCGTCTTCGGCGAACTCGCGCCGAAGACGATCGCGATCGCGCAAGCGGAACGGATCTCGCTGCTCGTCGCGCCGCCGATGAAGTTCTTTTATTACATCTTCTACCCAGGGCTCGTCGTGTTCAACGGGACGGCAAACGCGTTCACGCGCATGATCGGCGTTCCACCGGCCTCGGAGACGGACGAGACGTTCAAAGAGCGGGAGATCCGCCGGGTGCTGGCTCGGTCCGGCGAAGCGGGGCACATCGATGTGGCGGAAGTGGACATGATAGAGCGCGTGTTCGCGCTCGACGACACCACCGTCAGCGAGGTCATGGTTCCACATCCGGACGTGGTGAGCGTACCGGCGGACGCCTCGCTCGACGAACTCCGCGAGATCGTCTTCGAGGCCGGCCACACCCGGTACCCGGTCGTGAGGGCCGACGACGGCGACGAGATCGTCGGCTTCGTCGACGTCAAGGACGCCCTGCGGGCGAGCGAAATGGGAGAGGCCGACGTCACGGCTGGCGAGCTCGCCAGGGGAATCCTCATCGTCCCGGAGACGGTCGCGATCGACGAACTCCTGTTGCAGTTCCGCGACGAACGCCAGCAGATGGCGGCGGTGATCGACGAGTGGGGCACACTCGAGGGGATCGCCACGGTGGAGGACGTCGTCGAAGCCATCGTCGGCGACCTCCGCGACGAGTTCGACCTCGACGAACGCGAACACACGATTCGCGAGAGAGACGGCGGTGGACACGACGTCGACGGGAGCGTCCCGCTGTCGATGCTCAACGAGTCGCTCGGCACGAGCTTCGAGAGCGACGGGTTCGAGACGATCGGCGGGTTCGTCCTGGAGCATCTCGGGCACGTCCCCGACGCCGGCGAGCACATCGAAACGGGCGGGTACGTCATCGAGGTCGCGAGGATGGACGGAACGCGGATCTCGGCGCTGGTGGTCCGCGAGCGTGATGAAAGCGAGAGCGACGAGAGCGGCGGAAGCGAGCGCGAGCCGTCCGACGACGGGACCGAGACGAACTGACCCGACGATGGGGTCGGCCGGTCTCGGATGTGCAAGGCGGATCGAAAGGCGCGAGTGGATCGCCGCTGCTTCGGGGCACGAGTTTCTGGAACCGAAAACGTGATGATACTCGGTTCGGAGGGTACCGTCGAACCATGCTTGTCGTTCGCGCGATGTTCCCGATCGATCCGGACCGGATGGACGAAGCGCTCGAGTTGGTCAATGATCTCGTCGACCACTCGAATCAAGAACCCGGGATAATCGACTACCGCGCCGCGGTCGACGTTCAGGACGAAACCCGCCTCCGGTTCATCGAACAGTACGAGGACGGTGACGCGTTCGAGGCCCACATCGGGACGGAGCACTTCCAGGCGTTCGAGTCGAAATTACCCGAGTTGCTTGCCGGCGAGCTCGAAGTGACGCGCTTTACCGTCAGCGACGCGACCGAACTCGAACTGTAGCGTGCGTCCGGCGGCGACACCGCAGTCCCGAGAGCGGGAACTCGCCAGCAGATTTATCTGACCGTTCCGAGCCGTGTCTCACATGGTGGACGGGGACGTCGATCCGTTTGGGGAGGGGGTGCCGCCCGAGTCGAGCGGCCGAAACGTCGGCGGCGAGTCGCCCGAAATCGATCCGGAGTCGATCAGCGACGAGGCGACGATTCACGACGACGAGACCGAGCTCGAGCGGACGATCGGGCTCACGGGCGGGCTCGCCATCGGTATCGGGACGATGATTGGGGCCGGGATATTCGTCTTCCCGGGGCTGGCAGCTGGAAACGCCGGTCCCGCTGCGGCACTCTCGTTTGCTATCGGAGGTGTAATCGCACTGCTCGTCGCCCTGCCGGCCTCGGAACTCGCGACCGCGATGCCACGGAGCGGCGGCGGATACTTTTTCGTCTCCCGGAGCATGGGGACGGCGTACGGATCGGTCGTCGGTCTCGGACTGTGGCTGGGGCTCATCTTCGCGTCGGCGTTCTATCTCGTCGGCTTGGGCCACTACGCGGCAGCCGTCTTCGCCGAAGTCGGACTCATTTTCTCGGTCAGCCCGGTCGTCCCGCTCGGTTTGGTGTTCGGTGTTGCACTGACGGGATTGAGCATCGGCGGCACCGAAAATACGGCCAAGATACAGAATCTGGTCGTGGGGATCTTGCTCGTCATTCTGACGCTGTTTCTCACGTACGGCTCCCTCAACGCGCTCGGCGTGTTCGGTCGCGAAACCGCCCCCGAAGCGTTCTTCCCCAAGGGGGTATTTTCGGTGTTTAGCACCGCGGCACTCGTCTTTACGTCGTATCTCGGATTCGCACAGGTCGCGACCGTCGCGGGCGATATACAAAAGCCGAGCCGGAACCTGCCGCTCGCGATGGTCGGATCGGTGCTCGTCGTCGCGGTGTTCTACATCGTGACGATATTCGTCGCGACGAGCGCGTTCGGTGCGGATCGGCTCTCAGAGTTCGGCGAAACCGCGATGGTCGAAGTCGCTAGGGAGTTCGTCGGTCGCCCCGGCGCGGTCGCGATTCTCCTCGCCGGTCTGCTGGCGACGTTTTCGAGCGCGAACGCGTCGATTCTCAGCGCCTCCCGAACCGTGTACGCGCTGAGCCGCGATGCGCTCTTGCCGAAGAAAGCGAGCGAGATCAATCTCAGATACGGGACGCCACACGTCGCGTTGCTCGCGGCCGGGGGGCCGATCTTGCTGTTGGTCGCTACGGGTCAAGTGGAAGTCCTCGCGGAGGTCGCCTCCTTTCTCCATCTGATCATGTACGGATTGATCTGCGTCGCCGTAATCGCCCTCCGACGGCGGGATCCGCCGTGGTACGAGCCGAGCTATCGGATTCCCGTGGTCCCGGCGCTACCAGCGGTCGGGGCGGCCGCGAGTTTCGGGTTGGTCGCGTTCATGCGACCCGCCTCGATCGGCATCGGGATCGGCGTCATGCTTATTTCGTACCTGTGGTATCGGTACTACGCCGGGACGGTCACACTCAAGGGGGCATTCTGATCATGCACGAGAAGCCGACGATACTCCTGCCGGTCCGCATTCTCGAGGGGGAATCGCTACCGGAAGGCACGGGAAAGCTGCTCTCGAATGTCCGCGTACTGTTGCTCGGGTACCACGTCGTGCCCGAACAGACGGCGCCGGGGCAGATGCAGATGCAGTTCGAAGACCGGGCTCAGGACCGCCTGGCCGAACTCGAATCGGCGCTCGAATCCGCCGGCGCGACGGTCGAAACGCGGCTCGTCTTCACCCACGAGGGGCAGAAGACGATCGATCGGATGATCTACGAGCACGGCTGTCTGGCGGTGTTGGTCCCCGACATGGTTCGCGATCTCGATGACGTGTTGGTTCCGATTCGCGGGACGGTCGGCGTCGACCGGCTCGTGCGCGTGGTCACGGGGTTATTCGCCGACACGGACGCCTCGATAACGCTGTTTCACGTCGCAGAACCGGACGAAACCGACGAGGACGCGCGAACGTTGCTCGACGGCGTCGCCGATCGGCTCACCGACGTCGGCATCGACGAGGAGCGGATCCGGCTCACGATCAGGCGCGGGGACGGAGCGTTGGACTCGATCACCGAGGCCGCCGAATCGGCCGACGCGATCGTCATGGGCGAAACCGATCCCTCGATCGCCACGTTCGTCTTCGGAATGCCGGCCGAGAAGGTGGCGGACAGATTCGTCGGGCCGGTGTTCATCGTCCAGCGAGAGCGGCCGGACGGGATCGAGCGCGATTGACCGCCGATCGTCGAAGATCGGTGATCGATCGGTGTTCCGGGGGCTTTTAACGAACCAGTCGGTTTCGGAGACTCGAACCGACGGTCGGTCGTCTGTTCGCTGGATAGCTTTTTCATTGAAGATTTTCTACACAAGGGCGTTTGAATAGACATTCGAAGGCCTTATACGCGTACTCGGCATTCGTTTATTTGCAATGGCAGACGGAAAAGTTGATTTCTTCAACGACACTGGCGGCTACGGTTTCATTACGACTGAGGACTCCGACGAGGACGTGTTCTTCCACATGGAAGACGTTGGCGGCGAAGACCTTACCGAAGGCACCGAGATCGAATTCGAAATCGAGGACGCCCCCAAGGGCCCCCGCGCGACGAACGTCGTCCGCGTATAATCGATTCGAACAGCCGCCCCTGGCGGCACAACAAACTTCTACGTTTTATTCCGCGCCGAGCGGAACGATCGCATCCGGCGGGACGGTGTCACACCGCGTGTTCGAGAAAGAGCGACCGCTAACGAACCCATCGCCGTAGAACTAGACGCCCGTCTCGAGGACGAACGAGGGGTCCGCGCCCAGAACTAGCGCGGACGTTCGACAGCGACTACTGCGAGCGCGTCGTCACTTCGCAGCCGTCCTCGGTGACGATGACAGTGTGCTCCTTTTGACTGACGAGGAATCCATCGTCCTCTTTGAGAACCGGATAGCCGTGGACGACGTTCTGCTGTTTGAGCCGGCGGAGCGCCATCTCCGCCCGACGGGTGTCGAGCCACCGGCGAGCGAACGGGAGCGTCTTGAACTGCTCGACGATCTGTTCGAGCGCTTGCCTGGCGTCCCGGTTTCGGACGCTCGCCTCGCGCTCGAGGGCGAAGATCTCCTCGTCGGCCCCCTCGTTGACCTTCCCGCCGCCGTCGGTCGCGAACGGCTCGATGGCGACGACGTCGCCGACCTCGAGTTCGACGCCCCGCTCGACCGCGCGGTTCGGGATGTTCGGCTCGGTGTGTTGGTCCCAGTGGCCCAGCCCGTGCCCCGAGAGGTTGACGACTGGATTGTAGCCGTAGCCGTCGATGACGGACTCGATCTCAGCGCCGATCTCGCCGGTCTGGATTCCCGGTTCGACCACCTCGATCGCGGCCTCGAGCGCCTCCGCGGGCGCTTCGGCGAGCTCGGGATGCCCGGAGAGGTCGACGGTGACGGCGGTGTCGGCGAGCCAGCCGTCCACGTGGACCCCGATATCGAGGTTGATCATCTCCTCGCCGAACGTCGAGTCGTCGTCGGGTTCCGGCGTGGCGTGGGCGGCCTCCTCGTCGACGCTGATGTTGACCGGGAACGCGGGTTCGCCGCCGAGTTCGCGGATTCGATCCTCGGCGTACTCGGCGATAGCGAGGTGGCTCGCGCCGACCTCGACCCGCTCGGCGGTTTCGTCTCGGACCCGTGCGAGAATCTCGCCGGCTTCGCGGTGTTTCTCGTACTGCTCGTCGGTGAGATCGACGCTCATGCCCTGTCGTTCGCTGGGTCGAATGAAAGGGATTGCGTTCGAATCCGCGCGTGACCCGACGCAATCGCAACGCTTTCGACCGCCGGGACATCCGTTTGAAACAGTGGTACTTCCGACCGGCTTCGCGTTGCCCGCCCTCCCGTATCTCGCGGCGCTCGTCGTCGGGATGGCCGTCGCCCTCGCGGCGGTGAAGCGTCGCAGACCGCCGGTCACCGCCGCGACGGTGACCGCGCTCGCCCCATGGATGGCCGGCGGCGGCGCGCTGTATGCGCTGTATCAGGCCGGTGTCCCGCCGAAATCGATCGCTCCGCTGTTCGGCTCGCCGGCGGTCTACGTGACGACGGGCGTACTCGCCGCACTCGTTTGGGCCGCCGTCGCCGATCGACCGGCCGACACGTGGGAGTCGACAGGAGCGCCGTTCGTGCTGGCCGGCAGCGGCGGCCTCGTGCTGCTCGCCGCCGTCGCCATCGCTGCCACCCGGCCGACCCCGAACGCGGTGGGCGCGAGCCCCTTCGTCTCGGTCGCGATTTTGCTCGTCTCGATCGGCGTCGCTGCCGCCGTCTGGACCGGCGTCCGACGCCGCTACGACGTGCATGCGACGGGAACCGTCGGGGCGTTGGCCGTCTTCGCGCACACGCTCGACGGCGTCTCGACGGCCGTCGGCTACGATCTGCTCGGCTTCGGCGAACAGACCCCGCTGTCGCGGATCATCATCGAAGCCAGCGCGGCGTTACCGACGGCCGAGCTGATCGGCGCGGGCTGGCTGTTCGCGCTCGTGAAGATGGGGCTCGGCGCGCTCATCGTCGTCCTCTTTGAGGAGTACGTTCGCGCCGAGCCGGCGGAGGGGTATCTCCTCCTCGGGCTCGTCACCGCAGTCGGACTCGGCCCCGGCGCACACAACCTGCTCCTGTTCGCGATCGCCTAGGCGAAAGACAGAAGCGATCGGGGGGAGTCGGTACACGGTACGCAAGCGATGCACATCGTCTGTGCGGGACACATCAACTGGGACGTTCGGCTCCACGTCGATCGGCTGCCGACGCCGGACGGCGAGGGGCTGATCAAGCGACGACACGAATCGGGCGGCGGCAGCGCCGCGAACGTCGCGGTCGGCCTCGCCGAGTTGGGCGGGGCGTCGCACGTTCTCGGCTCGGTCGGCGACGACGAGCGGGGAGCGAAGGCGACGCGACGACTTGAAGATGCGGGCGTCGAACCCCACGTTCGAACCGTCGGGAAGGCGACGACCGTCAAATACATCCTCGTCGACGAAGCCGGCGACGTCGCCCTGCTCGGAACCGACGGCGCAAACGAATCGTTCGGTGCGGACGACCTCCCGGTCGCGACCCTCGAGGGAGCGGGTGCGCTCCACTTGACCGGCCAAGACCCAGAGACGGCGGCCGAACTCGCACGGCGAGCGTCGCCCGAAACCGTCGTCAGCTTCGATCCGGGACGGCGGGCGGCCGACCGGGACTACGATGCCGTCTTCGGACACGTCGATCTACTGTTCGTCAACGCCCGGGAAGCGCAGGCGATCGACGTCGACGTGCCGATAATCGTGACGAAGCTCGGTGCGAAGGGCGCGACGTGGGCTGGACCCGACGGCGTCGTCGAGTCGCCTGGAATCGATGTCGAGGCGGTCGTCGATACAACCGGCGCGGGGGACGCGTTCGCTGCGGGGTTTTTCACCGCCTGGCTCGACGATCGCGATCCGGCCCGCGCACTCCGGGTCGCGAACGCCTGCGGCGCGCTCGCCGTCGGCGAGGAGGGGCCGGACGCGAACCTCTCGTGGGAGCGGATCGAGACGATGCTCGACCGGTGACCCGACCGACTTTTGAGCCTCCCCGTCGAGCCACCGACATGGCAAAGCAACCACACCTGTTGGTCGAATCCGGCGAGCTGGCGGACGTTGCCCTCGTGCCCGGAGATCCGGGGCGCGTCGACCGGATCGCCGACCACTGCGACGACGCCCGAACCGTCGCCGAGAACCGCGAGTACAAGCTCGTCAACGCGACCTACGAGGGCCGCGAGCTGTCGATCTGCTCTACGGGTATCGGCTCGCCGTCGGCCGCCATCGCCGTCGAGGAACTGGCCGCGGTCGGCGTCGAGACGTTCATCCGCGTCGGAACGACCGGCGCGCTCCAGTCGGAGATCGAGATCGGCGACATGGTCGTCGCGACGGGCGCGGCCAAAGACGAGGGGACGACGAAGCGCTACGAAGACGAGACGGTTCCTGCCGTCCCCGATTACGGCGTGCTCTCGGCGCTGGTCGACGCCGCGGAGACGCGGAACGCGCCCGTTCACGTCGGTCCCATCGCGACGGACGACGCCTTCTACGCCGAGAGCGACGAGTACGTCGATGGCTGGTCGGAGGCGGGACTACTCTGCGTCGAGATGGAGGCGGCCGCGCTGTTCACGCTCGCCCGCCGGAAGGGGCTCGCCGCGGGCGCGATCTGTACGGTAGACGGTAATTTGGTCGAGGGGACCCAGAAGGGCGAGACGGACGCCGAGGAGCTCCCCGAGAAGGCGAGAGACAACGTCGGGCGCGCGATCCGGATCGCGCTCGACGCCGTGACCGAACTGTAGCGGGACTCAGCCTCCGTTTTCCCAGTCGCCCAACAGTTCGTCGACGGCCCGTTCGGTCTCGTCGGTTCCGAAGGCCGACTCGGCGAGTAGCCGTCCACCCAAGACAGCGGGGCTCAAGACGGCGTCGGCCCCGGCGCGTTTGAGTTTTCGCACGTTCTCGCGGTCGGTCGCGGCCGCGACGATCCGAAGCGAAGGGTTGAGTTCCCGGGCAGTCAGGATGGCCATCGCGTCCTCGGCGTCGTTGTTCGTAGCGACGATGAGCCCGCGGGCGCGCTCGATGTGCAGGCGTCGGAGCGGTTCCTCGTCGCTCGGATCGTCGGTGACGACCTCGTACCCGCGGTCCCGAAGCCGCGTTGCGTCCTCGGCGTCGCGCACGATGACGACGGCGTCGACGCCGTCGAGCGCCTCGAGGATCGGTTCTGTCAGATCGCCGTAGCCGGTGACGATGTAGTGGTTCTCCAGTAGGTCGAGTTGTTTGTCGCTCATGTTTCCAAGTGCGGTTGCGAGACGGGCTTCGATCAGCGGGCCGAGCAGCGTACCGAGGGCGACACCGAAGCTCGCGACCCCGGTCAGCAGGACGGACATCGAAAAGAGCCGCCCGAACTGCGAGGTGGCGGTGAGATCACCGTATCCGACGGTCGAGGCGGTGACGAGCGTGAAGTAGAACGCGTCCAGAACCGTGTCGACGCCGGTGAACTCCTCACGGAGCGCGTACGTTCCAACGGTGCCGTACACTTGGACGGCGAGGATCGCCGCGAGGGAGGCGAGTTGGGTCAACGAGAGGTCGACCGTGCGGACGAAATAATCTCGATTGACGAGGACGGTCGGGAGCGCGACGATCGACGTCACGACGAGCGGGAACGACAGGATGCTCGACTGCGCGAGCCCCTGCAGCCCCGTGATCGGAAGCAGGAAGATGGCCGAGTACCACGCGATCCGATAGCCCCGCTGGAGGCCGTAGACGCTCAACAGCATCAAAAAGCCGGTCATCGTCCCAGTGAATCCGGCCGTTCGAGCGACGATTTCTGGGATGTACGGGGCCAGCGGTCCCGAGATCGCGGTCGCACCGATGTTGACGATGCCGGTGATGACCGAGAGGACGGCGACGAGACCGGTGAGCAAGACCGCAACGCGCGTCCGCAAGAGCGTCGAGGGGTCGCCGACACCGGTCGTCTGGGTGGCCGCCATTACAGCATCCGCTTGCCAACGTGTCGATAATAAGCCATCGTTCGCGCCCCGGTGCCGCGTCAATGGGGCCGCAGGTGCCGACAGTAGTTTATAAGTAGCACCTGAGATATGAGCCATGGCGCAGCCGCTTCCCGTCGAGATCCTCCTCGGGATCTATCTCGGCGTGTTAACAGGGATGTTCCCCGCCCTCGTCTCGTGGGGACTCGGGTTCATATTCAAGTACGTGACCGGCGTTTCGATTCCCGCACTCGGCGTCGTCGTGCTCGCTCTGGCGCTGGCGGGGATCAACGGTGGGTTGCTGGCGCTGAACGATCCCGCCGTCATCCAGTCCGGATCCCGGGTTATCGTCGCGTTGATCGTCGTGATGATGCTGGCGATGTACGCCCACTCGAAAGGGGACGCGATGGGGGCGTCGGTGCCGAAGCGGCTCTCGCTGAAGAAACTCCGCGAGCGGACGCTATCGAGCGACGTCGTCGAACTAGTCGGTTCGCGAGGCGAGGTTCGGATCGAAGTCATCGGCGACGTGACCGATATGGAGGGCTACCCGCCGCTGTCCGGGGAAACGCGCGCGGAGATCCGAAACGGTGACTGGCGGCTGCCTGCGGATCTACCGATATCCGAGCTCGAAACGCGGTTCGCCGACCGGCTTCGGACCGAGCTCGACCTTGCGGATATCTCCGTGAATATCGACGATCACGGCCGGGCGTCCGTGATCGCGGCCCCGCCGTTATCGGGGATTTCGAAGCGCGTGCCGGCCGGAAAGCGCGCCGTCTCGGTCGACGCGCTGGTCCCGACCGGGCTGGCCCGAGGCGACGAAGTGACGGTTCTGGCGGGCGAGACCGAGCTCACGGGGACGGTAATCGCCGCGAAGTCCTGGATAAAAACGGATGAGACGGTGAAAACGGACGGAGGAACGGACGCGTCGACGCCCCCACCGACGACCGCCGCACCCACGACGATCGGCGGCGACGGGCGCATCACGGTCGCCGTGGATCGGTCCAAGGCGAGCACGCTGTTGGGATCCACCCGAGCGAAGGTCGTGGTCACGGCGCGGGGAACCCACCGGGAGTTCGAGTTGATCTCGCTGCTTCGTCGCGCTGGCAAGCACTTGCGAACGGTGTCGGTAAAGCCGACGGGGGAGCTAGCCGGCCAGGCGCTCGGGAGCGCGAACGTGCGGGAATCGTACGACGTCGCCGTCCTCGCGGTCAAACGACCCGACGGCTGGCTCGTCGCGCCCCGCGGTGAGGCCGACCTCCGGGCGGGTGACGAGCTGTTCGTGGTCGGAACGCGCGACGCGTTGGACGCGTTCGAGGGGGTGGTTGCGTGAGCCTCGCTGGCGGGCAGTTGGCGCTCGTCGACCAACTCCTAATCGACGTCGCCAGAGTGACCGTCCTCGTCGTCACCGCCGTGGCGACCGGGATCGTCGCCGGCTTCGTCCATCGCTGGTACGCCGGGACACGCGTTCCCGATGGCCTGTCGGTGCTCGTCGGCCTGAGCGTCGTCGCGCTGTATCTCAACACCGCCGGCGCGCTCGGTGAGGTGATCGGCGGACAGGTCGAACTGCTCGCGGTGGAGACGGCGATATTCAACACGGTCACATTCTTGCTCGCGGGCGTGGCGGCGGTCGGTGGGGGCCGACTTGGCGACCGGCTCGGCGTGGGCGTCTTCGCTGTCTCGGGCGCGAAGAGCCTCGACAGCGACGTCAGTCGGATCGTTCGAACCGTGGGGCGAGTCACGACAGTCCAGCTGCCGGCGGAGATCGCTGACATCGACGGCTACGATCCGGTGGATGCGGCGACGAAGGAGAAACTCGCCGATCAGACGCTCGTCTTCCCGCGACGCCTGACGCTCGAAGAGCTTCGGACGCGGTTCGTCGACCGGCTCCAGACGGACTACGGCGTCGGTCACGTCGACGTCGACTTCGCCGAGGACGCCACGATCGAGTACCTCGCATTGGGCGGGCGCGAGTCGGGGATCGGCCCGACGCTCCCGCCAGGAAGCGCCGCGCTGGCGGTCCGGGCCGACCCGCCGAACAACGCCAGTCCGGGCGATTTGGTGCAAGTGTGGACGAGCAGTGACGCCGGATCGAGTCCGAGTTCTGCCCCGGACGCGGATGCGGGGACGGACACAACGGCGGATGCGAACTCGAAACCTCAACGCGTGACGAACGCCGAGATCCGCGGGACCGCGGGCGACATCGTGACCCTCGCGGTGGACGAATTGGACGCGAATCGCCTCGATACGGATCGCCGCTATCGCCTCGTCACACTCCCGGTCGAGGCCCGCGCGGACCGGGAGTTCGCCTCCCAACTCCGAACTGCCGAGGAGACGATGAGGGCCGTGACCATCGGCGAGGGGAGCGCCCTGGTCGGGGATCCGATCGGCGCGCTCGACGTCGCGATCGTCGCGGTCGGCACCGCGGACGGCGAGATTGCCGCGATCCCGACCCGCCACCGAGAGATCGGCGTCGGCGACACGCTGTACGCGATCGGTCGACCGGACCGACTGCGGAAAGTGGAAACCGCAGCGAACGCCACGGCGGGGCCCGACGTCCACGCCAGGTCGGGCGACGGACCGCTGTAACCGAGCATCGTTCGACGGGCGACGAATCCGTCAGAGCCAAATCCGACGACCCCTGAACCGCCACATGGCCGACGAACCCATCGATCCGAGCGAAATTGGCGAGGGTGACGCCCCGCCGATTGAGGAGGCTCCCTACAAGATCATCTTCGAGGCGAACAAGTGTATCGCGGCCGGCAAGTGCGCGGAGGTCTCGGCGAACTGGACGATGGACATTATGACTGGGATCGCAAAGCCCGCGGTCTACTTCTTCGACGAATCGGATCTCGAACACAACATCCACGCCGCGGAGGCGTGTCCGGCGAAGAAGGACCGAGGCGTCATCCACGTCGTCGACCGCCGGACGAACGAGGAGATCGCTCCCGACCCGAACGGCGACGGAACGCTCTCGGTCGACTGGTGACGTCGGGCGACCGAAACACACATTGATCGCCACGTTGGACGTTCGGGTGCGCGAGGGTGGCCGAGTTTGGACAAAGGCGGCGGACTTAAGATCCGCTCCCGTAGGGGTCCGTGGGTTCGAATCCCTCCCCTCGCATTCGTCAGCTCGAACGAACGTGAGAGCTGTGCGAGTGCGCGGGGGATTCGAACCCTACCAGTCGCGCGCAGCGAGCGAGCACGTCTGGTTTTGGTTCGAATCCCTCCCCTCGCATAGCGAGGTGCGACCGAAGGGAGCACCTCGAAACGAGCGGTGAGCGGTAGCGAACCGCGAGCCTTCCTCAGCTCGAACGAACGTAAGCCGTGAGCGGCGATACTTCGAGCGAACGCGAGAAGTCTCGGAGGCGAACGGCGAACGAACGTAACGATCCAATAAACGACCCACAGCCCGAACCCCTGGCCGTGGACGGGCGGGGTCTCCTCGCCGGACGTGAGCACCGAGCGTTCGATGGTCGGCAGTCCCAGGCCGTTATCGGCGACCCGGATGACGACCTCGTCTTCGGTCGTCGACACGTCGACGTCGACGCTCGGCGACGTGCCGGTGTGCTTGGCGGCGTTGTCGAGAAGTTCCCACAGTGCAGTCTCCAATCAGGGAGCAGTCTCTGCGGTGGCGCACTCGGGAGCCGACACCGCGATCGACGCCGTGGGATACCGGTCGGCGAGTTGGGAGACCGCCCGGTCGACGGTGGAAACGACATCGAGTTGCTGGAGCTCGGCCGGAGCGTCGAGGTTCGTCTCGATATCGATTTCCGTGATGAACCCGAGATCGACGTCGAGGGCCGCTCGCAATCGATCGTCGAACGGTCGATCGGCGTGCATCCGTTCGTAGAGTTTCGAGTGCGCCTCCTCCCGGTCGAAGGAGCCTCGGCGTTCGGTCATTCGGATGCGCGTCTACGAAGTCGTCCTATTTACACACAGTTACACGCACCGACGCTTGGTTTGACAGCCGTTTTCACGACGCGCTTTTCAGGGAACGCCCCCTATCGGATCGCAATGAGCGAGGAACTCCCCGACCGAGCCGTCCGGGCGTTCGACGGGCACGACGCCTTCGATCGCGACGGCCGGTGGTTCGAGGTGACGACGACGCGGTTCGAGGGGCGCGTGACCGCCGACGAGACCGATGACTGGGCGCTGGGCTACACGCTGGAGGTTCGCGCCCCGATGCTCTCGACGGCGACGGCGGACGAGGTGGGCCCCGCCGTCGAGGACGGCTGGTTCGAAACCTACGAGCTGCGGCTCGAAGACGCCGGAATGGCGGTTCGACAGGACGTCGAGTTCGAGGATCGACGCGTGTTCGAGGAAGCGGGCGACGCCGTTGCTGTCTTCGCGTTCGAGTGGGAAAACGCCGGCCAGGTGCCGGGCATCGCGAAGGCGATCACCGAGTACGTCGAGGGGACGTACATGGAGGGTGTCGTTCCCGGCTACGAGTACCGTCCACCGGTCTCTGAACTGCTCTCGCGGGCCCGATCCGGGAGCGACGCCGACGGCGGCAGCGGACCGATGCCGCTGTGAGGCGCCCGAGATCGACGAACCCGCCCGACGGATAGCCTCGACCGCTGTCAGCGCCCGGTGTCGTACTTGTACGTCGCCTTATCAGGGTCGATGCCGAAATCTTCGGCCGTCTCCTCGGGGTTCGAATCTGGCTCCGACTCGGCTGCGGCCTTGAACCGTTCGCGGAGCCGTTCGGGCATCCGGAACCCGTCGGTCGCAATCGCCATCGGGACCGCGTCGGGATCGAGGTCGAGCCGTTTCGCGTCGAGGCGGTCGGCGAGCACCTCGGGAAGGTCTGCCTCGCCGACGCCCTCGAAGCCGAACTGGGCAAGGTACTCGTGGGCGCTCGTGAGCGAGTAGACGCGGTCGAACCCCTCGGCTGCAGCGCCGTCGATGAGCCGTTCGATGACGTGTGCGCCGACGCCTTGGCCCTCCCAGCCATCCAGCACGCCGATGCTGGTCAGCTCGCAGATCTCCTCGTCGCCGACCTTGTGGACCCTGATGCGTCCGAACCCGGCGCGCGTGTTCGACGCCTCGTCAACGGCGATGACGTAATCGCGGGATCGAAACGCCGTCTCGTCCAGGCCCATCGCCTCGATGTGCTCCAACAGCCAGGCCTCATCGCGGTTTCTCGCGTCCCGGACGTACATGCGACGGCGTACGAGACGGGGATGCAAAACCGTTCCCCCTCGGAGCGGACGAGGGCGGAGTCGACGACGGGGGCGCGGCGCTCCGTGGGGGAGAGTGTGCGACCACCGCATCGCGTTCCGGGCCCTTTTTGCCACAGGCCGTCGTCGCCGCTCGTATGCGAATCGCGGTCGTCTTCAGGGATCCGCCCCCGCAATCGACGCGCCCGGGAGCAGACCGGCTCCGGCGGGTCGCCCAAGCGCTCGACGATCGCGGTCACGAGGTCACCGTCTACTGTCTCCCGTGGTGGGAGCAGGCGGGCCGCCGAATCGAGATCAACGGTCTCGACCACGAGGGCGTCACCTTCGAACATCCAGCGCTGTACTACACGCGAGTGCCCGGTCTGCTGGCTCGGCACGATCCGGACGTGGTCTTCGCGTCCGCATCGCCGCCGGGTGCCGTGATGGCCGCGTGGCTCGGCGCTCGGCTCGCCCGCGTGCCGCTGATCTGCGATTGGTACGGCGACGAACCCGACGGTTCGGACTCGCGGTGGCTCGGTCGGGCCGCGAGTCGGCCGACGCGGATCGTCGCTCCCTCGGAGTTCCAGCGGACGCGCGTCCGCGAGCACGGCGCGACCGCGGAGACCACGGCGGTCATCCCCGACGGGATCGACTTCTCGAGGATCGTCACGACCGATCCCGGCGAACGCCGCGAGATCGCCTACGCCTCCCGGCTGAACGATGATTCGAACCTCGAGGATCTGCTCTTGGCGCTCGCGGAGCTCAGAAACCGAGACGGCTGGACGGCGACTGTGATCGGGGACGGACCGGAACGGGCGGCCTACGAGACGCAGGCGCGAGACCTCCGGATCGGCGACCGCGTCGAGTTCGCCGGCGACCTCCCGCGGGAGGAGCGCATCGCCGTCTACCGCGGCGCGCACACCTTCGTCCAGACCGCCCGACGACAGACGTTCGCCCGGGAACTGCTGTGGGCGTTGGCCTGCGGCTGCGTCGGCGTCGTCGAGATTCAGGGCGATTCGAGCGCTCACGAACTCGTCGAGCGCCGCGAGCGCGGCATACGGGTAACCGACACGGACGCGCTCGACGAGGCGATCGAGGCGTCGTGGGCGCTGAAGTTCCGCGACGTCGACGAAACGTTTCAGTCGTTCGACGACGCGGCGATCACGGGAGAGTACGTCGATCTGTTCCGCAGAGTGGGCGTCGAGGCGCGCTGACGGCTCCGATCACCGATCGTCGAACCGGTCGGGATCGGCCGCCGCGGCCGCGGTCTTGACCGCCGCGACGTTCTCGGCGACGTCGTGAACGCGGATGATGTCCGCGCCGCGCTCGGCCGCGAGGGCGCTCGCGGCCACGGTCGCGGCGAGGCGCTCTTCCGCGGTCCCCCGATCGACCGCACGGAACATCGATTTTCGCGAATGCCCGACCAACACCGGACAGCCGAGCGACCGGAACTCGTCGAGTCGTCCGAGCAACTCGAAGTTCTCGGTGGTCGATTTGCCGAAGCCGAGTCCTGGATCGACGATGATCTGCGAGCGATCCAGCCCCGCCTTCTCGGCGAGCAGTACCCGCTCGGCGAGCGCGTCGATCGTGTCCGTGACCACGTCGTCGTACGCGACATTGGCTTCGGGGTCGACGGGGGTTTGGATGGAGTGCATGACGACGACCGGCACGTTGTACTCGGCGGCGACGAGACGCATTTCCGGGTCTTCGAGGCCGGAGACGTCGTTGAGGATGTCCGCGCCCGCGTCGAGCGCGGCGCGGGCGACGGCCGCTTTTCGCGTGTCGACGGAGACGGCGACGTCGGCCTCGGCGAGCGCTTCGACGACGGGGACCACCCGCTCGATCTCCTCGTCGATCGGGACCGTCTCCGCTCCGGGACGCGTCGATTCGCCGCCGACGTCGACGATCTCGGCGCCGGCGTCGATCAGTCGCTCCGCGCGGTCGATCGCGTCGTCGACCGTCTCGTAGCGCCCGCCGTCGTAAAAGGAGTCCGGCGTCACGTTGAGAATACCCATGACTGCGGTGTCGTCGCCCCACGGCGTCTCGGACGCTCCGTCGTCGCGGTCGAGTTCGCGCTCGAGAGCGGCGGCGACGGCCGCGAGATCCGATCCGCCGTCGTGGAGGCGTTCGAGCGCCCGATCGAACTGCGATCGCGTCCCTAGCAACACCGCGTCGACGAGGTCGTGCGACGGTGCGTCGACGGCCGAGACCGCACATTCGCCGCCGACCGAGAGGAGTTCGCGCTCGATGCGGTCGGCCTGGGCGGGTCGAACGCGCGCGGTGACGACGCGGTGGACGCCGTCGGCGCTGTGGCGATCGACCGCCTCGGCAGAGACGTCGGCTCGGCCGAGGAGCTCGGCGGCCGTCTCCCCGTCTGAGATCCGGCCGGTAACGAACGGATGTGACCACCGACGACGGGCCTCGGCGACGACGAACAGCGACCCACAGACGAGGATCGCATCGTCGGGCTCTGCCGCGTCGAGGGCGTCGTCGAGCGCCGCGGAGACGGTGTCGAATCGATCGATCGCCCCCGCGCGACCGTCACCTTCGACGATCGCGGCGACGGACTCGGGGGCTTCTGCACGATCGAAGTCAGGACGACAGGCGTACACCGCGTCCGCGGCCGGCAGCGCCGCGACCATCTCCGGAACGTCTTTGTCGCCCATCGCGCCGAACACGAGGTGCAACTCGTCGTACTCGAACGTCGAGAGCGTCTCCGCGATGCCGGCGCAGCTGCCGGGGTTGTGCGCGCCGTCGAGGACGACGAGCGGGTTGCGATCCATCACCTCGAAGCGGCCGGGCCAGTGGGCGTTTCGGAGTCCGCGTCCGATGTCGTCGGGCGTGACGCCGCCGATCAGGCGGCAGAGGGCGGCGGCGATCCCGGCGTTCTCGCACTGGTGGCTCCCCAAGAGCGGCAGCGCGGTCTCGACGCGCCAGCCGTTGCCGTCGATCTCGACGCCCTGTTCGACGCCGGTCCGGCCCCGGTCGACGACGGTCACGTCGGCGTCGTCGTCCGGCCCGCCGACGCGGAGCGTCTCCCCGGCGGTGGTACGGACGACGTCGAGGGCGGCCCCGGTCGCAGCCGTCACGAGCGGGGCGTCGTCGGGCGCGATCGCGGCCTTGTCGCGAGCGATCTCTTCGATCGTGTCGCCGAGGAGGTCCGCGTGTTCGAGCGTGACGTTCGTCACCGCGGCGACTTCGGGCGAAAGCGCGCTCGTCGCGTCGTGTTCGCCGCCGATGCCGACCTCGACGACGGCCACGTCGACGTTCTCCCGGTCGAAAGTTCGGACGGCGAGCGCCGTCACCGCCTCGAAGAACGTCGGCGGCGCGCCGTCGATCGTCTCCGCGCGCACGTACGGCTCCAGTTCCGCGACGAACTCGCTGACGGCCGCCTTCGTCACCGGACGGCCGTTGATACGGACCCGCTCTCTGAGATCGTCGAGATGTGGGGACGTGTAGAGCCCGACATCGTAGCCGGCCTCGCGGAGGACCGACTCGACCATCCGGGCGGTGCTCCCCTTGCCGTTCGAACCGCCGACCTGGACGATCCGGATGTCGTCTCCGGGGGAGCCGAGGTGTTCGAGCAGCCGCCGGGTCGGGGTGACGCCCGTCCGGGACGGATACCGACGGAGGCCGAACAGGAAGTTCGCCGCCTCGTAGTACTCCATACGGATGGGTGTGTGGCGAACGGTTTATCGCTTTTCGCTTTCCGTTGCCGTTCTGTCGCGGGTATATAAATAAAAATGTATTTGGTAATAAATGATAGGTAAATTTAATATAACAGCGGTCGGTGAATCGATCTGAAAACGAGCATGAGCGTCCCGAACAGTCGTCACACAATGCACACTTAATATAAACACTTTTAAACCAAAGTAAGTTACTGACCGACAAAGAGCCTCGAGCAGAACTGTCATATATACCGTTTTCATATTGGATATAAGTAAACGGCCAGGCTACGCAAGATCGGGAGCGAGCACCAACACTATCAGTGTGGTGTCATCGAACCCGTGGCCAAATATTTATAAAATACGGCATATATAATTAACTGATAATAAAGCCGAGCATGGGTCCCAGTCCGACGCGATTCGACCGACCGCACGCGTTACCAAAAGGACACCGAGAGCAGCCGAGATGGGCGAGTGTCTAACGCCGTTATCCTTGTTACGCGCTGGGACTACGCACCGTCGGAGCGGCACGATGCGGACGCGCATCCGACCCAGTCGAAACATTATTCGTGTCGATCCACCGATTCGGCAGGGGTCGACGCACACGATCGGGCGGCCGGTGGATCGCTCCGTGACCACGCAACCGTATCTCATACCGGCTGTTCGCCGAGGTATCGGGCCACTCGAATCGCTTTGTCCGGCCGACAGGGCTACCTGGTATCGTATTTGAGGCGACGAAGTCCGTTCAGGACCCGAATGATCTTTCGATCCAGCCGAAACACTAATTGTTGAGGGGACGGCGCTAGAGGTATGCCCGATACGCAAAACCGGTCCGTCACGCGCTCGTTCCGGATCGTGGACGCCCTCTCGAAGCGAAACGGGACAGGCGTCTCCGAACTCTCGTCGGCCGTCGATCTGCCGGTCAGCACGGTCCACGACCACCTGCAGGCGCTCCGCTCGACGGGACACGTCGTCAAGGAGGGCACCGAGTACCGGATCTCGACGCGGTTTCTGGAGCTCGGCCACCGGGATCGCCGCCAGCGCGAGATCTACACCGCGGTCGCCGACGAGCTGTCGACCGCCGCCGAGGAGACGGGCGAACAGGCGACGCTGATCGTCGAGGAGGGGGGCGACGGCGTGCTGTTGGCGGTCGCCGAGGGCGAGCAGGCGGTCGATCTGCCGGCGTATCCCGGCGCTCGGGTGCCGCTGTACGCGAACGCGGGCGGGAAGGCGATCCTCGCGCACGTCTCGCCCGAGCGTCTCGACGAACTCCTCGACCGGCAGGCGTTCGAGCCGATCACGAAGCGAACCACCACCGACCGCGACGTCCTACTCGAGCAGCTCGACACCGCCCGCGAACGGGGGTACGCGATCGATAGGGGGGAGCGAATCGTGGGGTTCGTCTGCGTCGCCGTTCCGGTGCTCGATCGGGGGGACACCGTCCGCGGATCGATCTGCGTCTGCGGCCCCGAGAGCCGGATGGGGGCGGCGCGGCGCGAGGAGATCCTCTCGACCATCCGCCGGGTGGCGAACATCACGCAGGTGAACATGGACTACGTGTGATCGGTCCGTCGTGGCCGAAGAGGCGTGGCCGCCCCGACGCGGTGAGCGCACGTGACCGACGCAGCGTGTGAACCCACACCAATTATGACCGTCGGTGCCGATGTGGGCGTATGACGATAGCGAGCGAACGACAGCTCATCGCCGAAACCGTCGCGGAGTTCGTCGAGCGCGAGGTGCGCCCGGCGGCCGCCGAGGCCGACGAGACGCAGACGTTCCCGGAGGACGTCTGGGACGGGCTGGCCGAACTGGATCTGACCGGGCTCACCGTCCCCGAGGAGTACGGCGGGTTCGACGCCGACCAACTGACCTACAGCATCGTCAACGAGGAGCTGGCTCGGGGGGACCTCTCGGTCGCAACGGCGCTGTCGGTCCACTGTCTGGCGACCTCGTGTATCCGGCAGTTCGGCACCGACGCGCACAGGGAGGCGTGGCTCCCCGACATGGCGGCGGGACGGCCGGTCGGGGCGTTCGCGCTCTCGGAACCGGACGCGGGCTCGAACCCCGCCGGGATGACGACGCAAGCCCGCAAGGAGGGCGACGAGTACGTCATCGACGGCACGAAACAGTGGATCACGAACGGCCAGCGCTCGGACGTCGTCATCCTCTTTGCGAAGACGGATCGAGACGATCCCGACACGGTGACCCAGTTCCTCGTCCCGAAGGACACCGACGGCCTGGCGGTCGGCAAGAAGGAGGACAAACTGGGACTCAGAGCCAGCGACACGACGACGCTGCTGTTCGACGGCGCGCGGATCCCTGTCGAGAACCGCCTGACAGAGGTCGGTGACGGGCTGAAGGCGGCGTTTTCGATCCTCACGGGCGGGCGAATCGCCATCGCAAGCCAGGCGGTCGGCGTCGCCCAGGCCGCCCTCGACGCCGCCGTCGAGTACGCCGACGAGCGCGAGCAGTTCGGCAAACCCATCGCCGGCCACCAAGCGATCGCGCACAAACTCGCCGACATGGCGACCGACGTGCGGGCGTCCCGGCTGTTGACGCGGGACGCGGCCGAAAAGAACGAGGACGGCGTCGATCCGATGGCCGCGAGCATGGCGAAGTACTTCGCTAGCGAAACGGCCGTCGACGTCGCGACCGAGGCCGTGCAGGTCCACGGCGGCTACGGCTACACCAAGGACTTCGACGTGGAACGGTTTTACCGGGACGCGAAGATCACGACGATCTACGAGGGGACCTCCGAGATCCAAAAGGACATCATCTCGCGACACCTCGGCGAGTGAGGTGTCGGCGGGGGCTCACTCGTAGCTGTAGAACCCTTGGCCGGTCTTCTTGCCGAGATCGCCCGCCTCGACCTTTCGCTTGAGCAGGTACGCGGGCGTGTACCTGTCGCCCAACTCCTCGTGAAGCGTCTCCGTCGCGTGCAAGCAGATGTCGAGACCGATGTGGTCGGCGAGTTCGAGGGGTCCCATCGGGACGTTCGTGCCGAGTTTCATCCCGCTGTCGATGTCCGCTTTCGACGCGACGCCTTCGTCGTACGCGCGGACCCCTTCGTTGATCCACGGCATCAGGATGCGGTTGGCGACGAACCCCGGCTTGTCGTCCGATTCCCACGTCTCCTTGTCGAGGTCCTCGGCGAACGCGTGCGCCATCTCGACGATACCGTCGTCGGTTTTCTCGCCGCGGACGACCTCGACGCCCTTCATCACCGGAACCGGGTTCATGAAGTGGAGGCCGACGACCGATTCGGGGCGCTCTGTCGCGGCGGCGATGGTCGTGATCGATAACGTCGAGGTGTTCGTCGCGAGGACAGCGTCGTCCGCGGCGATGTCGTCGAGATCCGAGAAGATATCGCGCTTGACGTCGATCTCTTCGAGTGCGGCCTCGACGATGAGATCACAGTCAGAGAGGTCGTCGAGTTCGGTGGTACCGACGATCCGGTCCTCGATCGCGGCCGCCTCCGAGTCGGTGAGCGTGTCGCTTCTGACCAGCCGTTCGAGACTCTCCGCGATCGTCTCGAATCCGTTCTCGACGTACGTCTCCTCGATGTCGCGCATGACGACGTCGTAGCCGGAGGTGGCGGCGACCTGTGCGATTCCGCTTCCCATCGTGCCGGCGCCGACGACGCCCACGCGGTCGATCGAATTTAGTCCGGGTGTCATCGTCGACACTTTGGGGAGTTTTCGATTAAGCGTTCCGGAACGTCCAAGATCGTCGAACATATCCGAAATAAGACACGAAGAGCAACGCTTTTGCGGATCGCTGGAGTGTGTTCGCCCAATGTTTGGTGACGACGACCTCGAAACGATCCGCGACCGAAAAGCGGAGTGGGAGGAAGAAACGCTAGATCCGTTCTTGGAGCACGGGGAGCGAAGAGAGCGGTTCGCGACCGTCTCGAACCACGAAGTCGACCGGCTCTACACCCCGGAAGACATCGCCGATATCGACTTCGAGGAGGACATCGGCTTCCCCGGCGACTCCCCGTACACCCGCGGCCCGTATCCGACGATGTATCGCGGCCGGACGTGGACGATGCGACAGTTCGCCGGGTTCGGCACGGCCGAGGAGACCAACGAGCGCTTTCACTACCTGATCGACGAGGGGCAGACGGGGCTCTCGACCGCCTTCGACATGCCGAGCCTCATGGGGATCGACTCCGATCACCCGATGAGCGAGGGCGAGGTCGGCAAGGAGGGCGTCGCCGTCGACACGCTTCGGGACATGGAGATCCTCTTCGACGGGATCGACATCGGCGAGGTCTCGACCTCATTCACGATCAACCCCTCCGCGGCGGTCGTCTACGCGATGTACATCGCGCTGGCGGACGAGCAGGGCGTCCCCCGCGACCAGATCCGCGGCACCTTCCAAAACGACATGCTCAAGGAGTTTATCGCGCAGAAGGAGTGGGTGATCCCGCCCGAACCCTCGCTCGACGTCGTGACCGACACCATCGAATTCGCCGTCGAGGAGACGCCGAAGATCCACCCGGTCTCCATCTCTGGGTACCACATCCGCGAGGCCGGCTCGACGGCTGCCCAAGAGGCCGCCTTCACGCTCGCGGACGGCTTCGCGTACGTCGAAGACTGTCTCGACCGGGGGCTCGACGTGGACGACTTCGCGCCGCTGCTCTCGTTTTTCTTCAACTCCCACAACTCCATCTTCGAGGAGATCGCGAAGTTCCGCGCCTGCCGCCGGATCTACGCGAACGTGATGGAGGAGTGGTACGGGGCGGAAAAGGAGGCCTCGAAGCGGATGAAGTTCCACACGCAGACGGCGGGGCAGAGCCTGACGGCCCAACAGCCGCTCAACAACATCGTCCGCGTGACGATCCAGGCGCTCGCCGCGGTGATGGGCGGGACGCAGTCGCTGCACACGAACAGCTACGACGAGGCGCTGGCGCTGCCGAGCGAGGAGGCGGTTCGGGTGGCGCTGCGGACCCAACAGATCATCGCCGACGAGTCGGGCGCGGCTGACATCGTCGATCCGATGGGCGGCTCCTTCGCCATCGAGAAGCTGACCAACGAGATGGAGGCCGAGATCATGGCCTACATCGAGGAGATCAAGGAGATGGGCGACGGATCGGTCCGCGACGGCGTCTTGAAAGGGATCCCGGACGGCTACTTCCACCGCGAGATCCAGGAGGCCGCCTACGAGTATCAACAGCGCGTCGATGCCGGTGAGGAGACCGTCGTCGGGGTGAACAAATACGAGATCGAGGAGGACACCGAACCCGAACTCCTCCACGTCGACGCGGAGACGCGCGACCGCCAGCTCGAACGGCTCGAAGCCGTCAAAGAGGAGCGCGACGACGACGCGGTCGAGGCGTGTCTGGACGCGGTGCGCGAGGCCATCGAGAACGACGAGAACGTCATGCCACCGATCATCGACGCCGTGAAGGCGTACGCGACGATGGGCGAAATCATGGCGGTGTTCGAGGACCACCACGGCGCGTATCAGGAGACGCTCGTTACGGTCTAAGCGCGGAGGTCCCGAGAGCCGTCAGCTAGTTTCGACACAGTCGAAAATTATCCGGTCAGTATTAGAACGGGAACAGCGACTCGGCGTCGGGATCGCGAACGATTAGTTCGATCTCGTGGCCGTCCTGATCTTTCGTGAACGCGTACATGTCGTCGCAGGATTCGGGGTCTCGGTAGTCCTCCGCTTCGCGGATCATCAGTTGCTCCCAGTCGTCGTGGAGGTCGTCGAGTCGAATGCAGAGATGTCCCCAGCCGTCGGCTTCGGTGTAGGTGCGGCCGTCGTAGTTGTACGTCAACTCGACGCTCATCGCCTCGTCGGGGGCGTCCTCGGGGTCGACAAAGTAGTTCGCGAACGTGTCGGCCTCCCAGCGGCGCGTCTCGACGTAGTCGAACTTCCGGACCCAGTATCCGAGGGCCTCGTCGGCGTCCTCGACGCGGATCATCGTGTGATCGAGGCTCCAGGGCGAGCCGTGGTCGCGCTCGACGAGTTCGATCTCGTGGCCGTCGGGATCCTTCACGAAGGCGTACCGGCCGCCGCAGGACTCGGGATCGCGGTAGTCGTCGACACCGCCCGCCATCAGCTCGTCGTAGGCGGCCTCGAGGTCGCGAACCCTGACGGCGATATGTCCCCAGGCGTCGCCGATCTCGATCTCCTCTTGGCCCTTGTTGCTCGTCAGCTCCACCATCGCCTCGGCGTCGCCCATGTCCTCCGGGCCCATGTAGACGATGATGAAGCCGTCGCCGTCGTGGCGATCTTTCAGCTCGTAGTCGAGGTGGGTTTCGTACCAGTCGATCGACGCGTCGATGTCCGCGACGCGAATCATCGTGTGATCGAGTTCGCCTGTCATGTACGGAACGTCCGTCGGCCGGGCACAAAAACGTAGTGCGTTCACGGCAGGGGGACCACGGAAAGGTGAGTTCATAACAGAGTTATTGCTGTTATGCACGGGCCGGTCGGGACGTAGCGTGAGTGAGCTGACACATATACTGTGAGCTATCGTCGGATGGACGGTGAAAAGATTCAGTATATGTGGATGGTCGGACGTTTTATCCGTTGGAATTTCATCTGAATAAATACGGATCGGAGATATTTATAAAGCACCGGGCCGAAACAGACGAGTATGATTCGGAAATCGTCGTCCCGGCAGGTCAAGTCGGTCCGAACTGGATTCAGGATTATCGAGATCCTTCAGAACCACGACGGGGCTGGACTCGACGACGTTGCGCGACAGCTCGGGTTGGCGAAGAGCACCATCCACAACTACCTCTCGACGCTGGAGTCGATGGGCTACGTCGTCGAACGCGGCGGTGACTACCACCTCGGTCTGCGCTTTCTGACCCACGGGATGGCGGCGAAGAGCCGACTCCGGATCCGGAGTGCGGTCGGGGAGGCGCTCTCGGACCTGGCGGCGTCGGTCGAACAGCCCGCCTGGTGGGTGGTCGAAGAAAACGGTCGCGGTCTGTTCGTCGAATCGGCGGTGCAGGAGGGTGGAACGCCGGTGTACGGCCGCGTCGGGAAGCGATCGTACCTCCACACGCACGCGCCGGGCAAGGCAATTTTGGCGGCGCTCCCCGACGCGTACGTCGAGGAGATCATCGAGTACCACGGCCTACCGGTGCACACCAAGGAGACGATCGACGATGGACCCCGACTCACAGCGGAACTCGACCGGATCCGTGAGCGCGGATACGCCGTCAGCAACGACGAGGCGGCGCTGGGGATCCAGTCAGTCGGGGTGGCCTTCGACGGCCCCGTGGCCGGCGGCCAGGGAATCGGGATCTTCGGCTACTCACACGACTTCAGCACCCCGCCGGACCGCGAGGTGACCGCAGCGCTCGACCGGGCGGTCGCGTCGATCGAGAGCGCGATCGACGCGGAGGAGGACTGAGATGCGTACCGATCCATCCCCGGACGGCGTCGACACGCTCGGCGGCGCGCTCGAGTGGAAGGCCCGGGAGACCGCCGACGACCCGTTCGTCCGGTACCACGACGAGCGGGTGACGTACGGCGACCTCGATCGGCGAGTCAACGCCGTCGCGAACGGTCTCTCGGCGCGGGGAATCGAGGCGGGCGAGACGGTCTGTCTGTTCATGTACAACTCGATGGAGTACGTGTATCTCTACTTCGCGCTGGCGAAGCTCGGTGCCGTCGTCGCCCCGATCGACACGCGCTTCACCGGCGAGACGCTCGCGGCGGCGCTCGCGAAATCCGAGGCCGAGGCGATCTTCGTCGACGAGCGGACCCGGGCCGCCTACGACTCGGTCCGAACCGACGTGCCCAACGTCACAACCGAGTACTTCGTCGGGAACCACTCGGGGGAGCGATCCTACCGCGCATTTGACACACTCCTCGACGGCGACGAGAGCGCGCCGACCGGCGATCCCGGACAGGCCGACACGGTCTCGGTCACGTTCGTCCAGCGGCGCGCGACCGAGCAGCCGAAGGGGGTGCGTCTCCCGCAGTACTCGTACGTCAACACGGGCTGGGAGGTCGCGACCGAACTCTTCGAGTTCGAACCATCGGACCGTATCTTCACGACGCTACCGCTGTACAGCATCTTCACGTTCCAACTCGGGATCGTCGGCGCGCTGTTTGCGGACGCGGAATTCGTTTTCTCGGACCCGTTCGACCCCGACACCTACTGGCGACAGGTCAACGACTGCGAGGCGACGGTGATTCTCTACTTGGGGCGGCTCCTCTCGGTGTTGAACAGCCAACACGTCGGCTCCGAGCCGATGGAGAACCCGGTGGAGATGGCGATCGGGCACGGGTTCGGGTTCGGCACCGACGAGACGCTCATCCGGGAGTTCGAGGCGCGCTTCGATATCACCGTACTGGAGGGGTACGGGATCACCCAGACGTCGACGATCGCCACGTACAATACGCCCGAGGACCGCCGGATCGGCAGCTCCGGGAAGGCGGTCTCGTACGCCGACGTCGAGATCGTGGATGAGGACGACTGGCCGGTCGACACCGGCGAATCGGGCGAGATCGTCATCCGACCGAAGCGGCCGAACACGATGTTGCAGGGGTATCTCAACGAACCGGAGCAGACCGTCAACGTCTGTCGCAACCAATGGATCCACAGCGGCGACATCGGGTACAAGGACGAGGATGGCTTCGTCCACTTCATCGCCAACGAGGACAACTCGATATACCGTGGCCGGATCGCCGGTCGCGTCTCCTCGCTCGAGATCGAAGGCGTCATCGACACGCACCCGAGCGTCCGCGAATCGGTTGTCGTCGGAGTCGAGAACCAGCGCGGAACCGAGGAGATCAAGGCCGTCGTCGTGCCCGAGGATGACGAGGCGCTGAGCCCGATCGACGTGTACCGACACTGCAAACAGTCGTTGCCGTATCTCAAGGTGCCCCGCTACGTCGAGATCCACGCCGAGCTTCCGCGGAGTCCCACCGGAAAAATCAGACGGAGGAACCTCCGTGAGACGGGAATTGACGCCGCGTGGGACCGAGAGGCAGGATACGAGTTCAGCCGGTAGAAGGTTGGATTTCGGTTACTGACTGTCCGGACGCTTCAACGACAGCGCCGTTCGCTCGAACGAGCAGACGAGCGGCTCCTCGGGGTCGTTCACCTTGAACACCTCGACGCGCATAGTCACGATTCCGCGCTCGCCGTCGCTGGTCTCGTGTTTGTCCATCACCGTCGACTGGACGCGGATCGTGTCGCCGTGGAACACCGGTTCGGGGTGCTCGATGTCGTCGTACGAGAGGTTGGCGACGATGGTACCATCGGTGGTGTCGGGGATCGTGATCCCGACCGCCAGGCTCATCGTGTAGAGCCCGTTGACGAGGCGCTCGCCGAAATCGGTGTCGGCGGCGAACTCGGCATCCAGATGGAGCGGCTGCTGGTTCATCGTCATGTCGCAGAACGTCTGGTTGTCGGCCTCCGAGACGGTGCGTCGCTTGTCGTGTTCGATGGTCTCGCCGACCTCGAACTCCTCGTAGTAGCGTCCGGTCATCGCGTCTCCCCCCGTCTCCGCGTCGTGGTCGTGCCGTAGTTCATCATAGTACCGTTCCGTGCTTCTTGTCCGGGCGATCCTTCTCGACGCTCTCGTAGAACGCGAAGCGGTTCTCCAACTCCCGGCGCAGCGTGCTCGGCGGGACGACCTCGTCGATGACGACCTCGCTCGCCATCCGCCGGGCGTCGATGTCCTCGCGGTACTCCTCGCGAAGCTCCTGCTCGCGCCGCTTTCGCTCCTCCTCGTCGTCGATTTCGGCGAGTTTTCTGGCGTAGACGGCGTTGATCGCCGCCTCGGGCCCCATGATCGCGATCTCGCCGGATGGGAGCGCGAGCGTCGACTCGGGATCGTACGCCGGGCCGCTCATGGCGTAAATGCCCGCGCCGTAGGCCTTCCGAACCACGACGCACTGTTTCGGCACCGTGGCCGACGACGTGGCGTAGATCATCTTCTTACCCTGTTCGAGGATCCCCTCCTTTTCGACCTGCGAACCGGCCATGAAGCCCGGCGTGTCCGCGAGGTACAGAAGCGGGATGTTGTAGGCGTCGCAGGTCCAGATGAACCCCGCGGCCTTCTCCGCCGAGTCGGGGAAGATCGCCCCCGCACGGTGGGCCGGCTGGTTGGCGACGATGCCGACGGGGCGACCGTCGATACGCGCGAAGCCGGTCAGGATCTCCTTGCCGTACTCCGGTCGGAGTTCGAACCAGGAATCGGCGTCGACGACCCGGTCGATCAGATCGAGCATATCGTAGCCGCGGTTCGGCTCTTGGGGGATGACACCATCGATCCCCTTCGGCGGTTTCGCGGGATCGACCGGATCGGCCCGCGGCGGTTTCTCGTCGCTGTTGTCGGGGAGGTAGCCGACGAGCGTGGCGACAAGCTCACGGGCGTGCTCCTCGTCGTCGGCGACGAGATCCGCGCTCCCGGAGTACGTCGCGTGTACGTCCGGACCGCCCAAATCCTCGAGGCTGATCTTCTCGCCGGTCACCATCTCGACCATCCGCGGGCTGGCGATCGCCATCGAACTCATCCCGCGGACCATGATCGTGAAGTCGGCGAATACGGGCGTGTAGGCGGCCCCGGCGATGCAGGGGCCGTACAGCACGCAGATCTGTGGGACCCGCCCCGACAGCATCGAATGGTTGTAGTAGTACTTGCCGACACCCTCGCGGTTGGCGAAGAAGCCGGTCTGTTGGTCGATCCGACCGCCGGAGGAGTCCATGAGATACAACACCGGCTGACCGGTCTTGAGCGCGCGCTGTTGCATCCGGAGGAACTTCTCGACGCCCTTCGCGGCCATGCTCCCGCGTTTGACCGTGTAGTCGTTGGCCATGAAGTGGAGGTCGCGGCCCTCGAAATCCGCGGCCCCGGTGATCATGCCGTCGGCGGGGAGCACGTCGTCCGCGTCGAACTCCGCGAACTTCCCGTCCTCGAAGAGGAGCCCGTCGTCGAACCACAGATCGATCCGGTCGCGGACGAACTTCTTGCCCTGTTCGGGCAGCTGTTTTTTGTACTTTTCCTTGCCACCGGATTCGATCTCCTCGATCTCCTCCCAGAGGCGCTCCTCGCGTTCGGTGGGGCCGAGGTCGAGATCCGGTTCCGGCTCGGGCGCGTCCTCGCTGCCGAACTCGCCGTCACCGTCGCCATCGTAGCTCGCGTGGCCGAGTTCCTCGCCACCGGTGGTGAGGACGGTCACGTCGTCTTCGAACCGTTCGGCGAGCGCCGCCGCGACCGCCCGTGCCTGTTCTACCGCCATCTCGTCCGATACTCTGACTTTCATTCGTGACTCACTCCAAGACCACCAGCGTATCGCCCATGTTCACCGAGTCGCCCTCCGAAACTGGGACCTCGGCGATTGTACCGCCGGTTTCGGCGAACACGTCGTTTTCCATCTTCATCGCTTCGAGCACACAGACGACGTCGCCCGCCGAAACGGTGTCGCCTTCGGATCGTTCGAGCGAGAGGATCGTCCCCTGCATCTCCGCGGTGATCGCACCCGCCTCGACGACACCGCTCTCGTCGCCCCCGGAACCGTCGCCCGAAGCCGCCACGACGCCGTCCTCGACGAGCACGTCGAACCGCCGTCCGTCGACCTCGACCGCCAGCGTCCGCGCGGAGGGAGGCTGGGCGTTCGCGCTCGTCTCGGCGGCACCCCACCGCTCGACGGCCGCCGCCAGCCGCTCCGCGTCGAGTTCCTCGTCGAGGTACTTCGTCGTGTGTTCGCCCCGTCTAAAGGCGTCGTCGTCGAGCATCAGCCGGTGGAACGGGATCGTCGTGTGCACGCCCTCGACCTCGAAGTGCTTCAGCGCGCGCTCGGAGCGGCGGAAACAGCGATCCCGATCGGGAGCGTGGACGATCAGCTTCGCGATCATCGAATCGTAGTCGCCGCCGATGTCGTCCGCCTGCGAGACCGCGTGGTCGAGCCGGACCCCGACGCTCGACGGCGGGTCGTACGTTTCGAGGCGTCCGGGCGTCGGGGCGAACTCCTTCGCGGGGTTTTCGGCGTTGATCCGGAACTCGATCGCGTGGCCGTCGAACTCGACGTCGTCCTGACCGAAGTCGAGTTCCTCGCCCGCGGCGATCCGGATCTGCCAAGCCACGATGTCGATTCCGGTGATCTCCTCCGAAACCGTGTGTTCGACCTGAATCCGGGTGTTGACCTCCATGAAGTAGAACTCGCCGTCTTCGACGAGGAACTCGACCGTCCCGGCATTGGTGTAGCCGGCCTCGCCGACGCCCCGGCGGGCGGCCTCGCCGATATCCTCGCGCAGCGCCGCCGTGAGCGATGGGCTCGGCGCTTCCTCGATGACCTTCTGGTGGCGGCGCTGGAGCGAACAATCCCGCTCGCCGAGGTGGCGGACGTTGCCGTGTTCGTCCGCGAGCACCTGCACCTCGATGTGCTTCGGCGAATCGAGATACTTCTCGACGTAGACGGAGTCGTTTCCGAAGTACGCCTCGCCCTCTCTCCGTGCGGTTTCGAGGGCGTCCTCGACCTCGTCGGGGCCGCGAACGATCTTCATGCCGCGGCCGCCGCCGCCGCCTTCGGCCTTGATTGCGATCGGATAGCCGTACTCCTCGCCGAGTTCGGCGACTTCCTCGGGCGTCTCGACGGGGTCGTTCGTCCCCGGAACGACCGGAACCCCGGCCGCGTCCATCACCGTTCGAGCCTTCGTCTTCTCCCCCAACCGCTCCATCGTGTCGCTCTCGGGGCCGACCCAGGTGAGCCCCTCGGCGGCCTCGACGCGTCTGGCGAACTCGGCGTTCTCGGCGAGGAAGCCGTAACCGGGGTGGATCGCATCGGCACCGGCCCGTTTCGCCGTTTCGACGATCGTCTCGCCGTCGAGATACGAGTCGGCGGCGGGCGCGGGTCCAACGTTGTACGCCTCGTCGGCGTACTCGACGTGGCCGGCGTTTCGGTCGGCGTCGCTGTATATCGCGACTGTCTCGACGCCAAGCTCTTCGCAGGCGGCCATCACGCGGATCGCGATCTCCCCGCGGTTCGCGACGAGTAGTTTCTCGAACATGGTTCAGTACGATCTGGGGAAGCCGATCTCCTGGCTGATGTGGTTGTACGCCATCTGCTGGGTGACGGGCGCGAGCCGCGTCAGGTTGATCTCGCGCCACCAGCGCTCGACGTCGTACTCGGTGGCGTACCCCCAGCCGCCGAAGGCCTGCATCGACTGTTTGACCGTCTCGATACCGGCCTCGACGGCGGTCGCCTTCGCGACGTTCGTCTCGTACCCGCAGGGCTCGTCCTGATCGTAGAGCCACTCCGCCTTCCGTCGCATCTGGGCGGCCGCCTCCATGCGCGCGTATGGCTTCGCGATCGGGAACGACACGGCCTGATGGGTGCCGATCGGCGTGCCGAACACCTCGCGGTCGTTGGCGTAATCGATCGCGGTGTGGGCCGCGAGCTTTCCGATCCCGGTCGCCGCCGCGGCGAACCCGATCCGTTCGGGGTTGAGCGTGCTGACGAGCGCGTCCCACCCGTCGCCACGGTCGCCCAGCAGGTTCTCTTCGGGAACGCGGACGTCCTCGAAGAACACCTCACAGGACTTCGAGTAGTTGATCGCGTGTTTCTCGATCGGGGAGACGTCGATCCCCGGCGAGTCCATGTCGACGACGAACAGACTGATGCCATCGGTACCGCGATCGACCTCCTCGCGTGGGGTCGTGCGCGTGACGAGGATCATATTGTCGGCGCGGTCCGAGAACGTGATCCACGCCTTCTGGCCGTTGAGGACGTACTCGTCACCGTCCTTCTCCGCGCGCGTCGAGACGTTGAGCGTGTTCGTCCCCGCCTCGGGCTCGGTGATACCGATCGAGAAGTTTCGATCGCCGGTCGCGATGTCGGTCAGATACGTTTCCTTCTGCTCGTCGGTGCCGTGTTTATTCAACCCGACCGTGGCCATGCCGGCGGTCAACACCAGATACCACGTGCCGGCCATCCCACAGCCCTCCGCACACAGCGTCTCCATCGCCAGGCCGAGTTCGGCCATCCCCATGTCGGCGCCGCCGTACTCCTCGGGGACGAGGAGGCCGTGAAAGCCCGCTTCGCCGAGTTCGTCCCAAAAATCGGTGGCGAACTCGCCGTTCTCTTCTCTCTCCCGCCAGTATGCTGGGCCGAACTCCGTCGCGATCTCCGTTGCCGTCGAGGCGATCATCGAGTGTTCGGCACTCGTCTCGAATGTCATGGTCGTTCCTCGTCTGTATTCGGTCGTTCATACCATTTAGTAGTTTGTGTCCGGACGGTCCGACGGTGGATTGCGTCCGGGGACGCGGCCGAAACACGGATCGAGCGAATGATTTAAATAACTATGTTCGTATGTACTGACCGTAATAGCATGAACATAGATGACAATACTCCAGACACTGACGCTCACAGTCGACGGGGATTCCTCGGTAAAGCTGGTGGAGCAGCCGCAGCGGCCACGGCAGTCGGACTGGCGGGCTGTTCCGGCAACGGCAACGGCAGCAACGGAAACGGCGGCAACGGAAACGGCGGCAACGGCAACGGCGGCAACGGCGGCAACGGCAACGGCGGCATCGGTGAGGTTGACATTCCCGCGCTCTACGACCTGAGTGGCGCGACGTCGGACGTCGGTCGGCCGACCGGGATCGGCTCGCGGGACGCGATCGCCTGGCTCAACGAGAGCGATGAGATCGACTTCCAGATCGCCCACGACTGGGTCGACTACGCCTACGAGGTGCCCCAGGCACAGCAGAACTACTCCAGTTACACGTCGGGCGACGAGCCGCCGATCATCATCGGCTGGGGGACCGCCGACACGGAGGCGCTGGCCAGCGACGTGGCCGCCGACGAGATCGTCTACATCTCCGCGTCGTACTCCGACGACCTGCTCGGCGAGGAGACGCCGTACAACTTCTTCGCGAATCTCGATTACACCAGCCAGGGGCGTGCGCACGTGAAGTGGATCGCCGACAACGACCCGGACGCGACGGTCGCGTACATCCACAACACGACCCCGTTCGGTGAGGCCCCCGTCGAAGGCGGAGAGGCCTACGCCGAGGAGCTCGGGCTCGATGTCGTCGACAGCATCGCCCTCGAACTCTCCGCTAACAGTGCCGACACGCAGGTCCAGCGGGCCGAGAACAACGGCGTCGACTACCTCATCCACCAGAACACGGCGGCACCGATGCAGGTGCTCTTGAGCTCGATCGAGGAGCGAGGCGCCGACATCGAGGTGATGGGGCTCACCTGGACTGTGGACGAGTTCCGCGCCCAGGAGGCACCCGACCTGTTCGAGGGCGTCAGATACGTCAACTCGAACATCTCGTTCGCGCAGGCGATGAATTCGGACGCCGACGGCTGGCAGATCATCGAGGAGTCGTTCGAGCGGGAGGGCCACAGCATGGACAACCCCGAGATCGCGAACATCAACTACGTGCGCGGCGTCGTCCACGCGCTGTTGGCCGTCGAGGGTGTTCGACACGCCCAGGAGATGGGCCTCGATCCGAGCAGCGGCGCGGACATCCGCGAGGCGCTCATCGATATCGACGACTTCGACGCCTGGGGGCTGTTGCCCGAGACCTACGACTACCAGGACGGCGACCGCCGACCGACGATGAACGGCCAGACCTACGTGGTCGAGGACGGCGAGATGGTCCCCGACGAGATGGTCGAACTCGAGCGCCGCGAGGACTGGCTCCCGTAAGATGAGTGAAACCGAATCGAGCGGCGAAGCGACGGGCGAGGAGGAGGCGCCGGTCGTCGAACTCGACAACGCCGAGATCGTATACGATCGGAACTTCCTGGCCGTCCAGGGCGTTTCGATGAAAGCCGACCGCGGCGACATCGTCGCGCTGCTCGGCCCGAACGGGGCCGGGAAGTCCACGATCCTGAAGATGATCTCCGGCATCGGGCGCTCCGAGCGCGGCGAGGTGACCCGCGGCGACGTCTACTACGAGGGCGAGAAGGTCACGAACTTCCAGACGAAGGAGATGGTCGATCGCGGGGTCACCCACATCCTCGAGGGACGGCGGGTCTTTCCGGACCTGACCGTCGAGGAGAACCTTCGGTGTGGACTGTACCGCGAGGGGCGGCGAATCAGATACGATAAATCGGACTACGAGCTCGCCTTCGAGTACTTCCCGCAGCTCGAGGACCTCCTCGACGTGCAGGCGGGGTACACGAGCGGCGGCGAGCAGCAGATGCTCGTCATCGCGCGGGCGCTGATCCACCGTCCGAACCTCCTTTTGCTGGACGAGCCGTCGCTCGGCCTCGCCCCGAAACTCGTCCAGGACATCTACGAGACCCTCAGGGAGATCAACCGTGAGGAGGAGATCACGATGATCATCGCCGACCAGAACGCACAGCGGACCCTCGAGATCGCCGACTACGGCTACGTCCTCGAGAACGGCCAGATCGAACTTAACGACCCGGCGGACGTGCTGGTGAACCGCGAGGAGATCAAGGAGTTCTACCTCGGCACCAGCAGCGAGGAGAGCCGATACTCTGACATCCGCCACTACAAGATACGGAAGCGCTACACGTGAACACATGAGCACTCAGGACACACCAAAGACAGGCGGCGGTGCGGGGATCAGGGGCGGCCCGTACGTCTCGCCCGACGATGCCGTGCTCGGCTGTCGCAACGTAACGAAGACCTTCGGCGCGATCACCGCCTGCGACGACATTTCGATCGGGATCGACGAGGGGGAGTGGGTGTCGATCGTCGGCCCGAACGGGGCCGGCAAGACGACGCTTTTGAACGTCCTCAACGGGTTTTACGACCCCGATCCGGGCGGCGAGATCTTCTTCGAAGCCGAGGACGTGACTGCCGATCGAGCGTTCAAGCGAGCGCGGAAGGGACTCGGGCGGACGTTCCAGGGGCTCGAACTGTTCGAGGAGGAGGACGTCCTTGAGAACGTCATGACAGTACAGGCCGTCAAGGAACGGCCGAACCTCCTCTCGGCGCTCGCGTTCTACGGAACCGGACGAAAGGTCGAAGCACAAAACATGCGGCGCGTCGAGGAGATCATCGACTATCTCGAACTCTGGGAGTACCGTCACAGCACCGTGTCGAGCCTCCCACTCGGCATCCAGCGCCGGGTCGATCTCGCACGGACGCTCGCGCTCGATCCCGACGTGCTGTTGCTCGACGAGGCGATGAGCGGGCTCACCTTCGACGAGAAGTACGACATGGTCCGGTTTCTGGCCGACCTCAACGAGGAGGAGGGGCTGACGCTCGTTATGATCGAACACGACCTCGAGGTCGTCACCGACGTCTCCGAGCGGATGATCGTCCTTCACAAGGGTGGCGTCATCGCCCGCGGTCCGCCGGACGATGTGACGAGCGATCCCGAAGTCAGAAATATCTACACGGGGGTGGACTGAGATGACGAACGCCGAAGAGGGGCTCGCCGAACCCGAGGTCGACGTCGGCGACGGGCCGACGATCGACCGGATCGTCGAACCGCCAGAGGGCGACATCGAGATCGTCGAGGACACCGCGCTCCCCGAAGTGCTCTTGGACCACGTCCAGGAGAACGGCGACGACACCGCGCTCCGGTGGAAACAGTTCGGCGTCTGGCAGGAGTTCACCTGGCGGGAGTACTACGACCGCGTCAAGTACTTCGCCATGGGGCTCGAAACCCTGGGATTCGATGAGGGCGACATCCTCTTTACGATCGGCTACAACCGCCCCCACCAGCTGTGGGCGTGGATGGGCGCACAGACGCTCGGCGGGATGGCCGCGCCGAACTACGAGGACATGTTGCCCGAAGCGATCGGCAATCAGCTCGAACTCCTCTCGCCGAAGGTCGCCTACGCCGAGGATCAAGAGATGGTCGACAAACTCCTGCAGGTCGCCGACCGAGCGCCGTCCCTAGAGGCGATCGTCTACCGCGACGAGAAGGGGATGTTCCGGTACGAGGACACGGCCGTGCCGGTCATGAGTTACGAGGAGATCGAAGCTCGCGGCAAGGAGCGTTTCGACAGCGGCGAGGTGACCAACTCCGACCTCGAAACGCGCATTCGCGATGTCGATCCCCACGAACCGGCGATGCTGCCGCCGACGTCCGGGACGACTGGCATGCCGAAGCGCGTCCAGCTGTCGCACTTCAACTTCGTCAACCTCGCGAACGCCGCGATCGAGATCGATCCGCTCCCGGAGGGGTCGGACTACTTCTCGTATCTGCCGATGGCGTGGATCGGCGAGCAGATGATCCTCATGGCGGCGGCATTCTTGGGCGGTTGGACAGCCAACTTCCCCGAGGAGGCCGAAACCGAAAGCGAGGACCTCCGCGAGATCGGCCCAGAGATCATCTTCTCCTCACCGGGGGCCTACGAGAGCTGGGTCGCCGATATCAAAGCGAAGGTCGAGAACACGACCCGACTGAAGCGGTGGGTCTACGAGAAGGCGATGGACATCGGCGAGCGCTACGCCCAGTACGTCAGCGGCGACAAGCGAGACGAGGAGCCGCCGGCGACGCTCCGGTTCGCACACTGGGCGGCCTACTGGACGGCCTACCGCCCGATCCTCGACAAGATCGGCCTCAAGCGGGCCAAGAACGTCTACACTGGCGGCGGCCCGCTCGGCGAGGACCACTTCCAGTACTACCACGCGCTCGGCGTGCCCTTGAAACAGATCTGGGGACAGTCCGAGGTCTGCGGGTTCGTGACGATGCACAGAGACGACGACATCCAGGTCGAGACCGTCGGCGAGGTGTTCCCGAACGTCCGCGTTGGGATCACGCCGGAGGGTGAACTCGTCGTCCGCGGTCCCGTCGTCACCTCGGGCTACTACAACCAGCCCGAAAAGACCGCGGAGGCCCTCGACGGTGAGTGGCTCCACACGGACGACTTCGGGGCGATCACCGACGACGGCCACATCAAGGTGTTCGACCGCATGGACGACGTGATGGAGCTGACCGACGGCACTGCGGTCGCGCCGATCAGCGTCGAGACGAAGCTCAAATTCAACCCCTATATCAAGGAGGCGCTCATTGTCGGCGACGGCCGCGACTCGCTCGCCGCCGTGTTGAACATCCGCTTCGACAACGTGGCCGAATGGGCGGACCAGCGGGACATCCAGTACGCGGGGTACAAGGATCTCACACAGAAGGAGCCGGTGCTCGAACTCCTCCGCGGCGTCGTCGCGGATACGAACGAGCGGCTCGAGGGACCGAGCATCGATCGGTTCGTCATCCTGTTCAAGGAGTTCGACGCCGACGACGGAGAAATGACACGAACCGGTAAGATCAGGCGCGAAATCGTGACGAACAGATACGACGAGTTGATCGAAGGGATCTACAGCGGCGAGGAGACGGTCGAGATGGACGTAACGATAACGTATCAGGACGGCAGAGAATCGCGCGAGCGCGGCGAGATGACCGTCGTCGATCTGACCGAACCCGACGCGCTCGTCGAGGGTGAGATCGATGGTTAACGTCGCGACCCTCTTCGAGGTCGTCGTCACCGGGATCGGTCTCGGCGCGGTGTACGCCCTCGTCGCGATCGGGTTCTCGCTCATCTACAAGGTGACGGGTGTACTCAACTTCGCGCAGGGACAGCTCGCGCTGCTCGGCGCATACCTCGTGGTCGTCCTCACCACCCCGCTTTTGATCGCGGTCGAACTGCCGGCCGCGGCGGCGATCGTGGTGACGCTGATCTTCGGGTTGCTGCTCGGTGTCGTCCTCGAGCGGGTGATATTTCGACACTTCATCGGGGAGCCGGTGCTCTCCGTGATCATCGTCACGCTCGCGCTCGGCGGGATCATCACCGGCGGCGTCAGGTTTCTGATCGGCCCCCAATACCGGGCGTACCCCGACGCCCTGCGGCCGGACTGGAGCCTGCCGCTCCCGTTCGGCGTGGATCTGAGCGCGTCGTTCACTCTCGGCGTCGTCCTGTCGCTCGTGGTCGTGATCGCGCTCATGCTGTTCTTCAGATACACGGTAATCGGCTCGATCCTCCGTGCCGGCGCGAGCGACCAGCAGGCCGCGATGGTGCTCGGCATCTCGATCGAGCGGACGATCCTGTTGTCGTGGGCGCTCTCGATCGCCATCACGTCGATCGGCGGCCTGCTCTTTGCGATGTCGGCTGGCGGTGCGGGATTCACGATCGAAGCGGTCGGGATCCTGATCTTCGCCGCTGTCGTCTTCGGCGGGCTCGACAGCATTCCGGGCGCGTTCTTGGGATCGCTCGTCGTCGGACTAATACAGCAACTCGGCGCGTACTACGCCGAGCCGGTGATCGGCGCTGGCGTCGGGCAGGTGCTGCCGATGGTGTTCCTGCTCGTCGTTATCCTGGTCAAGCCGTACGGACTCTTCGGAACCGAACGAATAGAGAGGCTCTAATCATGTCACAGAACGCACGGTACACACGGATCGAATCGACGTCGACTGCCACGGCGGCCGGGAGGTGCGTCTGATGCCCTGCGGTGAGTACTTCACCTCCTATGCGGACCGGATGGGACTGGTCCGCTGGCGCATCGAGCGCGTCGCCTTCGTCCTCGGGTTGCCGATCCCGTTTCTCATCCCCTTCGTGCTCGGTGGCGGGATGGTCTCGATGATCACCCGCATCTACATCTTCATCATCGCCATACTGGGGTTACACGTCATCCTCGGCTACGCCGGGGAGATCGTCCTCGCGCAGGGGGCGTTCATGGCGATCGGCGCGTACACGTCGACGCGACTCGTCGCCGAGGCGGGCGTCGGGATCATCCCCGGGATGCTCGTCGGCGGGCTGTTGACCGCCTTCGTCGCCGTCCTGTTCGGCCTGCCGTCGTGGCGCGTCAAGGGCTTTTACATCGCCATTTCGACGCTCGCGCTGCAGTTCATCGCGCTGTGGTTCCTTCAGAACAATCAGTTGGCGTTCATCCACGGCGGGTCCCAGCAGAATCTCCCCCGCGACGTCGGGCTGATCGGGGAGTACGTCACCATCAGCTCGCCGACCGAGCAGTACTTCTTCATCCTCGCGGCCTTGGCGGTGTTCGCGCTGGTAACCTTCAACCTCAGCCGGACGGGGATCGGGCGGATGTTCCGCGGGATCCACGAGAACGACCTCTCGTCGGCCGTGTTGGGGATCAACGTCTTCCGGAACAAGCTGCTCGCGTACGCGATCGGCGGCTTCATGATCGGCGCGGCCGGTGCGCTGTATTCGCTGTACATCGGCTTCATCAGCCCCGGGTACTTCACGATCGAGCTCACTCTAGAGCACTACGTGATGTTGTTGCTCGGTGGGATGGGCCGCGTCTGGGGCGTCGTCCTCGGCGTCTCGATCGTGACGATCGTCGAAGAGGAGATCCGGAATTTCCTAGTGGCCTACGCGTCGGACGCGACGGCCCTCGAACCGGTGTTCTTCGGTATCCTCATCATCGTCGTCCTCGCCGTCGAGCCGAAGGGGCTGTTGGCGGGGCTCGGACAGATCAAAGACTACCTGCGGAAGTGGCCCTACGCCTACTGACGGGCACTTCCTCCCGGCGGGGGTCGCGCTCCGTCGGGAGACCGAATGTCGCGTCGAACCGGACCCGCAGCCACATCGAGGGCAGAAGCGAACCGCCGCCGTCACCGTGACCGGCGTGCCCGACACATATATTTGTGATGCGCGATCACACGTGTGTATGTACACCATCGTCGCCGGTGTCGACACCGACACGGATCGGGCGCGCCGAGTCGCAGAGGAGATCACAGGGCTGCCGATCGACGACGTTCACGTGATTCTCACCCACTCGTTCGAGAAGAATCCCGAAGGTGCCTCGATCGATCAGGTCGGTGCCGCGCGGAAGGCCCGTAACCTGCTGGAATCACACGGTATCGAAGTCTCGTTCGAGGAGCGAAGCGGCAACCCGGCGACGATCGTCAATGCCGTCGCCGACGACGCCGACGCCGACCTGATCTGCGTCGCGGGGCGCGAGCGGAGCCCGGCAGGCAAGGCCGTCTTCGGCAGCGTAACGCAGGACGTCATCCTGAACACCGACCGTCCGGTGCTCGTCTGCGGGAACTGAGCGATGTCGGAGAGGCCCGACGATGGATTCGCGCCGGCGATCGATGCCCACGTCCACCTGTTCCCGGAACGGCTCGCGAGTGCGATCCAGCGGACGCTCACCGACGCGGCCGGCTGGGAGTTCGAGTACGCCATCGACCGACCATCGATGGAATCGACGCTGGTCGACGCCGGCGTCGAGCGATACGTCGCGTTGCCGTACGCGCACAAGGCCGGTGTGGCGGTCGGGCTCAACGAGTGGCTCGCCGCGGAGGCGGCCGACTCCGACCGACTCATCCCGTTCGCGACGGTTCATCCCGACGACGACGGGGTCGGCGAGATCGTCCGGGAGGCGTTCGAGGCCGGCGCTCGGGGCCTGAAGTTTCACTGCCCGGTACAGGAGTGTGCGCCGGCGGATCCGCGGATCGAATCCGCGCTCGAGGTTGCCGTCGAGTACGACCGGCCGATCACCTACCACGGGGGCACCGCGCCGATGTATGAGGACGACCCGAACGTCGGGGCCGATCGCTTCGCCGAAGTGGTCGAGTCGTTCCCCGACCTCCGGGTCAACTGCGCGCACATGGGCACCTATGAGGTCGACGCGTTCGTCGAGATGGCCCGCGAACACGAGAACGTCTACCTCGACACGACGTTCGCGATGTCGACGGAGGCCGAGGAGATAATGGGGTTCGACCCTTCGAGCATCGACGACGAGGTGTTCGAGACGCTCTCGGGATCGATCATGTACGGGAGCGACTTCCCGAACATCCCCTACCCCTACCGGGCGGAGCGGGCCGAACTGCTCGGACGGGACCTGTCGGCGGAGACGTATCGGGACATCTTCTACCGGACGGCGATCGACTTCCTCGGGCTCGACGATTAGTACCGCTCGTCGAAGACGCCCGGCTCCTCCAGGTCGTCGACGAGCGTGAGTTCGTCCGGCGAGATGACGAGCCGGCTGGCGAGCGCCTCGGCGAGTTCGGCCTCGTCGGCGGTGCCCTCACAGACGATCTCGAGGTGGTCCGTCGACTCGGGGCGCGTCACCCGGACCGCGAACTCCCCGGTCAGCCCGTCGAAGGCGGCGAGGACGGCGGGGATGCTCTCCGGATACACCTTCACACCCTTGACCTTCAGCCGGTCGTCGGTTCGGCCGATGACGCCGTCGGGGAGGACGAGGTCGTCTCCTCGCCGCTCCAACTCGGCGAGATCGCCCGTCCGGAACCGGACCAGCGGGAACCCCTCCTTGCGACGATGGGTGACCACGACCTCCCCGCGCTCGCCGAGCGGGAGGGGCTCGCCGCTGTCGGGGTCGACGATCTCGACGATCGCGTAATCGGTGGCGACGCGGAGGCCGTTTTCCGCGTCGGTCTCGGCGGCGATCGGGAGGACGTGACGGGTGCCGAAGTAGTCGATCGCCGTCTCGCAGTCGAGTGCGTCTTTGACCTCCTCGCGGTAGCCGGGGATCGAGGTGAACGGTTCGCCGCCGCCGACCAAGACGTCGACGGACGCGCCCGCCTCGGCGATCTTCAGCGCGAAGCTCGGGTTGCCGACCAGCACGTCGACGTCGTACTCGGAGATGAAGCCGGCCGCCTGCTCGGAGTCGCCCGGACCGACCGGGAACACTTCAGCGCCGAGTTCCTCGAGGCCGCGCTGGAGCAGAATCCCGGTCCCGAAGAGGTGGTACCCGAACGTGTTGAGGACGCGATCGCCCGGTTTGATCCCCGCCGCCTCGAAGAGGTCGGCGTTGACCTCCGCCTCGTAGTCGAGGTCCGCGCGGGTGTCGAACATCGGCGCGAGATCGTCGCCGAGCGGCGAAAACGAGATCATCGCGCCCTCGGTGTACAGCGATCCCTCGGGACCGTGCGCGTCGAAGTCGGCCTTCAGGTCGCCCGATTCGGTGAAGGGAATCGACTGAAAGTCAGCCCACGAACCGAGATCGGTCGGATCGACGTCGGCCTCGGCGAACGCCTCGGCGTAGAGGTCGTGTTCGGCCGCCCGCTCCAGTTGCTCCTCGAGGTCGGCAAGCACCGTGCTGTCGTACATACGATGGGATGTACTCACCGCACACATAAAGAAATTTCCCAGCGGCCGGGCGTGCGGCCGACGTTTTTCTGGGGCTCGGCACAAAGACGTCCCGAAGTGACCTACCGCGCGTTCTCGATGTTGTCGAGCGCGTCGGGGTTCTCGATCGAGGAGAGGTCACCCAGACCCTCGCCGGTGTAGGTCGCCTCGACCGCCCGGCGGATGATCTTCCCGGACTGCGTTTTCGGGAACTCGTCGACGAATAGGATCTCGCGCGGGCGGAACGGCTTGCCCTGTTCCTCGCCGACGAGTTCGCGGATCTCCTCGCGCAACCCGTCGGTCTCCTCGACGCCCTCCTCGACGATCACGTACAGCACGACCGCCGTCCCCGTCGTGTCGTCCGGGACCCCGACCGCTGCCGCCTGATTCACGTCCACGTGCTCCATCGCCGCGCCCTCGATCTCGGCGGGGCCGACCTTCCGCCCCGCCACGTTCAACACGTCGTCCGCACGGCCGTGCAGGAACCAGAAGCCGTCTTCGTCCTTTTGCGCCCAGTCACCGTGGTTCCACATCGGCGGCTTCTGGAACGCCGACCAGTACTCGTGAAGATAGCGGTCGTCGCCGCCCCACAGCGACTTCGTCATCGCGGGGTTCGAGTCGCGGGCGACGAGATACCCGCGCTCGTGAGCGTCTCTGACCGATTCGCCCGTCTCGTCGACGATGTCGACCGCCATCCCCAGTCCGGGGCCGCCCAGCGTGCAGGGCTTCAGCGGCTGGGTCGGCAGCGGCGACAGGAAACAGCCGAAGATCTCCGTCCCCCCGGAGATGTTGATGATCGGCGTGTCGCCGCCGCCGACGCGCTCGTAGTACCACAGCCACGACTCGGGGTCCCACGGCTCGCCCGTCGAGCCGAGGATCCGAAGCGAGGACAGATCGTGGCCCTCGACCCACTCGTCACCCTGCTTGCGCAGCGCGCGGATCGCCGTCGGGGAGATGCCGAACTGCGTGATCCCGTGGCGGTCGATGAGCTCCCAGAAGCGGTCCGGCTGGGGGTGATCCGGCGCGCCCTCGTACATCACCATCGTGCCGCCGAAGGTGTGCGTCCCGATGAGCGTCCACGGACCCATCATCCAGCCGATGTCCGACACCCAGCAGAACCGATCGGCGGGTTTGAGATCGAAGCTAAAGTGCAGCTCCTTGGCGGGCTGGAGCTGTGCGCCCGCGTGGGTGTGGACGATCCCCTTCGGCTTGCCGGTCGTCCCCGAGGAGTACAACAGCATGCACTCCTGATCGCTCGGCAGCGATTTCGTCTCGTACTCGTCCGATCGAGTCGCGATGGCGTCGGCCCACCACGCGTCGCGCGCGTCGTCGAAGGGAATCTCGAGATCGCTGTCGTCGTCGCTCGCGCCGAGCCGATCGAAGACGACCGTGTGTTCGACGTGGCCGACCTCGTCGATCGCCTCGTCGGCGGCGTCTTTGAGCGTGATCTCGCCGCCGCGTCGGTAGAAGCCGTCGCCCGTGAACAGCACCGAGCATTCGGAGTCCTCGATCCGGGTCGCGGTCGCGTCGACGCCGAAGCCCGAGAAGATCGGGACGGCGATCGCGCCGGCTTTGAAACAGCCGTAGAGGATCGAGATGACCTCGGGGACCATCGGCATATACAGCCCGACGGTGTCGCCGGTGTTGATGCCCACCGATTCGAGATAGTTGGCGACCTGGTTCGACTGACGCTTGAGCTCGTGGTAGGTGAGCTCTCGCACCGTGCCGTCCTCGCCCTCCCAGATGCAGGCCACTTTGTTGCGCCGCTCGGCGTCGAGCGCGGCGTGTCGGTCGACGGTGTTGTGTGCGACGTTCAGTTCGCCGCCGGGGTACCACTTCGTGAACTGGGGGCCGTCGGTGTCGTCGCGGACCGCGTCGTAGTCCTCGTAGAAGTCGATCCCGAGGTAGTCGGGGAGTTCGTCCCAGAACCACTCGATTTCGGTCGTCGTCCGCTCGATGAGTTCGTCGTAGTCGGCGATGCCGTACTCGTCCATGAACGCCGCCACGTTCGTCGATTCGGCGAACCCCGAGTCCGGCTCGTGGACGATCTCGTCGCGGAGCGCCTCGATATTTTCTGTCATGATCGATTGTCCGGCGGTTTTCGTCGAACGGTCATTACTCTAACGGTGAGCGGGGGTTCGGCGTCCGCTGTCGCCGGTTCCGCGGATACCAGACGAACGAGTTTGACGGAGGGACCTGAATCGGTATTTTGTGACAGAAATAATTAAATAAGATATAAACATACGAAATAAGTCATATAAATTGAGGATTATTAAGAGCCATCCAGTTCCGTTGAAATCCACAACAGTTCGTAATTAAACGACTTAGGTATTACAAATTATATACAGTTACGACCGAGACGAGTTCATAAATAATTGAAACAGGTGAGTAATAAAACACGACGACGAGCGTCTGGCAAAGCCTTTTAAATGTATAAATAGGCAATACGTAGAAATCGGATCGATGGCGACGGATCGCTCACACGCGGCAGTTGCGAAGTTGAACGCCACATACCAATTTAAATGTATAAAAATATATCTTATATAAATCACGTCAGCGTGCGGCCATCGTCATTCACGCGGGTAGACGAGAGCGCAACGCACGCGGGAAGGACGAGACGACCGGCGAACCGATCAGTAGTGGCTTCGCTCGACGTCCCGGACAGCCTCGATCCGCTTTTCGATCGGCGGGTGGGTCGCGAAGAGCCGTTCGAGCGCGGACCGCTCGCCGCCGAAGATGCACAGCGCGGCGACGTTGTCGCTCATGTCGGCGTCGCCCCGCTTGCCGGCGCTGGAGATCTTCTGCAGCGCCCGCGCCATCGCGTCGCCGCCGACGTGCTGGGCGGCGTCGGCGTCGGCGACGTACTCGCGGTACCGCGAGATCGCGAGCACGAACACCATCGCGACGGTCTGGACGAGGATGCTGGCGAGGTAGCCGAGGACGATGTTCCCGATGCCGCCGTCTCGCGAGAAGGCGATGGCGAAGTACGCCGCCATCCCGAGCATCGAGGCGATCGATTGCCCCATCACCATCGTGATCACGTCGCGGTTGTCGATGTGCGCGAGTTCGTGGGCGAGCACACCTTCGAGTTCGTCGTCGTTCAACAGCCGGATCAGCTCCGAGGAGACGACGACGACGCCCGCGCCGCGGCGGCCGACCGCGAACGCGTTCGGGACGCCCATGTCGGCGACCATCAGCCGGGGCTTGTCGAGGTTCATGTCGTCGGCGATCCCCTCGACGGCGCGGTGGATGCCCGGATAGCGGTCCTCGGGCATGTCCTCGGCACCGACGCTCCACAGCGCGACCTTCTTGCCGACGAGGTACTGAAAGCCGGCGAAACCGATCGTGCCCAGGAGGACGATCGGCACTCCGACGCCGAAGGCCTCGACGGCGACGATGGCCACGAGCGCGTAGAAGGCGAAGAGCACGCTCCCGACGACCGCCATTCTGGCTTTGAGTCCGACGTGTTGCATGTGGCCGTTGTCAACGGGCCAGGACCTCAAATGGCTTCTGGCTCGGGGGAACTCAAAACGCCTAAGTCGCTTGCCGACGCCCGTTCGTGTGTGCGACACCGCGTGCCCGCCAGCCAGCCCGACGCTGCCGGTGGCGAGCGCGCCGTCCCGACCGCCTTTTCGAAACCCAAACGTTCGTAGAACGGTCTGCGGCGGGCATGGCATCCTCGTCGCAGGTCGGCTCCGGACGCATCGCTTTCGACAGTTCAGCGAACCCCAACTGACACCACAATGACCCACGACACATTCACCGGCGTGTTCCCCGCGATGACCACGCCGTTCGACGACGACGAGCGCATCGACCACGACACCCTCCGCGACCACGCCCAACGGCTCGAAACCGCGGGCGTCGACGGGCTCGTTCCCGTCGGCACGACCGGCGAATCGGCCACGATGACCCACGACGAGCACATCGAGGTCGTCGAGACGGTCGTCGACGCGGTCGAGGACGTCCCGGTCATCGCCGGCTCCGGATCGAACAACACCCGCGAAGCGATCGACCTCTCCGAGCGCTCCGCCGACGCCGGCGCGGACGGCTTGCTTCTCATCTCGCCGTACTACAACAACCCCGAACCGGCCGGCATGGAACACCACTTCCGGACGATCGCCGACGCGGTCGATCTCCCACAGGTCATCTACAACGTCCCGAGCCGAACCGGACGAGACATCGCGATCGAGACGGCTGTCTCGCTGGCCTCCCACGAGAACATCGTGGGATACAAGGCTGCAAGCGGGGATCTCAACCGGATCAACGAGGTAATCGAGCGAACCAGAAGCGAAAACTTCGGCGTGCTATCGGGCGACGACGCGCTCACCCTACCGATCATCGCACAGGGTGGCACCGGCTGCATCAGCGTCTCGGCGAACGTCGAACCCGAGCGCACGGTCGCGCTGGTCGGCGCGGCCTTAGAGAACGACTTCGACCGCGCCCGAGAGCTCCAATACGAACTCGGCGACCTCTTCCGGACGCTGTTCGTCGAGACGAACCCGATCCCGATCAACGAGGCGATGGAGATCCGGGGGATCCACTCGGCGACGATGCGGTCGCCGCTCAGCCCACTCCAGCCCGAGCACCGCGAGCGACTCGAGGCGGTCCTCGACGAGCTCGAACGATGAACCTCGTCGTCATCGGCGCGACCGGCCGAACCGGCAGCGAGATCGTCGCAGAGGCCAGTGGCCGCGGTCACGACGTGGTCGGCGTCGCCACGTCCGCAGACACCGTCGAGGACGTGCGCGTCTACCCGGACGACGAGCTCCCGCGACTCCTCGAGGACGCCGACGCGGCGATCGACTTCACCGTTCCCGCGGCGACGCGAGAACACGTCGAACGCGTCGTCGAGGCGGGCGTACCCTACGTCGTTGGGACGACGGGTTTCGGCGAGGCGGGACTCGATGCGCTTCGGGGGGCCAGCAAATCGATCCCCGTGCTCAAGGCGTCGAACTTCGCCCGCGGCGTCCAGGCGCTCCTTCGGCTGGTCGAAGCCGGCGTCGAGGCACTACCGGAGTACGACATCGAACTCACGGAAACCCACCACAGTGGGAAGCGAGACGCTCCGAGCGGTACCGCGAACACGATCCTCGACGTCGTCGATTCGGCGGCTCGCTCGAAACTGGATCGGACCCACGGCCGGGAGGGTGAGCACAAACGCGAGAAATCGGAGGTCGGTGTCCACGTCCGACGCGCCGGCACCGTCCGAGGCGAGCACGAACTCCTCCTGGCGGGAAACGACGAGGTCCTGACGCTGACCCACCGCGCCGAATCCAGACGCGTGTTCGCCGCGGGTGCCGTCGACGCGGCCGAGTGGCTCGCCGACGCGGACGCCGGTTGGTACGCGTTCGGCGACGTGCTGTGAACCCGGCGGCGGCGATCACTCGGTCGGATTGACGAACTCGACGCCGGTGATCGAAAACCGGGCGCCGCCGTCGACACCGTGCGTCACCGCGATGTCCCACCCGTGGGCGTCGGCGATCTGCTGTACGATCCGGAGTCCGAACCCCGTCCCCTCCTCGAACGTCGAGTAGCCCGCTTCAAACACTCGCTCGCGCTCATCTACCGGGATTCCTGGCCCGTCGTCCTCGACGTAGAATCCATCGTCGAGGTCGCCAACGATGACCGACACGGCTGGTCCACCGTGGTCGACGGCGTTTCGGAGAAGGTTTTCGAGCAGTTGCTGGAGGCGGCCGCGGTCGGCCCGAACCATCCCGTCGAACGCCGCCTCGACGGTCGCCTCTGCCGTCTCGACGTTCTGCCAACATCTGTCCGCGAGCGTCGCGATGTCGACCGGTTCCGTCTCGTCGATTCGGTCGCCTTGCCGAGCCAGCGTGAGCAAGTCCGCGATCAACTCGCCCATCCGATCGAGCGCGTGGTCGACGTCGTCGAGGTGGCTGCTGTCACACTCCTCGCGAGCGAGTTCCAGCCGCCCCGCTGCCACGCTCAGCGGGCTCCGGAGATCGTGGGAGACGACGCTCGCGAACTCGTCGAGCCGATCGCGCTCGTGTTGGAGTTCGCGCTCGCGCTCCGTTCGCTCGGTGATGTCCCGAAGGACGCCGGCGGTTCCCCGAAACTCGCCGTCGTCGTCGGGTAACAGCGCCATGTGATTCTCCGTCGGGACGCGCCGTCCGTTCGCGGTGATTCGGGTGAGTTCCCACGTCGTCGCCCGTCGATCGTCGTCCCACAGCAGTCCTCGGATGACCGACTGACCGCGTTCGAGATCCTCGTCCGACACCACCCTCGAGACGTGTTCACCGACGATCTCCGAGCGCTGATAGCCGGTTTCGGCGACGAACGCGTCGTTGACGAACGTGTAGCACCCTTCGGCGTCCAGCGCGTAGATCGGATCGCCGAGCGCCTCGATGATCGTCTCGTAGCGTTCGCGCTCGCGCTCGCGCGCTCTCCGCTCGGTGAGATCACGCCCGGTGCAGACGTACTCGCCGTGGACGGTCGTCGCGATGGTGTGGGACTTCGTGAACGTAGCGCCGTCGGCGCGGAGCCCGGTCGTCGTCCCACTCCAGCGCCCGCGTCGTTCGACCTCCGGGAAGATCACGTCGTTGAGTTCGGGGATCTGCTCCTCGTGATACACTTCCTCCCAGTGCTTGCCGACCATCTCCTCGGGATCGTAGTCGTGGATATCGGCGTAGGCCCGATTCACGTAGATGAAATGGCCGGACTCGTCGAGGATGCTGATTCCCTCCTGGACGGTTTCGATGGCATCGAGGTGGCGTTGGCGCTCGCGCTGGGCGCGCGCCTTCTCGACGGCGATCCGGATCCGATTCGCCAGGACGGTGTACTGTTCGGCGCCGCCCTCCTTCTGGAGGTACCCGGTGACGCCCGCCGAGATGGCGTCGCTCGCTATCTCCTCGGAGCCCTTGCCGGTAAAGAGGATAAACGGGAGGTCGGGATAGTCCTCGCGAACGGTTTCGAGAAACTCGATGCCGTCGTGTTCGCCCATGTCGTGGTCGGACACCACGCAGTCGACGCGGCTCTCGGCGAGATACGCGAGCCCTTCGTCGGCGCTCCTGGCCGTCTCGACGCTGAACTGATCGTTTTTTCGTTCGAGAAACGTCGCCGTCATCTCGGCGAAATCGAGCATGTCGTCGACGTGGAGTATCCGAACGGGCTCCGTCATTGTCAGATAACGTCTCTTCGGAAGTATAACCGTTCTGGCGTGGATTGAAACCGGAGTAGATCCGAAGGCGTGCGCTCGGCTCAGAGGTCGTCGACTTCGTAGGCGAGCCCCGCGTCCCGAAGCGCGTCGGTGACGCGACCCGCGAGATCCGTCGTGGCGACGACGACCACGTCCAGTCCGCGACCCGCCGCGTCGGCGGCGACCTCGCCTGCGGCGAACGTGACGTCGGGGGTGGCGTCGGACGCTCTGAGTACCGCGACCGCTTCGACGCCAGCGGCGGCGACCACGTCGGCCGCACGGGCGGCCTCGGCCAGCGTCTTCGAGCCGTGGGGGGAACCCGAGCGGATCGGTGCGACCTGAAAGACGGTCACCTCGCCGGGATCGAGATCGATGATGCCGGCGAACCCGGTGACGCCGACGACGGCCCCCGCCTCCGCGTCGGTGGTCGCCACGCCGGTCGCCGGTCCGCCGCCGCCGGGCGTGGCGTGGAGCAAGCCGTCCTCGATCGACAGCGAGACCGTGTCGCCGGCCTCGATACCGGCAGTCGCGAAGGCGGCGTCCTCCTGCATACTGCCGAGGACGTCCTCGGTGACGTGATCGGCGAACCGGCGCACGTCGGAGGCCTGCTGGAACAGCCAATCGACTCCCTGCTTTGTCACCCGGTACCGCGAGCGCGCCTCCTTGTCGACGAAGTCCTCGTCGACGAGTTCGCGGATGTACTCCGAGACCGCCTGGCTCGTCACGCCGACCGCCTCGGCGATCTCCCCTTGGTTCACCGCCGGCTGCCGTTCGGCGATCTCGACGAGCACGCGGAACTTCGTCGCGGACCGCTTGTTGTCGAGGACGTCGACCATACCACCACGTCGGGTCGGTCGTTTATAAACACCCGCGACTCGACCGCCGGTGGGCGGGTCGGGAGAGCGATCCCATCAGCGCTTTGTCCGCGGCGACCGATCGGCCGGTATGGAGTTCGATCCCCGCGATCGAGCGGTCTACCTCCCAGAGACGGGGACGCTCGTCTGTGCGGACCTCCACGTCGGGCGGGACGCGACCTCGGACGTCGAGTTCCGCGTCGGCGAACACGAGGACCTCACGGAGCGATTCGAGGCTCTCCTCGACCGATACGACCCGGCGGAGGTGGTCGTCGCCGGGGACCTCTTGCACTCGTTCGATCGGATTCCGACGGGGGCGACGGCGACGGTCCGCGCGCTCGCCGGGATCGCGGCGGATTCGGGCTGTCGGATGGTCGTGACGCCCGGCAATCACGACACGATGCTCGAAGAGCTGTGGGACGGTCAGATCGAAACCGAGTGCGCCGTCGGCGAGGAGGCGGACGCGGACGACAGTTCGGTCGTCGTCACGCACGGGCACGTCGAACCCGAGAGCGATGCCGCGTGGTACGTCGTCGGACACGACCACCCGACGATCGAGATCGAGGGCGTCCGTCGGCCCTGTTACCTGTACGGTCCCGACCAGTACGACGGGTCGGGTGTGTTGATGCTCCCGTCGTTTAGTCGTCTTCCCGCTGGAATCCGCGTGAACGGGCTGTCAGCGTCGGAGTTCCAGTCGCCGCTCGTCACCGACGTCGGCTCGCTCCGCCCGATCGTCCACGACGCCGACGGCGACGGGGTTCACGAGTTTCCGCCGCTGCGACAGCTTCGGCGGTTCTTGTGAACGGGGCGCACCGTCTCGTCCACCCGGTAACACCGATGTCAGGGCGAACTCAAGTGCCCCAAGCTCCTACTAGCTGGTAATGGCACCCTCACCACCACCGACCCCCGGCATTCACCACGTGACGTGCATCGCGAGCGATCCCCAACGAAATCTCGACTTCTGGGTGGAGACGCTCGGGCTCCGGCTCGCGAAGCGATCGATCAACCAGGACGACCCAAGCACCTACCACTTCTTCTTCACGGACGCGGAGGGTAACCCGGGAACGAGCATGACGTTCTTCCCGTGGGGAGACATCTCTCAGGGGAAAGTCGGCTCCGGACAGGTCGCCCGGACGGCGTTCCGCGTCCCCGAGGGGAGCCTCGACTTCTGGGAAGCGCGCTTCGACGAGTACGGCGTCGCGTACGGCGACCGCGTCGAGCGGTTCGGGGAAACGGTCCTTCTCTTCGAGGACCCCGACGGCCTCCCCGTCGAGCTGGTCGAAGTCGAGATTCCTGACGACGACCCGACCATCCCGTGGACGGAGTTTATCGCCGAGGACGCGGCGATCCGGGGGTTCCACTCGGTGACGCTGTGGCTCGCCGACCCCGAACCGACGGAGGGGCTGCTGGAGACGATGGGCTTCGAAGCGCAGGGCACCGAGGAGTCGCCCGGCGACACCCCCGGCGACGAGCGGACGCGGTTCGCGGCCGAGGGGCCCGTCGGGAAGTACGTCGACGTACTCCCGACCATCGAGGGCGGCCGACAGGGCGCGGGGATGGTCCACCACGTCGCCTTCCAGACGCCGACCGACGAGGAGCAGCTGGCGATGCGCAAGGCCGCCCAGTCGGCCGGACTGCGCCCGACCGATCAGATCGATCGACACTGGTTCCGGTCCGTCTACTTCCGCGAGTTCGGCGGCGTGCTGTTCGAGCTCGCCACGAACGTCCCCGGATACGACAGCGACGAGCCGCTCGACGAACTCGGCGAGCAGCTCGTCCTCCCGGGGAAGTTCGAGGGCCGCCGCGAGGAGATCGAACGGGGGCTGGCGGATGTGACCGTGCCGCGCGCCGACGCGGACGACTGAACGGGGACGGCGGCTACTCGCTGATCCTCGCTTCCGAGCCCGACAGCATCTCGTATACCTGCATGACGCCGGAGTTGTCGTCTCTGCCCATCCCGTTCTGTACCATCGTCTTGTAGAGTTCGTGAATCAGCGCCGTCTGCGGCATCGGCGAGCCGAACGCCTCGCCCGCGTCGGTGGCGATCCGGAGGTCCTTGTACTGGTACTCGGCGAAGAATCCGGGATCGAAGTCGCCGCGGATCATGCTTGGCGCGCGGTTGTCGAGCGCCCAACAGCCCGCCGCACCGCCACTGATCGCGTCGACGACGGCGTCGAGATCGGCCCCCGCGTTGTCGGCGAAGACGAGCGCCTCGCTGACCGCGGCCATCTGCGCGGAGACGACGATCTGGTTGCACGCCTTCGTCGTCTGGCCGGCACCGCTTGGGCCGCAGTGCGTCACCGTCTCGCCCATCACCTCGAGCACGTCCCGTTGTGCGTCGAGGGCGTCCTCCGGGCCGCCGACCATGATCGAGAGCGTCCCCTCGATCGCGCCGACCTCCCCGCCCGAGATCGGCGCGTCGAGCATCGCAACGCCCTCCTCTGCGAGGCAATCGGCGACCGATTCGGCGGTCGTCGGCGAGATCGTCGAGTGGTCGATAACCGTCATACCGTCGGCTACGCCATCGATCACGGGGCTCTGCTCGGATCCCTCGCCGAGGACGACGTTTTCCACATCTGGCGAATCGGGGAGACACAGGAGAACGACGTCGCTTTTCTCGGCAAGTTGGGCGGGCGAGCCGCCGTCCTCGCCGCCGTACTCGACGAGCTCCGCGGTGGGGTCATCCGAGCGGTTGTGACCGACGACGCGGTATCCCGCGTCGAGCAGGTTCTTCGCCATCGGGAGGCCCATGATTCCGAGTCCGACGAACCCGACTGTTTTGTCCGGCATGACTGATACCTGCCGCCGAGTCGGGAATAAATCTATGCCCGCGGGCGGGCCGTTCGGCGCTACCGATCCAATACGGCGTCGGCCGCCAGCTTCCCGCTCTCCAACGCGCCCTGAATCGACGACCACCGGGTGTAATCGCCGGCCAAGAAGACCTCGCCGTCGGGCGCGTCGACGCTCGGCAGCTCCTCGCGGAAGCCGGGGGGCTGAGGAAACTGCGCGAAGTCGACGCGATCGACGGCAACGACCTCGAACTCGCCGAAGTGGTTCGCCGGAAACCACGCCGCGAGCGCGTCCCTGACGACTCGGCCGAGTTCGGCGTCGGACTCCTCGCGCGATCCGAGAAAGGTCGCGCTCAGGAGCTGTCTGCCCTCCGGAGCGTACTCGGACGCGGCGGCGCTCATCGGGGCGACGGTGTTCGGCTCGTCGTCGACCGCGTTGAGGACGATCCGCGATCCCGTGTCGAGCGACTGGTGTTCCGGGAGCGTGCAGTGGACGGTCACGCAGGCTTTCGATCCGGTGGGCGTGCCGACGCCGGTCAGTTCGCCGGCGGTTTTCGGGTCCGTTGCGACGACGACGGCGTCGGGTGATCGGGGGCCGGCGCTGGTGTCGACGCGAGGGCCGTCGGCGTCGATGGCGGTGACGGCGGCATCCGTTTCGATCGTCGCGCCGGCCGACTCTGCGCGCGCGCGGAGCTGGTCGGCGATCGCGCCCATGCCGTCGGCGGGGACCACTGTTTTGCCGTCCGAGAGCGCCTTGAACGTGTACTCGAAGACCGATGCCGACGTGCCCAGCGACCGATCGAGCGTGATTCCGCCGTAGAAGGGTGCCGCGAAGCGCTCGACGAACGCCGTGGAGAACCCCCGATCGGCGAGGTACTCCAGAATCGTCAGTCCACCGTCGTCATCGAGGAGCTCCGTCCAGCCGACGCGGTCGAGCTCCCGCTGCAGCTGAAAGAGCCGGAGTTTGTCCGCGGTCCGGACGTCGCGGTTCAACAGCGTGGGAAGCGCTGACCGGGGAGCGGCGAGCGGATCCGCGAGCGTCGAGCGGCGGTTCGGTCGGGCGATCGTCGCCCCAAGGGCGAACGGCCGAAGATCGAGCGCGTCGTAGTCGAGCTCCCGGCGCGCCGCGGGATAGGCGGTGGAGAGCACCTGGAACCCCCGGTCGAGCGTATACCCGTCGACGACGCGCGAGCGGACTCGGCCGCCGACGCGCGGTTCGGCCTCGAACAGTTCGACTTCGGCCCCCGATTCAGCGAGGTGGCGCGCGGCGACGAGTCCGGCAAGCCCACCACCTGCGACGGCGACGTGCATGGGGCGGCTTCGTGCGGGACCGACAAACAGGTTTCCGTGTCGGCGATCCGCCGCGGATCGCGAAGGACAGGGCTTTGCCGGCGGCGGACGAACAGACGGGTATGAGTGCGTTCGAGGGATTTCATTGCACCGACTGTGGGGCGACGACCGACGGCGATGACGCGACGCGCTGTCCCGACTGTGGCGGCTCCTTGGATGCCCGCTACGATCTGGACGAACTCGACCTGTCGCGCGAGATGCTCGCCGAGCGCTCGGGCGGTTGGAAGCACCGCGAGCTGTTGCCGGTCGTCCCGTCGGGAATGGGCGAGGGCGACACCCCGCTCGTCGAGGCCCCCCGGCTGGCCGACGAACTGGGCATCGAGCGCGTTCTGATCAAAAACGAGGCGCACAACCCCACCGGATCGGTCACCGATCGGGGGCTGGCGCTCGTCGCCGAGACCGCCGCCCGCGCCGACGCGGACACCCTCGCGCTGGCGACGAGCGGCGACGGTGGGCAATCGGCGTCGGCGTACGCCGCTCGCGCCGGGCTGACCTCGCGATCGTTCGTTCCGAGTCGAACACCGTTCATGGCCAAGGCGATGATCAACGTCCACGGGGGCGACATGCGTGTCGTTGAGGGGCGATTCGACGATGCGCGGGAGGCCTACGAGGACGCGAGAGAGTCGATGCCAGCGGCCGAAAAGGAGACGTGGTTCCCGGCCGGCCCGTTCGACTCGCCGTTTAGACACGAGGGAGCGAAACCGATCTACTACGAGGTCGCCGAGCAATTGGAGTGGACGGCGCCCGACGCCATCGTGACACCGGTCGGTCACGGTGCCACGCTCGCCGGCATCTGGAAGGGCGCGCGGGAGTTCGAATCGGTCGGCGTCATCGAGGGTACGCCCACGTTGTACGCCGCCCAGCCGGACGGCTGTGCGCCCGTCGTCGAGGCGCTCGAAACCGACGCCGATCCCGTGCCGTGGGAGGTTCCGGACACGGTCGTCGGCAGTCTCGAGATACCCGATCCGGCGGGCGGCCTGGCCGCGGTCGAGGCGGTTCGCGCCAGCGGCGGGTCCGGGGTCGCCGTCGACGATCAGGACCTCCTCGACAGCGCCGCGACGGTCGCCCAACACGGGGGGCTCGAGATCTCTATCGCCTGCGGAGCGGCCACGGCCGGCGCGTGGGAACTCGCCGAGAACGGCGCGTTCGACGCCGACGACACCGTCGTGCTTCTCAATACCGCGGCCGGAAACAAGGACGCCGATATCATCCGTAGTCGGCTCATGAGCCGCGGGATCTGAGGCGGTGGTCCGACCGGGATCGGCGATCGATCCGACCGTGAAGGTAATGATAACTGGGAACATACCTCGCGCAATGTCAGTCGAGCGCATCCAGAGAGTGATCCGGTCGTTCGGATCCACGCGGCTCCTTCCAGTCGCGGGGATGTGTCTCAGCGTTCTTTTGTTCCCGAAAGTCGCGCCGATGTGGGTGCTGCACGTCCTCGGCGGAATCACTGGATTCCTCAACGCGATCGCCAGCAACCTCCTGTGGGAGCTGGCCAACAGGGAGTGGCTCGCCGGCGCGGCGGTCGTCGGGGGGTACATACGGGAGGCGCTCGGGGAGATCGAGGCCGAACGGGAGTTCACCGAGGCCGAACGGGACGCCCTCGAGGTGTTCGCAGCGGACGTCCGCGCGATGACCGTTCACCGCGGGGCGAACGTCAACACGAACGCGCCAGTCCTCTCGGTGAGGGCCAACGACACCGAACAACTCGCGCAGATACGAACGCGGTACCGAGAGACAGTCATGTCCGTCCCGAACTACGACGAGATGTACGACAGCGGGTTCGATCGGAGTTTCGCCGCCGAGTTCGGCGACGACCTCGCGGCCGTCGTCGAGGGCGGAACGCAGTTCTCCCGCCCGGTTCGTCAGTTACTCGTCACCCAGACGTCGACGTCCATCGAAGAACGAGAGCGACATCTCGACGCGCTCACGGTCGAACGGAGCTCCGTGGAGAGCGCCAGGAGGCACCTCGAAGAAACCGACCGGCTCCTCGAACGAACGGAGCCGCGACGCCTCATCCACAGTTCGTTCGAGGAGCTACTCGAATACGATCGAGACATCCGCGCGGCGACGGAGTCGTACCAGCAGTTGCTCGAAGCGCGCCAACGCGAGCTCCACGCGAACAGCCGGTCACTCCGGCGCCGGTCGAAGCGGACGTTCTTTCAGGAGTACCTCTACCAGGCGCTCGACACGCCGTTTCCAGTCCTCGCCGCGACGCTGGATCGGCTCCGAACGTTGGGCGACCGGCAGCGGGCGGTCGTCGATTCGATCGCGCGCCGATACTGATCGGTGGACGATAGAAGGGTACGAGTCGAGACGGTGTGATGGGTAAGCCAATAATTTCGGGGAATATTTTTGTCTGTACCCACAGTAGATCACAGTATGTCCGATGCGACACTCGACGACCGAGGGCGTCTGACGCTACCAAAGGAGATGCGCGAGCGGTACGGGGACCGCTACCACATCGTCGAGGTTCACGACGCGATCAAGTTGATCCCGGTCGCCGACGACCCGCTCGACACACTCCGAGACGAGTTTTCTGGCGTTGAGAAGACGGCAGAGGAACTTCTCGATGAGGCTCGCGAAGCGGCGCTGGACGAGGCGGGACGCTGAATGTACGCGGAAACCGATTTCCTCCTCGCGCTCATCAAAGACGAAGGCTGGCTCGGCGAAGGTGCCGAAACGGTGTACCGAAATCATCGTGACGAACTGTGGACGTCGCAGTTTACGCTCATTGAACTACTCTTGGTCGCCTACCGGGAAGACAGGGATACGGAACGAGTCGTCGCCAACGCCGCCAATCTCGTGGATGTTCGCGGCGACGTTGAGACGGTCGTCACGGCGGCAGCGTACGTCGAGGATGACGAGTTCACGCCCTTCGACGCGCTTCACATCGTCGAGTCGGACGGTGACACCATCGTCTCCAGCGACGGCGCGTATGAGGGGTTCGCCCCTCGCCTCGACCTGAAGAGCGTGACCGAGGAATAACGCTCCGCAACCACTAAACGCGTCTCCCACCTTCCCTCGACAATGAGCGATTGGACGGAGAAATACCGCCCGACGACGCTGTCGGAGGTCCGCGGCAACGACAAGGCCCGCGACGCCCTGAACGCGTGGGCCGACACCTGGGACGAACACGGCGAGGCGGTCGTCATCCACGGCTCGCCGGGGGTCGGCAAGACGTCCGCAGCCCACGCGCTCGCCAGCGACATGGGGTGGCCCGTCCTCGAAATGAACGCCTCCGACGCGCGGACGAAAGACGAGATCGAACGCTTCGCGGGACGGGCGGCGGCCAACACGACGCTCGGAAGCGAGCGACAGCTCATCATTCTCGACGAGGCGGACAACCTCCACCAGCACAAGGATCGAGGGGGAGCCGCCGCGATGACCCGGCTCGTCAAGGGCGCGACCCAGCCAGTCGTCCTTATCGCCAACGAGTACTACGACATGTCCTCGGGGCTCAGGAGCGCCTGCCGAGAGATCGAGTTCCGCGACATCTCCGCGCGCTCGATCGTTCCCGTTCTCCGCGATATCTGCCGACAGGAGGGCGTCGAGTTCGACGAGGCGGTGCTCAAGCGGATCGCCGAGGCGAACCGCGGCGACCTTCGAGGCGCGATCAAGGACATGCAGGCTCGCGAGAAGGACGGCGAGATACGCGCGGAGGGCAGCGAGGGCGAGCGCGACCGAACGGAGAATATCTTCTCGTTTCTCGACGCCGTGTTGAAAGAGCAATCTGCCGAGGAGGCACTCCAGACGGCCTACGCCGTCGACGAGACGCCCGACGATCTGCTCCAGTGGATCGAGGACAAGGTGCCGAAGGTCTACGAGGGCGACGAACTGGCCGACGCCTACGAACACCTCGCGAACGCCGACGTGTGGCTCGGGCGCGTCCGCGCGACGCAGAACTACACGTACTGGCGCTACGCGACGGACAACGTCGCGGCGGGCGTCGCCGCGGTCAGGCAGTCAGATCGCGGCGGCTGGACGCGCTACGGCGGCGCGCCCTATCGCTCCTCGCGGGACGCGACGCGCGATCACATCGCCGAACGGATCGCCACGACCGCGGGTGTCTCGACGGCGACCGCGCGACGGGAGATCATGCCGTATCTCGCCGCCATGACCCACCACTGTCGCAACCGAGATCTCACAGTTCGGATGACCGCCCGCTACGACCTCGACGCCGAACACGTCTCCTTTCTCACCGGCTCGGGGAAGACGACGAACAAGGTGCAGGGGATCGTCGAAGAGGCCAGAGAGCGGACCGAAGCCGAGACCGTCGAACACTCGGAGGGCGCGTTCGCGGGTGGTGAGTTCTCCGAGACCGACGACGAAGGCGGCGACGAGACTGGAGACGAGAGCGCGGGGACGCTCGCGGCGTTCGGCACGAACGACTCGGACGACGGAACGGGTGCCGATATCGACGAGGCGACAGAAGACGAATCGTCGGCCACCGAACGCGCCGAGGCGGCCGAGGAGGACGATGGGCAGTCCGGACTCTCGGATTTCATGTAACGCACCGCGGCGACGGACTCGGCTCAGTTCCGCTCCGAGGAGGTATCCAATTCGGGCGTCGACCTCGGTCGTTGCGTCGAACACGAGCCGTGAGGTATTTCGCCACGACTGCGGAGTGTGGATCGTCGTTCACAGCGAACCCGACAGCTGTCGAGCCGAGGATCGATCGAACAGCTGTCTGACTAATTCAATCGTCGTCCTGTGCATCGACGACGGCGACGCCGGCGAGGTTGACGATATCTTTGACCTCGTCGCCGCGCTGGAGGACGTGGACGGGTTTGTCCATGCCGACGAGCATCGGGCCGATGGCTTCGGCTCCGCCGAGTCGCTGCAAGAGCTTGTACGCGATGTTGCCCGCCTCCAGGTTCGGAAACACCAACACGTTCGCCGGCTCGTCGAGGTCGGAGAACCCGTACGTGCCCTCGAGCATCTCCTCGACGACAGCAGTGTCGGCCTGCATTTCGCCGTCCACTGGGAAGTCGACTGCCGGATCCTCGCGCAGCCGACGTGCGGCCTCGCGGGGCTTTCGCGTTCCCTCGTTGTCGACGCTGCCGAAATCCGAGTACGACAACAGCGCGGCCCGCGGTTCGACGTTGAACCGTCGGGCGAGGTTTGCCGTCTGCTTCGTCACCTCGGTGAGGATATCCTCGTCGGGGGTCTGATTGACGGTGGCGTCGGCGACGAAGACGACGCGGTTTTTGAACGTCAGCATGTACACGCCCGCGGCGTACTCCGAGTCGGCGTCCGTGCCGACGATCTGCAATGGCGGCCGAAGCGCCGAGGGGTAGTGGTGCATCAGCCCGGTCAGCATCGCGTCGGCGTCGCCCATCTCCACCATCACGCTCCCGAGATAGTTGCCGTCTTCGATGAGTTCGTCCGCCTCGCGTCGGGTGACGCCCTTCCGCTGGCGAAGCTCGTACAGTCGCTCCGCGTACGGCGAGAGGTTCCCCTCCTCGGGGTCGACGATCTCGGGCTCGAAATCGAGGCCGAGTCGCTCGGCGTGCGCCCAGACCTCGTCCCGGTCGCCGATGAGCACGGGTTCGGCGATGCCTTGGTCGACCAGCTGATAGGCCGCCCGGACCATCTTCTCGTCGTCGCCCTCGGCGAGGACGAGGCGTTTGGGATCGCTTTTGGCCTTGTTGAGCACGACCCGCATCATCTCTCTGGACTTCCCCAACCGCGCCTCGAGCCGTTCGGCGTACCGTTCGAGGTCGAGTTCCGTCCGAGCGCAGTCGCTGTCGATCGCCGCCTTTGCGACGGCGGGGGCGACTTCGAATAGCACGCGCGGGTCGAGCGGTTTGGGGATGATGTACTCGGGGCCGAACTGGAGCGGTTGGTCGCCGTAGGCTTTGACGACGGCGTCGGGGACGTCCTGTTTGGCGAGGTCGGCCAGCGCCTCGGCGGCCGCCACTTTCATCGCCTCGTTGATCTCCGTCGCCCGCACGTCGAGCGCGCCGCGGAAGATGAACGGGAAGCCGAGTACGTTGTTCACCTGATTCGGATAATCCGAGCGTCCCGTTGCCATGATCACCGTGTCGTCGCGGGCCTGCTTTGCGTCCTCGTAGCTGATTTCCGGATCGGGGTTCGCCATGGCGAAGATGACGGGATCGTCGGCCATCGAGCGGACCATCTCCTCGGAGACGATCCCCCCGACCGACAGCCCGGCGAACACGTCCGCACCCGCCATCGCGTCCGCGAGGTCTCCCCCGGGGACCGGACTCGCGAACTCCCGTTTGAACTCGTTGACGTCGCCTGATTCGGCGCGCTCCTCGGTGATGATCCCCGAGGAGTCACACATCGTGATGTTGTTCGCGTCCACGCCGAGCGTGACGTAAAACCGCGCCGTCGCGATGGCGGACGCCCCCGCGCCGGAGAAGACGATCTGGAGTTCGTCGAGCGATTTGCCGGTGATCTCGGCGGCGTTCAACAGCGCCGCCCCGGAGATGATCGCCGTGCCGTGTTGGTCGTCGTGAAACACCGGGATGTCCATCTCCTCACGCAGCCGTGACTCGATCTCAAAACACTCCGGTGCTTTGATGTCTTCGAGGTTGATCCCCCCGAACGTCGGCTCCATCGCGCTGACCGACGTGATGATGTCCTCGGGATCGTGCTGGTCGAGTTCGATGTCGAAGACGTCGATGTCAGCGAAGCGCTTGAACAATACGCCCTTGCCCTCCATCACGGGTTTGGATGCTTGCGCGCCGATATCGCCGAGACCCAATACAGCGGTCCCGTTCGAGACGACGCCGACCATGTTCCCTTTGCTCGTGTAGGTGTACGCCTCCTCGGGGGTTTTCGCGATCTCGTTGCACGGGGCCGCAACGCCCGGTGAGTACGCCAGCGACAGATCCCGTTGGGTGTTCGTCGGCTTTGTGGTCGAAATTTCGATCTTCCCCGGCGGGTCGATCCGGTGATACTCCAGTGAATCCTCGTCCAATCCCATGGAGGTACCCCGCACAGAGACCTCAAAAAGCTACTCACCGAGACCCGTCATGACTGTCTGGTTCCGTCCGGAGATATTCGAGGAAAACGGACAACTGACGCCCGGTTTCGGGAGATATATCACGATCCGGTACCGAGATTGAACCATGGACACTCGACGGTTACTGCTCGTGACCGCGGTCACGACGGCCATCACGGCACTGGTCGGCGTCATCACGGCGACATCCGGCGCGGGACTGACCTGCGAAGCCCGGTGGCCGCTGTGTGACGGTGCGGTCTTCGGGCTCTTCCCGGCGAACTTTATGTCGTTCATCGAATGGTTCCACCGCCTCGTCGCGATGATCACCGGCTTTTTCATCATCGGCTCGGCGGTTGCCACGTGGCGTGGCGGCGAGAGCCGCCGCGTCCGATTCGCGACGCTCGCGGCGTTGCTCTTGACGCCGCTACAGGTCGTCTTCGGGGCGTTCACCGTCCTCGTCTATGAGTTCGTCTTCGGCTACTCGGTGCTCGTGTTGACGATCCACTTCGGGCTTGCGTCACTCATTCTCGGACTGCTCGTCGCCGCGACCGTGTGGGCGTACGCTGACGTGTCGTCGGTATCGCCGACCGGAATCCAGCGAGCCGGCACGATCGCACTCCTCGGGTTCCCGATCATGGTCGTGCTCACGCCCCGGCTGTTCTTCGCGTTCGGTGAGATCATACAGTTCACCTACTACGCGATCGGCTTCGCGATGTTCTCGTCGCTCGCGATCGTCGCGCTGTTGGGCCGCGAGCTCGGCCTCCGGGACGTCTCCATCGCCGGGGCCGCCGCGGCGATACTCGTCATCGCCGAACTCATCGTTGCTCGGCAGGCCTTCGGCGACGCTGGCCAGCTCCTGATCGTCGGCCTCTCGATTGCCACGTTCGTGCTGACACTCGGTGCGGTGTGGCGCCTTCGGTCGCTCGGTGGCATGCCGAGGACCTCCCCGCTTTCGAGCGATTGAGGGACGAATCGTCTACTGACGGGGCCGCCGAAACGCTCGCCGCCCCACCAACGCTTAACCGGAAGCGGATCGTTACAGGGCGTATGAGCGATAGACTCTCCGACGACGAGATCGACGCTGAGCTCCCCGACGGCTGGACGCGCGACGGCGACGAGATCGTTCGCACGTTCGAGTTCGACTCCTATCTCGAAGGCGTCGGGTTCGCCTCGGGTGCGGGCGGCCTCGCCGAGGAGGCGTTTCACCACCCCGAGATGAGGATCGGGTGGCGCGAGGTCGAGGTTCGGCTGACGACGCACGACGCGGGGGGAATCACTAAGAAGGACCTCGACCTCGCGGCCCGGTTCAACGAGTTGGCGGGCTGATTCAACGCGACTGTCGCGGATCCAACAGCCGAATCGGATGCGGCGCACCGTCGGCCGTCAGCGCCGCGATCTGCTCGCCACAGGAGGTGCCGCTCGCGACCACGGGACCACTGTCGGGGAGCTGTTCGTCGAGTCGCGACCCGACATCCATGCTGAGCTCGTAGTACTCCGACTTGTAGCCGAAGCTTCCGGCCATCCCGCAACACTCGATGTCGGTCGTCGAGACGTCGTAGCCGGCCCGATCGAGGACCTCCGTCGTGTACGCGTCCAACCCGAGCGTTCGCTGTTGGCAGTGGCTGTGATAGGTGATCTCCTCGTCGACAGCCGTCGGGAGCGTGTCGATCTTGGCACCGTTTTCCAGCAGTCCGTAGACGTACTCGAAGAGCTCGTAACTCCCGTCAGAGAGGCGCGAGTACGAGCGTTCCGGGAGGAGCCGTTCGTACTCGGTTCGGAACATCGCCAGATCCGACGGCTCGACGACGACGATATCGCGGTCGGCGTCGAGGTGTTCGGCCAGTGCCGCGTACACCGCGCTCGCCTTCTCGTCGGCGGTGTCGATCATCCCCTGCGATAGCGGCGCTCTGCCGCTTTCGGGGACCGCTGGCACGCGAACCGCGACGCCGAGCGCTTCGAGCACTCGGACGGCGGCCTTTCCGCGCTCGGGGCTGAAATAGTTCGTGTAGAGGTCCGGATACAGCACGGCCTCCCGATCCGAATCGGGGTTCGCCCGACGGCGGCCGGCGGCCCACTCGACGAGCGTCTCGTCGGCGAGCGTCGGCAGCGAGCGGCGACTGTCGATCCCGACGAACCGATCGAGGAGTCGCTGCACCGCGCTCGATTCGATCGCGGCGTTCGAGAGTCCGGGGGCAATCGAACCGAGTTTGGCGAACGTCTCGATGTTGCCGAAGAGCCGCTTTTGAACGTCGAGCCCCTCGGGTTCGGCGTCGGGCGTGAGGCCGTCGACGAGGAAGTCGAACGATTCGGACTCGTTCGACCGGTTGAGCCGGTCGCGCACGACGGTGTTGATCCAGGGGATGTCGATCTTGACCGGGCACTTGTTGACACACTGCGAACAGCCGGTACAGAGGTCGTTCATGTCAGCCGCCGAATCGAGCCCGTGAACGCCGGCCTCCCAGCCGGTCCCGATGCCACCGGAGTACGTCTCGCCGCCGAAGGCGTGGCCGCCGACGGACTGGAAGTTCGCACAGGCGTTTGAACAGGCCCCACACCGGATGCAGTACAGCGTCTCGCGTAGCTGATCGTCCTCGCGCATCGCCATCCGGCCGTTGTCGATCAACACGAGGTGGAACTCCCGGTCGTCGGGCTGGCCGTACTCGCCGGTGTCGAAGTCGAGCGACGGCGTCTCGACCGGCGGTGTGAGAAGCGTGAGATACGCGCCGATCTCCTGACCGGTACCGGTTCGAGCGATCAACTCGAGGAACGGCCGGAGATCGGAGACGGTCGGAATCAGCTTCTCGATTCCCGTGACTGCGACGTGCGTCGGGGGCGTGACCGCCGTCTTTCGGGCGTTGCCCTCGTTCGTGACGATCGAGATCGTGCCCGTCTCGGTGACGACGAAGTTCGCGCCGGTCAGTCCGACGTCGGCCTCACGGATCCGCTCGCCGACCCGCTCGCGGGCGAACTCGGTGAGTTCGTGAGGATCCTCAGAGAGCGGTTCGTCGAGATCGAAGTACTCGTTGAACAGCTCGGCGATGTCCGGCGGCGAGCGGTGCATCGCCGGCGCGATGAGATGGGAGGGGGTCTCGTCGGCCACCTGAATCACGAACTCGCCGAGATCGGTTTCGGTGACCTCGTAGCCCGCGCCCTCGAGGTGGTGGTTCAGCTCCAGCTCCTCGGTCGTCATCGACTTGCTCTTGACGAGGTGTTCGGCGTCCTGTTCGTCCATGACGCCCTCGATATAGCGGTTCGCGTCCTCGGCGTCCTGTGCCACGTAAACGTGCCCGCCGTTTTCCTCGACCGCTTCCGTCACCTCCTCGATGCGCTCGGGGAGCGAGGCGATCGCCTCCTCTTTGATCCGTCGAGTCTCCGCTCGAAGCTCCTCGTAGGAGTCGAACGCCGCGATCGCGTCGCTAGCGTTGTCGCTGAGGTTCCGGGCGTTCTTCCCGATGTTCTCGCCGTCGACGCCCATGATGCGCCGGATCTCGGCGGCTTTCTCGCTTCGGCTCATTGTTCGACCACCAGCACGTGGACCTCCTTCGGTCCGTGGACGCCCTCGACGAGTTCGCCCATATCGGCGGTGGCACTCGGTCCCGTCGCGAGGACGCGGCTGGCACCCGGCCCGCCGCTCTCTCTCGCGTCCCGGATCGCGGACTCGAAGCGGTCGAACGCCGCCGCGAGATCGGGGACGATGTCCGCGGCGTCGAGCACCACGACGTGACGCGGCGGATAGAGGCTCACCAGTTCGTCGCCGCCGGCTCGGGACTCGATGGAGATCGTCCCGTAGTTCGCGAGCCCGACTTCGGCCCGCGCGACGCCGGTTTGGGCCGTCCGGAAATCCTCGACCGACGGGTCGGTGTCGACGGCCGTGTCTTCGAGCGTGACCGATTCCAACGTGAGCGGCGCGCCGATCGCGGGCTCGACGAGGCGTTCCGAGAGGGCCTCCTCGAACCCGGCAACGTCCGTTCGGGTGCAGCTATCGACCGTCTCCAGTGCGGAGTCGGCGAACTGCGCCACGAGGTCCATACTCATACACACGACAATGAACCGGACTGTCTTGGTGTTTATCCCGCCACGGCGATGCGGTCGGTAGGATCTTGGGACCGTCGGCGGCGAATCGGACCGACGGCTATTTGCGCCGGGGCGTACAGGGCCGACGTATGAGTCTCCGGACGGCCGTCGCGGCCCCGTTCCGCGAGGAGGGGGGAACGGAGTTGGGCGAGAGCGCGTTCGTCGTCGCGCTCTCGTTGGATCGCGATTGGTTCTCGCCGGACCAGGCGAAGCGACTCGTCGACGTGGCCGCCAGCGAGGGGTTGCTCGAGCGGGCGGACGGCACGCTCACGGCGCGGTTCGATCCCCAAACGGTCGAGATTCCCGAGGGGTTCGAACCCGACGAGTCGATCCTCATGGAGCGGTCCACGTTCGAGCGGGTGCTCGGCGCGGTCGTCGAATCGGGCGAAGAAAAGCAGACGGCAGTCGCCGGAATCAACGGCCTCCAATCGGAGCTCGCCGTCACCGTCGAGGCGGCGGCCGTCCTCTACGCACACCGTCGGGGGGTCGACGTGCAGGAACTCGCGAACGCGGCGCGACGGGAGCTATAACATGGTCGTCGATGAACTCACCGACGGGAAGCGTCTGGGACAGTTGCTCGCCTCGGAGATCCACGGCCACGAGCGCGGTGTGTTCGAACGCCTCGGGGTCGTCGATGCCGACACCGATGTCGAACCGAGCGACGAAGGAGCGTTCGCGTACGCGATCGCGGTAGGGAGCGGCGACCGGGGCGACGGCGGAAACGACGACTGGATCGCGGACGCGTACATTCACCCCGACCGACTGCGCGTGGAGTTCAGCGCGTCCCCCGACGTTGCCGCCGCCGCCGGGCGGGAAGCGGGGCTTCGGACGCGGCCGAAAGCCGTCGATCCGCCGCGAACGCTCGTGTTCGTCGAGAGCGGGGCCGAGGTGAAAGCCGCGCTACGCGTCGTCCGCGCGGTCGCGGCGGAGCGTTTCGAGACGAAGCGGTAGCGAATCGAACTCCTCGCGACGGATCGTCGCATCGGCGTCCGGATGCGGACCGGGGCCGTCGTCGTACTGTACCTGCACGGTGAGCAGGCCGGCCGCGGACGCGCCAACGATATCCCGTTCGGGGTGGTCGCCAACGTAGACCGTCTCCTCGGGGCGAACGGCCAGTTCGTCGGTGATCGCCTCGAAACCGCGACGGTCGGGTTTCGGAGCCCCGATCGGTCCGGTCACGACGACGGCGTCGAAGGCGTCGCTCCAGCCCAATCGCCGGAGTTTGTCGTGTTGGGTTTCGCCGGGGCCGTCGGTCAACAAACCGACCCGGTAGCGCGCTTGGAGCGTCGAGAGGACCGCCTCGACGCCCTCGATCGGGGCGAGCGCGTCACCGATGGTCTCGCGGTACGCGCGTGTCAGTTCTGGCGCATCCGAGCCGACGAGCGACTCGAACACTGGGAGCCGACTCTCAGTGCCGCTGTGTTCGCTGTGCGCCTCCAGATACGCCTCCCGACCGAACGTCAGCGGAACCGATGCGCGATCGGCCGCGGTTTCCAAGAGGCTCGTTCGGTCGGCCTCGGTGACGGCGAGCGTGTCGTCGAGATCGAACACGACGGCGGTGAACACGGGCGTCAGTTGGTCGGCCATCGATATATATTGTCCGACGCGCGGCTGACGCGTTCCGGGAGACGCGAACGGGAGCGTTTTTACTCGATCCCCGAGTGGCGAACGTATGGGCTTTTTCGACGATCTCGAAGCGCGCATCGAGGCGACCGACAGCGTCGTCTCGGTCGGGCTCGATCCGGACCCCGACCGGCTGCCGGCGTTTCTCGATTCTGAACTTCCACGATGGGCGTTCAACCGCCGTGTCATCGACGCAACCCACGAGCACGCCGCCTGTTACAAGCCGAACGCCGCGTTCTACGAAGACGGCGACGGCTGGCGCGCGCTCGAGGAGACGATCGCGTACGCCCACGGCAAGGGCGTTCCCGTCCTGCTCGACGCCAAGCGCGGCGACATCGGGAACACGGCGCGTCAGTACGCGAAACTGCTCGATGAGAGCGGACTCGACGCCGACGCCATCACGCTCAACCCCTACATGGGGCGAGACACGCTGGAGCCGTACCTCTCCCGTTCGGAGAAGGGCGTCTTCGTCCTCTGCCGGACTTCGAACCGCGGCGGCTCTGACTTTCAGGACCTCGATATCGGCAACGACAAGCCGTTGTATCAGTACGTCGCCCAGCGTTGTGCGGCGTGGAACGATCACGACAACGTCGGCCTCGTCGTCGGCGCGACCGCCCCCGAGGAACTGGAGACGCTCCGCGATCTCGTCGACCTCCCGTTTCTCGTCCCTGGCGTCGGCGCGCAGGGCGGCGACGCGGAGGCGGCCGTCGAGTTCGGCCTCGCCGACGGCGTCGGACTGGTCAACTCCTCGCGGGGAATCATCTTCGCGGGCGAGGGGGCCGACGACGAGGACGCGTACTTCCGAGCAGTCGGCGACGCCGCGAAGCGCCTCAAGCGGCGGCTCGACGAGTTCCGGTAGGCCGCCGCGTTGGGGCTACGGTGGGGTGAACGCGTCGTAGTCGATGGACACCTCCATGTCGGCCGCCGCGAAGCGCGCTTGGACGTGCGGGGCGACCAGTTCGACCGGCGACGGGTCCGACGCCTCGAACGCGTCCGCACAGCTCCACACGAACGCGACGTCCCAGTCGGTTCCGACGAGGAAGACGGCCCGTTTCGGGGGGCCGTAGTGGCCCTCCCACTCGTCGTACTGAACGCCGTAGTAGCTCGCCGCGCTCGACGCGTCGCCGAGAAGCGCCATCGGGAGGTCGTACCGATCGGCGTAGGCGGCGGCCGCGTAGATGCTGTCCATCGAGAGCGCCCACACTTCGAGACCGGGCAGATCGTGCCAGCCGGCGTCCCGGATCGCACACAGTTCGGCGGTCGCCGTCGGCAGAAACGTCGCCGGGGCGAACCACAGCAGCACGGCGTTTCCGGCTCCGATGGGGCGAAACAGTTCGTAGAGCGCCGGCTCCCCGCCCTCGACGCCCGGGAGCGCGAAGTCGGGGGCGGTCTGCCCCTCCTGTATCATACGCTCCCTGCGGCGGCCGGCCCCTTCGCTTTGCCGGCCGGCGCGGTCGATCGGGGCCGTGTCGTCACGGTCGTCGGAGCGAGGGGTGAGTGTACTGCTTCGATCCGCTCGGCGAAGTAGGGCGGATACGTAGCACTAAATAGACGTACCCCGGTAGGTGCAGGCAGTGAATCGGTGAACCATCGCCATGGTAGGAGAGCTCTTTGTGACGCTGCTGGGCGACCCGTTCGCCGTGATGAACACGATCGGGTTGGTCGCGTTCGCCCTCGTCGGATCGTCCAAGGCGATCCGTGAGGAGTTCGATCTGTTCGGGATCGCGATCGTGGGGCTGGCGATGGCGTTCGCCGGCGGCGTGACGCGGGATCTCCTCGTGATGCGCGTGCCGTTGGCGCTTCAGTCCCCGGTCGAGCTCACGCTGGGGTTCGTCGGCGTGCTCTTGGCCATCGCGTTGCTGGTCGTGTTACGCTCCCCGGACGAGCATCCGATCACGCTCGTCGCGGACGCGGTCGGACTTGGGGCCTTTGCGACGACGGGAGCGATCGTCGCGACCGAGGCGAGCGTCTCCGCGATCGGCGTCGTGGCGATCGCGACGATCAATGCGGTCGGCGGGGGTGCGTTTGCCGATATCCTGCTCGACCGGTCCCCGTTCATCCTCTTCGATGATTTCTACGCCAGTTGCGCCGTCTTTGGCGGGGCGGCGTATCTCGTATCGGACGCCCTCGGAGCGGCCGGGAGTACCGCTGCCGGCGTCTGCGCCGTCGTTACCGTCGCGACGCGGCTAATCGCGGTGACGCGGAACTGGGAGCTTCCGACGGTTCAGGAATTAGGGCTGATCGAGCGATGAGATACCCCCGTCCGCAGCGCGCCGCGTTCATCCGTCGGTGAAGCTCCCGGAAATGCCGATACGCTACCGCGAGAGGGCCGCTTCGAGGCGATCGACGTACGTCTCGTGTCCGACAAACAGCGGCGTCCGTTCGTGAAGTTCCTCGGGCGTACACGCCAACAGCGATCGCTCGCCGTTCGAGGACGCACCGCCAGCGGACTCGACGATGTGAGCGATCGGGTGGCCCTCGAACAGCAGCCGGAGTTTCCCCTCGGGGCGCTCGCGGAGGCCGGGGTAGCCGAAGATCCCGCCGTAGGTGAGTACCTGGTTCACGTCGGCGATCATCGCGCCGCCGTAACGGAGTTTCAGCTCCGATTCGACTTCGGAGACGTAGTCGGCGAAGGCGTCGGTCCACTGCGGGACGCGGCCGCCGAACCCGTAGACGGTCGGCTCGTCGGGGAGCGTGAGGTTCTCGGTGACGACGCGCCGGGAGCCGTCGCCGTCTATCACCGACTCCGTGACGACGCCGTCGCGGGCGACGACCATCGTCGTGATCGGCCCGTAGAGGACGAACCCGCTCGCGAGGAGGTCGTCGCCGCTGGCGGGGAGCGTTCCGTCGTAGACGCCGAACAACGTTCCCATCGCGTTGTTCGATCTGAGGTTCGAGGAACCGTCGAGGGGGTCTGTGGCGACGAAGTACTGGCCTTCACCGTCGGCACGGACGACCGGTTCGCGCTCCTCGCTGGCGTAGCCGGTGACCGCGTCGATGTCGAGAAGTCGCGCTTCGAGCAGCTCGTCGGCGTAGACGTCGGCTTCCAGCTGGCGCTCGCCGGAGGGGTTCGCGCCGGCCTCGTAGGTGCGTCTACCGACGAGTCCCTCGCGAACGTCGGGAGCGGTCGAGGCGACGGCGTCGACGACGGCGGCGATCGGGTCGGACATCGGGCGTTAGTCGGCCGCCTCAAGCGCCTCGTCGACGGTCGCCTCCTCGAAAATGACCGCTTCGAGGGCGTCAAGGATGCGTTCGGGGTTCTCGCGCTGCCAGACGTTTCGACCGACGGCGAGCCCCTTGCCGCCGGCGTCGATCGTCTGTTTGACGCTCTCGAGGAACGCTCGGTCGCTCGTCTTCGAGCCGCCGGACATGACGACCTTCGTCCGCCCAGCCATCCGGACGGCGTCCTCCATCGCCTCGCGGCTGCCGGGGTGTTTCACCTTGGCCACGTCGGCGCCGAGTTCCAGAGCGAGTCGGGCGGCGTAGGAGATCGTCGACGGCTTGGTGTCGTTCTTCAATCCCTGTCCGCGCGGGTACGACCACATCACGACGGCCATTCCGTGCTCGCGGGCGGCCTCCTGGGCCTCGCGGAACTCCTCGACCATCTCGATCTCGTGGTTCGAACCGCCGTAGACAGTGAAGCCGACCGAGGACGCGCCCAACTCGGCGGCGTACTCGACGGAGCAGTTGACCGCAGAATCTGGCTCGCCCATCCAGAGGTTCGAGGTGCCATTGAGCTTCGCGAGGAGGTCGACGTCGTCCTCGTAGCTCGGATAGTACGCCTCCGCGATCCCCTTCTGGACGGCGACGGAGGTGACCGCGGGGTGGGTCGCCGCCTCGAACGTTCGCTCGGGGTCGGCGCTCTCGGGAACGCCCTCGAAGTCGACCGGACCGTGCTCGAGACCGTGGTCGTACGCGAGAATGAGCACCTTTCCGTCCCGACACAGCGGGGTGTCGTCGATGGGAATCATGTACGTGAACGTCCGGTGAGGCGGACAAAGAAGATTCTGGTCCGTCGAGGCCAGCGATGGGAACTCACACTGGAAAGCGTACCGAGAACGTCCACTGGAAAACGTACTGAGGTATCTACGCGTTGTTCATCCGGATCGACTGCTCCGCCCCACAGAGACGACAGGCGGCGACTCGGTAGGGTTCTCGGGAGTACTCGGCGTTTTCGGTCCGTTGGCTCTCCGTTCGGAGTTCGATCGACACGTCGTGTGGCGTGTTGCGGTCGCACGACTCACACGATTCGGTCATCGTTCCGTCGGTGTCATCTGGTTTCGTCGACATGCGTACACTCCCGTAGCGATGAGAGACTCCTAAAATGGCGAGTCGGTTGCGGACCGTTTAGCCCAAGAAGAAGCAGATATTGCCAGACGAGTCGTGACCGAGCTAAAACGTTTAAAATGTCGTCTCGGACCGCGAATATACGCCCGAAACAGTTGAACAGCCACAAGAGTTAAATACTGGTTCGACCCCCGACACGTTATCTCACGGACGCCCCGAGGGGGGATATGGACCAGCTATTCGCGCCCTGGCGAATCGAGTGGGTCGAGCGGGACGGCTCGGACGGAATCGAGGGCTGTCCGTTCTGCGTCCTTCCGGATCGCGATGACGCCCAGGAGGCGCTCGTCGTCGCCGAGTCCGAGCACGCCTTCGTGCTGTCGAACAACTACCCGTACAACCCCGGTCACGTCATGGTCATCCCGCGCCGACACACCGGCGAGTACACCGAACTCGACGACGGCGCGCTGTTAGATCACGCCAGGCTCAAACAGCGAACCATGCGGGCGCTCGATGCGGCGTTCGAGCCCGACGGCCTCAACGCCGGACTCAACCTCGGCGACGCCTCCGGCGGTTCCGTCGACGACCACCTGCACACGCACGTCGTTCCCCGCTGGGGTGGTGACACCAACTTCATGCCGGTCTGTTCGGACACGAAGGTGATCGTGCAGGCGCTCGAGGAGAGCTACGAGCAACTTCACGAGGCGTTCGCGGCGCAGTCGGGAACGCGGATACTGGACAGCGGATCCGTTTTCGTCGACGGTTGATCCGAGGTTCGGCGCTCCGAAACGCCCGCTTCGAGACGCCTAATCCGACCACTTATGCGGGCCGTTCCGGTAGAGGGTGCCGTGAGCGAGGGCGCGATCGCCGAAGCGGGGCTCGAAGCCGACGAGGCCAAACGCGGGTTCACCCGTGCGAGCGTCGTCAACGTCCTCGGGAACGCGATCAAGATCGTCGTCGAGGCGGCCGTCGGATTGGCGTTCGGCTCCGTCGCCCTGCTGGCCGACGCCGCCCACTCGGTCGCGGATCTGGTCGCGAGCGTCGTGGTGTTTGTGTGGGGGCGGAGCGTCTACGATGACCCGGACGAGGCCCACCCGCACGGCCACCAGCGAGTCGAACCGCTCGCGGCGCTGTTCGTCGGCAGCGTCATCGTCCTGCTGGGATTAAACCTCCTCTACGAATCCGCCCGCGGAGTGCTCGAAGGCCCGGGCGTCACGTTCAGCCCGCTTCTTATCGGGGCGTTGCTGTTCGCGATCGCGGACATGTATCTCCTGTACTGGTACACCGTTCGAGTGAACGAGACGATCGGATCGTCGGCGCTTGACGCGCTCGCCGTCGACTGCCGGAACGACATCTACACCTCGATCGCTGCGCTCGTCGGCGTCATCGGCGTTTTCTTCGGCTACGCGACGCTCGACGCTGCCGCCGGCGGACTCGTCAGCGTGCTCGTCGTGTATCAGGGCTTCGAGATTGGCCGCGAAAACGTGTCGTACCTGATCGGCGCCGCCCCGAGCGACGAACAGCGACGACAGGTCGCGGACGTGCTCCGGTCGCACCCGGCGGTCTCGGGCGTGCACGACCTCGCCGTCTTCTACGACGGCACCGACCTCGAGGTCGAGGCCCACGTCGAGGTCGACGGCGAACTGACGCTTATCGAGGCCCACGACATCGAGACGGAACTCGTGATGTCGCTGCGGAGCCTCGACGACGTGGGCGACGTCCACCTCCACCTCGATCCCGCCGGTATCGGCGAGTGGAAGGACGCGATCGACGACTAGAGCGCCGTCGGAACGAAAACCGAGGGGCGGTTAAATCGGCGTCCCGAAGCAATACATCGCCTCGTGCGCTGTGATCTCGACGTCGACGAAGTCGCCGACCTTGACGCCGCGCTCGGACGCGTTCGTGACGATCACCTGTCGGTAGGCCTCGTCCCGACACTTCACCGAATCGCCCGTCCCCGGCTCGGCGGCAAGGACGGTATGCGTCTCGCCGACCATCGATGCGTGGATCTCGGTAGAAATCTCGCGTTTCAGCTCCGACATCGCCTTCGATCGCTCCTTTTTGATCGTCCCGCCGAGCCCCTTCATTTCGGCGGCGTCCGTCCCCGGTCGCTTCGAGAAGCGCGTGACGTTGATCTTCTCGGGACGCACCCGATCGAGCAGTTCCATCGAGCGCTCGTGGTCGGCGTCGGTCTCGGTCGGAAAGCCGACGATGAAGTCCGTCGAGAGCGTCCAGTGGTCGAGTCGATCGTCGAAGGTCTCGACGATCGCCTCGAACTTGTCGACGCGGTGTTGACGGCGCATCGCTTCGAGCACCTCGTCGGAGCCCGATTGGACGGGCGCGTGGATGAAGTCGTAGAGCTTCTCGTTCTCGGCGAAGACATCGACAAGTTCCTCGTGGATCCCGTGGATGCCGCCGGGGTTCGCCATCCCGAGTCGGACGCGAAAGTCGCCGTCGATGTCACAGATCCGATCGAGCAGTTCGGGGAGCTTTCGATCACCGGTGTCCCACCCGTAGACGCCGGTGTCCTGGCCCGTGACGCGGATCTCCTTCGCGCCGGCGTGGACGAGCGCCCGCGCTTTCTCGACGTTTTCGGCGACCGACGGGGAGTCGACGCGGCCGGTCGCGAACTTCGTGATGCAGTACGAGCAGTTGCTCATGCAACCGCGGGCGATCGGGAGGATGCCGACGACGCCATCGAGGATCGGCTCGGCGTCCGGCGTCGTCGTCGGACACTCGCCGTTCGTGACAGCGGTCGGCACGTCGTCCCAGTGGAGCACCTGCACGTCGAGGTCGGCGAACTCCTCGCCCTGTGCGAGCGCCATACAGCCGGTGACGATCAGATCGGACGTCTCGTCGGCCAACTCCTCGGCGCGTCGGAGCATGTTCCGCTCGGTCTTCTCGACGACCGTGCAGGTGTTGAGAATGGCCACGTCCGCCTCGTCGGCCCCGTCGACGCGGTAGTGGCCCGCGTCGCGGAGCGACCGCTCGATCCGGCGGCTCTCGCCCCGGTTCGACGTACAGCCGTACGTCTCGATGTGGTAGGTGGCCATCGATTACCCGTTCCTTGCGGGCCGCCGGTCAAAAGGGCGACGTTTCGGCTCACTCGGCCGACCGAGCATCCGCTTCGAACGACGAGCGCTCGATCGTGTCGGCGTCGAAGCCCTCGACGATCGCCGCGCCCGCCGATGCGCCGATCCGGTCGGCACCTGCTTCGAGCATGGCGAGCGCCGTCTCGAAGTCTCCGATCCCGCCGCTGGCTTTCACCGGCAGGTACTCCGACATGATCTCGACGTCCTCGACGGTCGCCCCGCCGACCGAGAAGCCGGTCGAGGTCTTCACATACGCCGCGCCGGCATCGGCCGCGAGTTTGCAGACGGTTCGAAACTCTCCGACGGAGAGCAACGGAGCCTCGACGATGACCTTCACCGGGATCGGGACGGCGGCGACGACGCGGCCGAGTTCGTCCGCGATTGCCCCGTCGTCGCCGCCGCGAAGCCGGCCGACGTTGACGACCACGTCGATCTCGTCGACCCCGTCCTTCCAGGCGCGTTCGGCCTCGAACTCTTTCGCCTCAGGAGCGGCCTGCCCGTGGGGAAACCCACAGACGGTGACGAGCGTGACCGTCGGCGCGTACTCGCTCGCCTCGGAGACGTAACACGGCGGGACACACGCGTTCATCCCGTACTCGATCGTGGTGTCGAGAACCGAACGAACGTCGTCGAACGTCGTTTCCGGCCCGAGGACGGTGTGGTCGATGCGGGCGGCGAAGGCGGCGCGGTCCATATCGGTTTCACACGGGACGGGCATAAATCGACACCGACTCGCCGAAAACATCAAAGTGTTTAAATACCTTTCCCACGTTCTCTATGTACTAACATCAGACCGGGTCTTTTCGAGAAGATTCCCCACCTGGTAGCCCCCGCCACGTAGCATGAGCGAACATACACGAACACGAACGACCGAGACGGAGACCGAGTCCGAAACCGAGAGAGAAGAGACGAACAGCTGTCCGGAGTGCAGCGGTACGCTCGTCGCCGATTCCGAGCACGGGGAGACGGTATGCACGGAGTGCGGCCTGGTGGTCGAAGAGGACTCGATCGACCGTGGCCCGGAGTGGCGCGCCTTCGATAGCGCCGAGAAGGATCAAAAATCCCGCGTGGGTGCCCCGACGACCAACATGATGCACGACAAGGGGCTCTCCACCAACATCGACTGGCGCGATCAGGACGCCTACGGGAACTCGCTGGGGTCGCGTCAGCGCCAGAAGATGCAGCGACTCCGCAAGTGGAACGAGCGTTTTCGCACGCGCGACTCCAAAGAGCGCAATCTCAAACAGGCACTCGGCGAGATCGACCGGATGGCGAGCGCGCTCGGCCTCCCCGAGAACGTCCGCGAAACAGCCAGCGTCATCTACCGCCGCGCGCTCGACGAAAACCTGCTGCCCGGCCGCTCCATCGAGGGCGTCTCCACCGCCTCCGTGTACGCCGCCGCCCGGCAGGCCGGCGTCCCGCGCAGCCTCGACGAGGTCGCCGGCGTTTCGCGGGTCGAAAAGAGCGAGATCGCCCGCACCTACCGCTACGTCGTCCGCGAACTCGGCCTGGAAGTCGCGCCCGCCGATCCCGAGAGCTACGTCCCGCGCTTTGCGAGCGAACTCAGCCTCTCAGAGGAGGCCGAAAACCGCGCGCGAAAGCTGCTTAGTAACGCCAAAGAGCAAGGCGTTCACTCGGGGAAGTCGCCGGTCGGGCTGGCGGCGGCGGCCGTCTACGCCGCCTCGCTGCTCACCAACGAGAAGACGACGCAGGCGGCGGTCTCGGAGGTCGCCGACATCTCCGAAGTCACCATCCGAAACCGCTACCACGAACTCCTCGAAGCCGAGCAGGACCTCGCGTTCGCCTGAACGCGAAACGACTACCCCGAGCGCGTCGTTTTTCACCGTGCCGCTCGTTCGGAGAGCCGTGCGGGAGTTCCCCTTCGAACTCGCGGTGTGTGCCGCCCTCGAAGCCGAGAGCGATGGCATCGTCGCGCGTCAGCTCGGTACGCACTCACGAATCGTCGACGTCGTCGAGGTGCAGCCGGGACCGGAGTTCGATCGACGGACGGCGATCACCGCGGAGACGATCCCCGGCCTCGCAATCGAGAGCGACGTCGGCGTCGGACGCGCTCGTCGACCGAAGAACGCCATAGACGCCCATCCGGACCGCGCCTCGACGATCGCCGACCGGGCCGTCGAGATCGGCTTTTTCCAGGAGGAGCGTCGAAAGAGGCGACGATACGTCCGACAAACGACGGCGTATCCGGAGTGGATCGGTGGCCTTCGCGCGTTCGAGAACAAACCGGACCTCGGTCGTCCCGGCGATCTGGAACTCCAGCTCCGCAAGGACGTCTCGCTGTCGCTGTTCGACGAAGTCGTGCTCGTCACGGCGTCGTACGTGACCGGGGCACATCTGAATCGAATTCCCGAACCGGTCGGCGTGTGGCGCTTCGATCCCGACGACGGCACCTTCGAGGTCGTCCGGGAGCCGTGTCGATTGGCCGCGAGCGAGCCCGGAATCGCCGTTATTGACGAATCGCCGACGCGAGTCGACGTCGAGCCGGTCGACGCCGAGCGGAAGGCTCGACTCCGAATCCGGGTAGCAGAGCGCGCCTATGGGAAGGGCTGGCGGCCCCGGAAGCTCCCCGAGTGTGCGAACGCGAACGCCCGCGGCCCCGCGTTCGGTGACGACGACGCGTTGCCGTACTGCGCCTGGAAGGACCGGTTTGTCGACCCGGCGCGCGAGTGCGGGGCCGAGTGCGACGGCCACGAGGGGGCCGAACCGCCGAACGTCGACATTGCGGCCGAGCGGGAACGACACGGCCCCTGGGTCGCCGATCCAGCAGGCGTCGCCCGACGGCAGGTCGGACTCGATCAGTTCCGGGACGGGTGACGGAGGCGCGTCGGCGACCCCCAGTCTTGATTTACCCGGCAGACGGACGTACGTCAACGATGGCCAGACGAAGTGTCCTGTTTTCGCCCGGCGACAAGCCCGATCTGATGCGTAAAGCCCCCGAAACTGGTGCCGATACGGTCGTGTTCGATCTCGAGGATGCCGTTGCGCCCGGGCAGAAGGCGACGGCGCGAACCGCCGTTTCGGACGTCCTCACGGATCGGTCCTTCGATCCCGACTGCGAGGTGTGTGTCCGGGTCAATCCCGATCTCGGGGCTGCTGTTCGCGACATTGAAGCGATCACCGACGGCGATCCGCGGCTCGATTCGGTGATGGCACCGAAGGTGGAGTCGGCGGACGACGTGGCGCGGATCGGCGAACTCCTTCGGGAGTGCGGCAACGAGCTCCCGATCATCGCGATCTGTGAATCCGCTTCTGGAGTGCTCGCTGCCGAAGCGATCGCGGCAGCAGATCGCGTAGACGCCGTACTGTTCGGCGCGGAGGACCTATCCGCGGATGTCGGCGCGACCCGAACTGAGACGGGCGAGGAGATTGCCTACGCGCGCGAACACGTCGTATTGGCCGCCGCCGCGGCCGACGTTGACGCGATCGACACGCTCGTCACCGACATCGGCGCGACCGACCGACTGGCCGAGGAGACCGCGGTCGCCCGACAACTCGGCTACGACGGCAAGATCGCGATCCATCCGTCGCAAGTCGAGGTGATAAACGAGACGTTCACGCCGGATCCCGAGGACGTCGAGTGGGCAAATCGGGTGCTCGACGCCGCCGAGGCGGCCGAAGCCGAGGGCCGGGGGGTGTTCCGCGTCGACGACGAGATGATCGATGCACCGCTGATCGAACGCGCTGAAGCGATCCTCGATCGACACCGAGCAGCCCGGAAGACGCAGTGAGGAAAGCCAGGTCGTGTCTAGATCGAAACGAGCAAGTCGCTCAGAACGATCAAGAGCAGCCCCGCGAGGACGACGGCACCCAAAAAGAACGCCGCGATTCGGAGCAATCGATTCCACATCTCTGCGTCGTTGACGTCGGTTTGTGGATCCATGTGTGACGTGTACGAACACACAGCATCGATTAAGCTTTCGGGTTGTGTTCCGGCGTGTGGGCCGCCGAAATCGTCACTGACCGGACTCGTTCGGAGAGGGTCGTCACGCTTAAGCGACGGCTAGACGACGATTTCGATATGCCCGAGGATGCCAACCCGTTCGAGAGTTTACAGGAACAGATCGACGACGCAGCTGCTCACATGGGCGTCGACGACGACGTCCTCGAACGACTGAAAAATCCCGAGCGAATACTGGAGACGAATCTCTCGGTCGAACTCGATGACGGATCCGTCGGAGTATTTCGCGCCTACCGGTCGCAGTTCAACGGCGATCGCGGTCCGTATAAGGGCGGCATTCGCTACCATCCGAACGTCTCGCGCGACGAGGTGAAAGCGCTCTCGGGATGGATGGTGTACAAGTGTGCCACGGTTGACATTCCCTACGGCGGTGGAAAGGGCGGCATCGTTATCGACCCACGCGAGTACTCCGAAGCGGAGTTGGAGCGGATCACTCGCGCGTTCGCGACCGAGCTTCGACCCATGATCGGCGAGGATCGCGACATTCCCGCGCCGGACGTGAACACCGGTCAACGGGAAATGAACTGGATTAAGGACACGTACGAGACGCTCGAAAACACGACGGCACCGGGCGTCATCACCGGGAAGGCGATCGACTCGGGCGGGTCGCTCGGTCGAGTCGAAGCGACCGGCCGCTCGACGATGCTCACCGCTCGCGAGGCGTTCGAGTACCTCGGCAAAGACCTCTCGAGCGCGACGGTCGCTGTTCAGGGCTACGGTAACGCCGGCAGCATCGCGGCGAAGCTGCTGCAGGACGACCACGACGCGACCATCGTCGCTGTTTCTGACTCCTCCGGCGGGATCTACAACCCCGATGGGGTCGACGCCCACGACGTGAAGGCGTTCAAAAACGAGACCGGCTCGGTGACGGGCTACGGGGGCGCGACGGAGGAGTTGACCAACGAGGAACTGCTGACTCTCGACGTCGACCTGCTCGTCCCGGCGGCGCTGGAAAACGCCATCGATAGGGACCTGGCAGCCGAGGTCAAAGCCGACGTGATCGCCGAGGCGGCGAACGGCCCGCTAACGCCCGATGCCGACGACGTGCTCACCGGAGCGGACGTGATCGTCATTCCGGACATTCTGGCGAACGCTGGCGGTGTGACGGTTTCGTACTTCGAGTGGGTGCAGAACCGACAGCGATTCTACTGGGCCGAATCGCGCGTCAACGAGGAGCTCGAACGACATATTGTCGGCGCGTTCGACGATCTCGTCGAGTGCTACGAGGAGCTCGGTCTCCCGAACTTCCGGACAGCCGCGTACGTAGTCGCGCTCCGCCGGGTGCTCTCGGCCTCCGAAGAAGCGGGGCGGTGGCCGTAGAACGGGACGCCATGTTCACTCGCGTCGGGAATCGCCGTCATTGCTCACTCACCGATCGCGGAGACGAAACTGCAAAGACCGAGCCGTCGGAGAGTTCGGTATGAAAGCGACCGCGAAGGCCCATCCGATCCAGGGGCTCGTCAAGTATCACGGGATGCGAAACGAGGAGCTTCGACTCCCGTATCACGATTCGATCTCCGTCTGTACCGCGCCGAGTCACACGAAGACGACCGCCGAATTCGACCCGGATCTGTCGGTAGACCGGTATGTCGTCGACGGCGAGGAAGTCGAGGGGCGGGGCGCGGAGCGGATCGAAAACGTCGTCGACCACGTTCGGGACCTCGCGGGGATTGATCACCGGGTCCGGTTCAGATCGGAGAACGACTTCCCGACGAACATCGGGTTCGGCTCCTCTTCGTCTGGGTTCGCCGCCGCGGCCGTCGCCGTCGTCGGCGCGGCGGGGCTCGACCTGACGCTCCCGGAGATCTCGGCGATCGCTCGCCGCGGATCGTCGTCGGCCGCCCGGGCGGTCACGGGCGCGTTCTCACACCTCCGGACGGGACTCGACGACGTGGACTGTCGTTCCGAACGCATCGAGACGGGGCTCGAAGCCGACCTCCGAATCGTCGCCGCGGAGATCCCGGCGTTCAAACACACCGAGGAAGCGCACAAAGAGGCCGCCGAGAGCCACATGTTCGAGGCGCGGATGGCGCACATCCACGAGCAGATCGCCACGATGCGTAACGCTCTCCGCGAGGAGGATTTCGACCGGGCGTTCGAACTCGCCGAGCACGATTCGCTGTCGCTGGCGGCGACGACGATGACGGGACCCGCCGGGTGGGTCTACTGGAAGCCGGAGACACTCTCGGTGTTCGAGACCGTTCGAACGCTCCGCGATGAGGGCGTTCCGGTGTACTTTTCCACGGACACGGGCGCGTCGGTGTACGTCAACACGACCGCGGCACACGTCGATCGCGTCGAAGCCGAGATTGCAGACCTCGGTATCGGAACGCGCGTCTGGGAGGTCGGCGGCCCCGCGGAGATTCTCGACGAGGACGACGCGCTGTTTTGAGCCGGTGGACGGTTCAGCAGCCAAACGTCTGACGCGGCGATACGCCTACATACCCGGGACTGGTGGTTTCATTCGTGAGCGAGTACTACGTCGGCGGTGTCGCCCGCGAGAGCGGCTGGCTCGCGGTCGCCTACACAGCGGACGGCTTTGATCACGCGGCCGTCTTCGATAGCGTCGGCGAGCTGTGGAGCCGATACGAGGAGTCGGCCGAGCGCATCGCGATCGACGTGTCGATCGGTCTGGAATCGTCCGACGCCGTTCGGCCGAACGAACGGCTTGCCCGCCGGTTGTTGGGCGATCGAGTCGACGATATCATCTCGACGCCGGTTCGCGAAGCCGCCCGCAAACACCGCTATCGGACGGCGTCACGGGTTCACGAGCGAAAGACCGGCCAAGAGCTCTCGCGACGCGCCTTCGAGACGACCCCGTTCGTCGCGGCCGTCGACGAGTTCCTCGCGGCGATCGACGACGCGCGACCGATCTTCGTCGAAGCGCACCCGGAGCTGTGTTATCTCGCCTTCGAGGGGGCCCCGATGGCGGAGCCAGCAGCCTACGCGGCCGGCTACGCCGAGCGCATGCGGACGCTCGCCGCGTTCGACCGAGACGCGCCGCCGACGGTACAAGCGGTCGCAGAATCGACCGAGGGCCGCCGGATACCGATCCCGGCCATCGTCGACGCCGTCGCGTTGGGACTGACCGTCCGTCCCGGTCCGGGAGCGTTGCGGTCGCTTCCGGAGGAACCGCCGACCGACGAGCGCGGATTGCCGATGGCGTACCACTATCGAGCCGAGACGGGACTACCAGAGTGACCAACATAACGGTGTACAACCGCCATTGAGAAACACGGTCGTCAGTCTCAGAACGTGTAGTCGTCCCCGTCGTCGGTTCGAGCGGCCGGGTCCTGCTGGTCGTCGGTCATCTGCGTGAACAGATCCTGCTCCGGTTCGGTCGTCGTCTCGGCTGGCGCGTACGCCGAGACACCCATCGAGAGGAGTTCCTCGACGGCCTGTTCACGGTTCAGAAACTCGCCCTGGTTGACGAGACGGGATATCTCGCTGTCGATTCGGTCCGGTAACGACACTTCGACTTCTGGCATGCCCGACGCTTCGCGGGTCAGCAATGTAAGCCCTCGGTTCACCGCAACGACGGGTGCGAGTGGACGGTTGACATCCTCCTCGCAGTAAACATCGAGGTTTCCCACGGTACTGCACCGCTGAGTTGGGATATTTGCTGGCTAATGACCCGTCGGTATGACGGGGCGATGGCGGGACCACACCGCCGTTACTCCTCTCCCGGCAGGGGACTCGGAGGTATCTTGACCGAGACACCACAGCGGTTCGAGAGGGTGTCTCGAACGTGCTGGTTCTCGGAGTCCCGATATTGCGCATTTAGGCTGGCGACGAATCGCGTCGGTGTGCTTCACACTACGGAGTGACGTTACGGGGCGCTCGTGGTGTACCTGCTGTATCGGATCCTGCGTGCCGTCGAGTTGATCGCCGCGAAGTTGTGAGTGATCGACGTGCGAATCGCGTCAATCGACCGGTCGAGATTCTCCTCACCGTCCGACTGTGATAAACGCGATCACCAACCGAGGTGGTACTCGACGGCGAGGGTGACTCACGTTTATATGTTCGGGGGGCGCTACCCAAACTAGTGAGGTATTCATGACCGAAGCGGAGCCCGCGCGAGTACTCTTCGTCGCCGAGGGCGACGACACCGACGGCCGTTCGGCCGCCCTGGCCGAGGAACCGTGGCTGTCCGTGTCGGCGACGGCGGACACCGAGGCGGCGCTATCGCAGGTTTCGGCGGTCGATTGTGTCGTCGCCGTCGAGGGACCATCGCTCGACGCCGTCGGCCTCCTCGAAGAGGTACGGACGCAGCGGCCCGACCTCCCCGTCATCGTCGTCGCTGACGACGGGACGGTGGCGAGCGAAGCCGTTGCAGCCGGCGTCTCGGAGTTCGTCCCGAAGACTGCACCCGACGCCAGGGAACGCCTTCTTGAGCGAGTTCGATCGGGGGTCGAGTCGTCGCCGCTCCGGGGTGAGGGCGCGACCCGGATGCCGATCGAAGACCTCGAGTTGCGCGAAGAAATCCGGTTGAAAGAGCGGGCCATCGACGAGGCGCCAGTCGGGATCACCATCGCCGACGCCGACGCCCCCGACGAGCCGATGGTGTACATCAACGACGCCTTCGAGCGGTTGACCGGCTACTCGAAAGGGCGTGTCGTCGGCCGGAACTGTCGGTTCCTACAGGGCGAGGAGTCCGATCTCGAGGCCATCGCCGAGATGCGGAGAGCCGTCGATACGGGTGAACCGGTCTCCGTCGAGTTGCTGAACTACCGGAAGGACGGCGACCCCTTCTGGAACCGCGTCGACATTGCGCCGGTCCACGACGACGGGGAGGTGTCGTACTTTGTGGGGTTCCAGACGGACGTGACCGAGCGCAAAGAGGCTGAGATGAAGGTGAAACGCGAGCGACGGAACCTCCAACACCTGTTGGTCCGCATCGATGGTCTCCTGAATGACGTGACTCGTGAGCTCGTCGCCGGTGAACGTCGCGTCGACATCGAACAGGCTGTCTGTGAGTGTGTCGCCGACATCGACACCTACGAGTTCGCGTGGGTCGGCGTCCCCAACCACCCGACGGACGCGCTCGTAGCGTCGGCGTCGGCTGGCGCGTGGGCGGTGACGGACGCGACCATCGGCGTTCCGCTCGATAATGCTGACCCGCTTCCGGCTGCCGCCGCCTACGAAACGGGCGAGTCACAGGTCGTCACCGACGAGGCGGAACTGGCGGCCGTCGCCGATCGGTCGCCGTGGATGGGCCACGATAACCTCGGTGGCATCGCCGTCGTCCCGTTGGTCTACGGCGAGACGACGTATGGCGTGCTCTCACTGTATACGACCGAGGCGGCGGCGTTGAACGATCACGAGCGCGTTGTTCTCGAAGCCATCGGACGAGCGACGGCGACGGCGCTGAACGCCGCCGAACGGGGTCGCATGCTTGCGACGGACAGCGTGACGCAGCTGGGGATTGAAACGCGCGACAACGGGTTGTTCTTCGTCGATCTCTCCGAGCGGGCGGGCGGATCCTTCGCCTACAAGGGGTCCGTTTACCGCGATGACGGCACCGTCCTGATGTTCTTCCAGTCGAACGCCGACTCGAATGCTGTCATCGACACCGCCGATCGATACCTGGATATCGCTTCGGCAGAGGTGATACACGAACACGGCGGCGAGACGCTGTTCGAGTTCACCGTCATCGACGACTCCCTGCCCACGACGCTGGCCGAACGCGGCGTGAGCATCCGTTCGATCGACGTCTCCGACGGGGTCGCAAACCTCGAGCTCGAACTCCCCACGGAGGCTGACGTTCGAGCGGTCGTCGACCACCTTCTCGAACGCTACCCCGAGACGGATATCGTCGCCCAGCGCGAACGCGAGCGACCGCCCTCGACACGACAGGACTTCGTCGCCGACATCGAAGGCCGCCTCACAGAACGGCAGTTGACCGCGCTGCAAAAGGCCCACGTCAGTGGTTTCTACGAGTGGGATCGCCCCGTAACCGGCGACGTCCTCGCCAAATCTATGGGAATCGGGCGTTCGACTTTTCACCAGCACCTCCGCGCCGCCGAACAAAAACTTATCGAGGCGTTCTTCGAACGGTAGTTCCCGGTAAATCAGCTGTTCCAGACACCCTCCCGGTGATCCATCCACGTCACGACGGCCACGTGGGGTAGGGTAAGCACGGCGACGAAAACGAGATACAGCCCCGTGAACTCGGAGGCGTTCGACGGCGATGCGGGGGCCAGCAGGCCGAACAGGACGAGGAAAACCAACGCGAGGACGGTCAACGGTGCCGCCTTGCGGGCGAAAGCGGAGAAAAGACGACCGGCGGTCGTCCTCACCTCCTGCTCATCGATCGCGGAGAAGCGGAGCACGTGCCGCAGCGAGTGCCACACGCAAAAGTAGACGCCGACGGCCAGGATCGGCGGCACCGTAAAAAAGAGCGCCCACAGCAACGCCGTCTCGCCGGCGTCGATGCGCCAACCGCGAGTTTCCCCGGCACGACGGTGCCCGACGAGTAGCACACCCACGGTGACTGCGAGGAAGACGGCCCCACCGAAGAGTCGGAGATGCGGCACGAACGCCCACGTCGCAGAGAGATCGCCGCCGAACAGTTCAACCCACGTCTCGAGGACCGCCCGATACCGTTCCGGGAAAGCGAGAAACGGGACGAACATGGGGAGGCCACCGCGGACGAAACACGTCGCGACGCGTAGCCCCGTCGAGTCGATGTGGTCGGCGCCGACGAAGGACACGAGGGCGTGTACGTCGCCCTGTCCCCAGTGGAACCAAGTCAGTGCAATGAAGATCGTCGCGGCCGCGAGCGGCTCGGTGAGCCACAGTGCCGTGTAAGCGCCGCCGAGTACGGCGTAGAGACTGCCAACGAGAGTCATCGAGGCAGCCAGCGATCGGCCGTCGAGTTGGGCCGGGATGAGATAATCGACCGCGCCGTGAGGGAGCCCGAAAACGACGACACTGGCCGCCAGGGGGAGGTATCTGACTGTCGGCGGAAGCGAGACGTCGAATAGTCGTCCGAGGATCGACCCGACGACGAGGAGGGCACAGACCGTCCACGCGGGGCGGGCAGCAACTCGGTCGTAGACTGCGCGGAACGTGGGCGTTGGTCGGCCGACGGTCACGCCCATCGGTCAACCACCCACCGAAACAAGACCAGCCCCTGCACGACGAATAGATTCGTCACGAGGAAGAACAGCGCTTCCTCGATAGGCAGGCCGAAGAGTTCGATGCCGGTCGTGTACGTCGGTGAGATGTACCAGATGCCGGTCGCCAGCGCGACTCGGTCGATTATCCAGAGGTACAGCGTCGGGACGGCGACTCCGAGGGCGACCGTCCGACGCTGGTACAGCAACTGCGGGAGGCCGACGACCCACTGGACGAACAGGACCGGGGCGGCCCACACGAGGATAGCTCCGAGGTAGAACGTATCGGGCGTCGCAAGCGCGAGACCACCGAAGACGCCGATCGAAACGGCGGCGACGACGCCGATCAACCGGAGACCGAGCCCGAGGCGACCGACCTCGAGAACTCGACCCCAGTCGGCGATCTTTCCGAGTCCGGATAGCTCCGGCCATCCAGGACGGAGGGTCAACTGCCCCAGCCACAGCGCCGTGAGTATCGGCTGAATGACAAAAAAAGCGTACTCGCCGACGGGGGCGAATCCGAGGTGAGCGATCGTCCGCCCGTCGCCGTACCCCCAGACGCCGCGAGCGATGAGGTAGTTATCCCACGGCGTCGTATAGATGACGGCGACGAGTGTGACGATGGCGACGCCGGTCCAATAGATCGGTCGACCGACCGGCCACACTGTCGAGCGGATAGTCCGGGTCCGGGTCACCGTCGCCGCCGCGAGCAACATCGCTACCACGGGCAGGAGGAACGCGAGGTGAAACTGCATGTACGTCGGGCCGCTCATGCGGCGTCCCCTCCGGCCGTCGGCCTTGCGAGGGGAGTAGGCGTCTTGGGATGCATAACAGGGGGCCATGGGGGCGGTGTCGAGACGGGACGTCTCGTGGTCAAGGGTGCGACCGGCACTCAGTCACCGTCGGCGGGTTGGGTCGCACCCATCGCCGCATCGGCGACCTCGCCCGCGGCATCGAGGACTTCGCGGCTCGACAACAAGATGATGCCGAAGCCGACCTTGGCGACGAGGTCCAACACCATGAAGCCGGCAGTCTCGGTGTAGAGGGTGACCAGCCCGAGACCCTCAGTGCCGAGTATCCACCACACCGGATACACCAGCCAGACGACCACGATGAGGTTCCGGAGGATACGGAACGTCGATTGGGCGTCCGCCGAGAGTCGGTTCGCCTCTTCGGTCAGCGTTCCAAAGAGGAAATACAGCAACACCAACAGGAAGCCGGTCGAGACGCCCCACCAGATGAGGCGGTCACCGACGGGGCCGAGCAAGACGCCCGTCGTAGACAGCGTCGCCACGGCACCGGTGCCGATCATCAGCGCGTCCAGACCGACCAGTGTGGTGATCTGATTGCGGTTCGCTCCGGCGAGTAACGCGAGGTCGATGAGCAGCAATGGCGTTGTGAACAGCCAGTCGGTGTACCGCGCCCAGTAGATGGGCAACTCTTCACCGGCGACCGTGACCGTCGTCAAACCGAACCCGAGCGCCATCATCAGGTAGTTGACGAAGGCGATTGCGGTAATGAATATCGTCACGATATAGAACTCTTGTCTGCGTCTGTTCTCCTCGCCCCATCCGCGGGCGATGAAGTACAGCATACCGAGGAACATTCCAGCGGTGCCGATCCACAACCACAGTACTTCGCTTTCTGGAGTTGCCATGATACACCATACCCTATGGGTCCGTGTGTTTTGAAATATATACCCAACTAGTATGGTTAGCGCGGCAATAATTTCTCTCGAGAGAACGACATGAGAAGAGTCGAAGGGATCTCGAAGTTTTCACGTCCGACTCGAATAAAACGCGACACAATTTTTCGATGATTCTGTGCCAAAATATGTAGCGCACGTATGAGTACCACCCAACAGTTCAAGTCGCTGGTCCCGAGCGGCGAAAGCGCGTATAGAGGCGGACGTACGAAGGTCAGGACTGTGGGAACGTTTTAACACTTCGAAGTCATCCGAGGGGGACCAATGCATGGAGTGTTGAACGATGTCGTCGAACCGAAAGGGAGCGAGACCGTGATCGGCGAGATCTGACCGCCAGCGGTTGCTGCTCACGGAGAGTTCACAGCGAAATGATGGGACCGCCGTGATTCGAACACGGGTCCAACGGACCCCATCCGCAGAGGATACCACTACCCCACGGTCCCATGCATTTCGATGGATGACTGAGGAACGTTTAACCCCTTCGTTTCGCCGTGCCGTTCACACCAGAACGCGCTCTAACTCGGCGACGACACCCGAGTCGGCGTCGGGGTCGCCAACGAGGTAGCCGAGACAGACCGCGGCGTCGTCGGGGGTGTAGCAGGCGACGAGCGCATGCTCATCGACGCCGTCCAGTTCGTTGTCGATGACGCCGGGGGCGTAGACGGGAGCTCCGTGGGCGATCTCCTCTGCGGCGGAGGGCGCGACGGTGAGTCGCGGGAGGTGGGCGAGAGCGCGTTCAGCGGGCGAAACGACCTCTCGAAGCAGCGCGGCGTCACCCTCCTCGCGCCAGAAGGCGAGGCCGTCGGCGAGGTCCTCCATCGTCGAGAGCGTCCGATCGTCGAACGTTCCGGTCTGGGTTCGCCGGAGGTCGCCCATGTGCGCGCCCGCTCCGAGCGCGAGCCCGAGATCGTGGCACAGCTTTCGGACGTAGGTGCCGCTGTCGCACTCGATATCGAGCAACGCCCGTCGATCCTCGGTTTCGAGCGCGTCGAGGCGGTGGATCTCGCGCGTACGGAGGCGGCGTGAGACGGCGGATTTCCGCGGTGGCTTCTGATACAGCGGGGCCTCGAACTCGGCGAGCGTCGACTCGAAATCACCGGGGATCGGCGCGTGGGCCTCGAGAACGGTCACGTAGCCCTTTCGGCTGTCGTCGAACACCTGTGCGGCCCGCGTGGCGGTCCCCGTCAGGATCGGCAGACAGCCGGTGACCTTCGGGTCGAGCGTGCCGGCGTGGGCCGCTCTATCGACGCCGGCCATGTCCCGGACCCAGGCGGCGACCTGGTGGGCTGAGGGACCGGGCGGTTTGTCGAGGTTGACGACGCCGAATTCGAGGAGCGTCTCGGGATCGCGGTCGTCGGGCGGGCCACGGACCTGCATGGTCAAAACTCGTAGGTGACGCCGGTGATCGGCGTCTTCCCCTCGTCGTCGTCTGGATCGTACGACTCGACGGCCGTCGCGACGACGTCGAGGACGGCGGCGGGCGAGAATCGGGCGGTGTTAAGCGCAAGATCGTAGATGTGTAGCGCGTCGATATCGATGTCGTAGTACTCCCGGTAGCGGAGCGCCTCGCTGTCGGCGCGCTCGACGGTCTCGTGGCGGGCGGTATCGGTCGGTTTGTTCTCCCGGTCGGCAATGCGGGCGACGCGAACGTCCAGCGGCGCGTCAAGCCAGATCCGGAAGTCGGCGTGGTCGCCGGCCATCCAGCCGGCGAGCCGCGATTCGAGCACGAGATCGTCGCTGGTCGCGGCGAGGTCGCGCTGTCGGCGGTCGAGATCTCGGTCGATGGTGTCGTCTTCCTCAGCGAGTTTGTTCAACTCCAGCGGCGTGAGTTCGCGCTCGGCGGCCAGCTCCCGGAAGATGTCACCACCGCTCACGTGGTCGTATCCCAGCCGTTCCGCCAGTCCGGCGGCGATCGTGCTCTTGCCGCTGCCGGCGGGGCCGGAGATGGTTATCAACATATCAGTACTGCGCCGCTGTGAGTGAAAGACGTTACTCTTCGCGTTTGCCGGCGGACGCGGAGCGGCTCAAAAATGGATTCGATCGGGACCGATCACGTCGGCGTCGTCTGGATGTTCAGCGCCTTGCGGATGACCTGCGTAAAGCACATCGAGCAGACGAAGTACCAGACGATCCACGCCTGGATCGGGCCGAGGAGGGACTCGTTCCACCCGATCTCGCCGACGATCGGCATCATCATCGGCGCGAGGTTCACGTCCGGGTAGAGCGGCGCGCCGCGGAAGCCGACGACGGCGTACATCCACAGGAAGACGGGGATCGTCAACACCATGATCCACACCATGGGTCGGAACTGCTCTTTGAACATTCCGAGGTTGTCGGCCATCGCCTCCATCTGTTCGTCCTGAATGCGCTGGAGGGCCTCGTCGTCGCCGCGTTCTTTGGCGTCCTTGCGGCGCTCTTGGATCTCCTTCATCCGGTTTTGATACGCACCCATGACCTCCATGTTCATCAGGTTCGATTGCAGAAGCGTCGAGTACAGCCCGGTGAACAGCGCGAGGACCATCACGACGGCGAAGAACGGCAGCGTGTTCAACAGCGGCCCGAGGACGATGTTCAACGTGTCGGCGAGCGGCTCGCGGACCGATCGAAACGTGTAGCCGGCGAACATCGCGATCGCGCCGACGGCGGCCATCTTGTCCCACTTCGACCACGAGGAGTCCGCGTCCGGCGCGTCCGGGAGTTCGAGATCGTCGTCCTCGAGCGCCTCGCGGACGCCGTCGGGATCGGCGACATCGAACCCCTCGCCGTTGGAATCGACGAGCAGGCCGATCTCGATGAGACGACCCCACTGCCCGCTCGTCAGTTCGTCGGAGACGTCGCCCCACGAGACCGTTCCCTGATCGGCGCGGTCGAGGACGTACTCGAGGGCGGCCTCCATCTCTACATCCTCCTTGACGAGTTCCTGTACTTTCGAGGCTGTGCGTGCCATTACGCACCCTTACGGAGCGCGGGTAATCAACCTTTTACCTTCGATCGGCGTCCTCGTCGTCGAGCCGACGGGAGAGCCGCTCGAAGCGCTCCCGGAATCGCTTCCGACGGTCGGCTGCCTCTTCGGGGCGAGACTCAATCCCGACGAGCGCCCCGTCGTCGAACTCGAGGCGGAATCTGTCCCCTTCCGAGACGTCGATCGAGAGCTCCCCTACCGGGACGTGGCGTTCATCGAGGGGCTGCTCATCGCCCTCTATCAAGAAGATCGCGATCCCCTCGACGACGCGATCGACCGTCGCCGCGTACTCGCCGTCGAGTCTCATGGCGTCACTCCCGTACGAGGTTGCACCCGCTGGTGGGCGTGGGCGGTCGAGACGGAGCGGATGACCGTTCGCTCCGCTGCTGGGTCGGTCGGATCGGCGGTCGCCTCGGGCGCTCCATCGAGTTCCAGCGGCGACATCGTGACGTCGTGTTGGGTCCGAACGGAGATGTTCGTTCCGTTGCTCTCGAAGACGATCGAGCCGTGCGTCGCCGTCCAGACCGCCCGAGTATTGCGCTCGGCGAACCGTTCGAGCGGCTCGTCGTGGGGGTGGCCGTATGGGGAGTCGTGGGCCGCCGAGACGATCGCGACTTCGGGGTCGACGGCGTCGAGGAACGCGGCGGACGAGGAGGTGTCCGATCCGTGGTGGCCGGCGTGATACACGTCGGCGGCGAGTGCGTCCCCGTGCGCATCGAGCATCCGCGATTCCATCTCGCGTTCCGCATCGCCCGTGAACAGGAACGTCGTGTTGCCGAAAGCGATCGTGACAGCGACGCTGTTGTCGTTTAGGCTATCACCCGGCGGTTCCGGGGGGTTGCGGACGACCGTTCGAGTCCCTTCGAACGGGATTTCGTCGCCGTCACGGACTTCGAAGAGCGTCACGTTATGCCGTTCGACGGCGTCCAGATACTCTTCGTACGTTCGGGAGGTGGCGGGAACGCCGGGGTCGTAAATCGCGCCGATCCCCTCGCGTTCGGTCTCGTAGTGGTCGATAATCGCCTCGTGGCCGCCGATGTGGTCGGCGTGGGCGTGCGTCGAGATCAGGTGGTCGATCCGATCGACGTCGTGGGCCTCGAGGTACTCGACCACGGTCTCGCCGTCGTCGCGCCAGTCGCCAGAGTCGATGAGCATCGTCTCCTCGCGCGTTCGAAGCAGCGTCGCGTCGGCCTGGCCGACGTTGATCGCGTGGACCTCGAACGTGCCAGCCGTCGCCGGAGACCGCGGTTCGTCGGTCGACACGTCGGTCGGCTCTCCCGTCGGCGGTTCGGTCGGATCTACCGGTGGGACACCGACACCGGTACAGCCGGCGAGGACGAGCACCACACACAGGCCGACCGCCGCCACGAGCCGTTTCATTCGCGGAGCTACGGCCGTGGGTATCTACACTCTTTCGAGGACGATGCCCCGATCGTTCGCACGCCTGAACGGCAGAAAACACCAAAAGCCCGTTTCTCAGACCGCGTCGTCGATGGCGGCTTCGAGGTCGGCCCACACCTCGTCGAGCGAGCCCTCGCCGTCGATCCGGACGAGCGCACCCGTCTCCTCGTAGTGGTCGATGACCGGCTGGGTGTTCTCCTCGAAGACCTTCAGACGCTCTTTGACCGTCTCCTCGGTGTCATCGTCGCGCTGGACGAGGTCGCCACCGCACTCGTCGCAGACGCCCTCTTCGTCGGGTTGGTTGAACTCGACGTGGAAGTTCGCGCCACACTCCGAGCAGACGCGCCGCCCGGTCAGCCGATCGACGAGTTCGTCGGTGCTCACGTCGAGCAGGGCGACGAGATCGAGGTCCGTGATCTCCCCGAGATACTCCGCTTGCGAGAGGTTCCGCGGGTAACCGTCGAGGACGAAGCCGTCGGCGTCCTTGAGGGCGGCCTTGACGATCTCGTTGACGACCGGATCCGGCACGAGCTCGCCGGCTTCCATGTACTCGCGCGGTGTTCCGTGTTCCGTCTCCAGGTCCTTGTTGGCGCGCAGCGCGTCGCCGGTCGTGACGTGATCGACACCGTAGTGTTCGACGATGTTCTTCGACTGCGTCCCCTTGCCGGCACCCGGCGCCCCGAGCAGCAGAATCTTGGGCTGGCTCTGGCTCATATGCGGCCGTTCAAAGCGCCGCCTAAAAGAGTTGTCTGAACGCGGCGAGCGTCGGGTTGATGTGGTTGGCTCACCCACGAACGGTAATGGCGGCCGATACAGTCGAGGGTCGACGAACGTTGCTCGTCACGGGGATTCTCGATGCGAGACGCGAGGGGCAGCCGGTGACGTTCGAAGCCGAGGGCGTCGAACTCGAGTACGACGACCGGACGATCCGCCTCGAACTCGACGCCGAGCAACGCGATCGGCTCGACGCGCTCCTCTCGACGTATCACGTCTTCAAAATCAAACAGCCCGAGACGAGAAGGGCCGCGGACGGCGTCGTCTATCTCTCCGCCGTGACCGACGCGAAACACGCCGCCGATTTCGTCGACGCCGCGTTCCGCGAGGTGTACGAACTCGGCGGAGAGTACGCGCTGAACGCGGTCGATGAGGCGTGAGTTCGATCAGCAGTATCGCTCGACGAATCGGTTCGTCGCCGCATCGGTGCCGGCGATCACCAGTTCGTCACCGGGGTCGAGCCGAAACGCGCCGTCGAGATCGGTGTGGACGGTCCCGTTTCGTTCGATAGCTACGACGGTGCAGCCGGTTCGTTCGCGAATCCCGGCGTTCTCGATGATCTCTCCGTCGAGTGCCGGGGCGGTCGTCCGAACCAGTTGGACGTTCGTGTCCATCGACATGATTTCCTCGTCGTCGATGATACGTGAAGCGATCGACCGCCCGCTGACGGTGGCGAGAGAGAGCACGTAATCCGCGCCGGCACGGTAGGTCTTTCTGACGGCGTCAGTCCGATCCGCGCGCGCGATGACTTCGACGTCGGGAGCTCTGTCCCGGACCACGAGAGTCGCGAACTCGGTGAGCGTGTCGTCCGAGAGCGCGAGGACGATCGAAGCGGCGCGTTCGATGCCGGCCGATTCGAGGACGTCGGGATCGGTCACGTCACCGACGACATCGACACCGTCGAAATCGCGTATATCGACCGTCGTATGCGGAACGCCGGCGCGCGAAAGCGCCGCAGCGACCGTCTGGCCGACCTCGCCGTATCCCGCGACGATCGTCTCCCCCCGGTTCGGCCGTCGAACGGTCGATCGTTCCGCCGTCCGGAGTCGCTCGATACCCTCCGAGCCGCCGGCGAGGAGGAGAACCGTGCTACTGTCGAGCGGCTGATCGAGGGGCGGCGGCGTCTCGAACTCACCGTACGACCACGCGCCGATGACGTTGACGCCGTACGTCTCCCGCAGGCCGCTGTCCGCGATCGTTCGGCCGACGAGCGATCCGTTCCGATGGATCGGTAACTCGACGATCTCGAAGTCGTCACCCACGCGGACGGCCTCGCCCAGGTCCGCGCGAACCCCGGTGGTGAGTTTTCCGGCGAGGCCGTCCCCGAGGACGCGTCTCGGCGTGAGGACGTGATCCGCGCCCGCCAGTCGGTGGTAGGTGGCCGTTTCGGCGTCCTCGACCACGCTTATCACCGTCGAGTCCCCAGTCGCTTCCTCCGCGGCGAGAACGATACTCGCATCGACCCGGTCGGAGACATCGGCGACGAGCGCTCGGGCGTCGCCGATGTGGGCTCGTTCGAGCGCCTCTGTCGATTCCGGGTCGCCGTGGATGACTCGGTACCCGTCCGCAGCGAGGTCCATCGCTCGGTCGCGATCGGGGTCGATAAACACGTGATCGAGGCCGTTCGCGTCGAGTTCGTCGATCAGCGCCTCGGCCCGGGAAGTGTCCGAACAGACGATGACGTGATCGTCGACGGTAGCGTCGATCTCCGTCGGAACGGAGGGCGAGAGCGCGTCTTTGAAAAGCGGGAGCAACACGGCCGGCAGCGCCAAAAAGAACAGCCCGACCCCGGTGACGTCCAACAGCATCACGAGTAGATTCATCTGCACGCTCTGCCACGGGGAATCGGATCCGTAGCCGGTCGCGGTGAACGTCTCGACGACGACCTGCATCGAGTGTAGAAGCGAGATTTCGGTTCCCGGTGGCGGGTACGGACCGGGTTCGAACGTCCGCATCCCGAAATCATACGCGGCGGCTGCAACGAGGATCAAGACGGCGATGAACGCCACGTAATACACAGCGCGACGCTTGACTCGGCTCATATTCATCCGATCGGGCGCTCGACCCGAAAAGCTTCCCGACAGCGGCTCACCGCTTCCAGAACGCACCGGTGAACACCGCGAGGACGGGAACGATCTCCAATCGCCCGATCCACATCAAAAAGACCATCATGAGTTTGGTCTCGAACGGGAACTCGGTGTAGCTGCCGAAGGGACCGAGCGATCCGAAGCCGGGACCGATGTTCCCGAGCGTTGCGATCGACGCGCCCATTGCTTCCAGCGTACTCAGTTCGTAGCCGACACGCAGCGAATCGAGCACAAAAAAGACCGTCGCGACGCCGAAGAGCACCATATACAAAAGCGTGAATGCTGTGATTCCGCGAACCACGTCCTCGTCGATGACGTAGCCACCCAATCGGATCGGTTTGATCGCGCTCGGGCGTGCGGTCCGGAACAGTTCCCGGCGCAGCGCTTTGATGACGACGATCCACCGGATCACCTTGATCCCGCCGCCGGTCGATCCAGCGGAGCCGCCGATGAACATGGTGAACAACAGTAGCGTCTGCGCGGCGGGGTCCCACTGTGCGAAGTCGCTCGTCGCGAATCCGGTGGAGTTCAACAGCGAGCCGATCTGGAAGGCGGCCTGCCGCAAGGCGTTTTCGGTGTTGCCGGCCGTCGTTCCGCCCAACTCCTGTGGGGGCGCGCCGCCGCCGTACAGTAGGGTCGCGAGGATCGCCGTCAGGATCGCGATCGCCCCGGCGTACACCCGAAACTCCGGGTCGTTGAGGAGCGTTCGAACGTCGCCGTCGAGCAGGTGCCAAAAGAGCGCGAAGTTCGTGCCGGCGACGACCATGAACGGAATGATGACCCACTGCACCGCCGCCGAGAAGGCAGCAATGCTGTCCGCTTCGGGGGAGAATCCGCCGGTCGGAAGCGTGCTGAACGCGTGGGCGACGGCGTTGTAGGCTGTCATGTTCGGCGCGAATCCGCCGAGATGCAGCGCGTACAGCAACACCGCGAGCAGCGCGGTGAAGCCGAAGTAAACGATCCAGAGCACCCGCGCAGTCTGGGTGATCCGCGGGGTGAGCTTCTGGAGGTCCGGGCCAGGAGCCTCCGTCTTCATCAGCTGTGCGCCGTTGACCGCCAGCTCCGGGAGGATAGCGACCATCAAAACGATGATCCCCATCCCGCCGAGCCACTGGGTGAGCTGTCGCCACAGCATCAGCGCGTGGGAGTGTCGGTCCGTCGAGATCTCGCCCATCACGGTCGCCCCCGTCGTGGTGAAGCCCGACATCGACTCGAACAGCGCGTTCACCGGATGCGCGAGCGCCGATGGGGTGCCGTAGCCGGCGAGCAGGTACGGGATCGTGCCGACGAGCGCGACGGCGAGCCACGAGACGACGACGAGCAACAGCGCCTCCGCAGGCCCCATATCGGGATCGGGGTCGAGTCGTTCGAGGGCAAACGCGAGGAGTCCGGTCGCCGCGGCGGAGACGGCGAACACCCAGACGTCCTCCATATAAATGAACGAAACCGCGAGGGGGACGACCATCGCCGCCGCGATGTACTTGAGCACGGTCCCGACGAGGCTCGCGGTCGTCAGCCACTTCACGCGGAGCCGCATCGTCTCACAGACACCCCGTCATTTCCGGCGTCGCTCCATACGTTCCGGGTTGGTCGGTGATGGTATATAAAATCCGCAGGATTACGTTCTCCAGAACGCCCGGGTGAACAACACGAGGACGGGGATGATCTCGATGCGTCCGATCCACATCAACAGGATCATCGCCGTTTTCGTCGCCATCGAAAAGCCGTTGTACGTGCCGTAGGGACCCGCCTCGCCGAACGCCGGGCCGATGTTGAGAAACGTGGACGCGGCCGCGCCCATCGCGTCGAACTCGGAGACGTTCGCGCCGATCCGAGCCGCGTCGACGACGATGAGGATCGTGAACAGAAAGAAGATCACGAGGCTCAACAGCAGGTACGCGTAGATGTCGCGGATCGTCTCCTCGTCGACGGTACGACCGGAGAGTCGAACCGGCCGGACGGCCTCCGGGTGAACGCTGGTAAAGAGGTTCCGGCGGAACGCCTTCAGCGCGACGAGCCAACGCAGCGACTTGATCGAGCAGGTCGTCGACCCGACCATCCCACCGAGGAACATGCACAAAAAGAGCATGTGTTTCCCCGCCGCCGACCACAGGTCGAAGTCGACGCTCGCGTAGCCGGTCGTCGTGACCATCGAGGCGACGTTGAACGCCGCGTGTCGGAGCGTCGCCTCGGCGCTGAACCCGGCGTTCGGGTCGAACACGAGCGCCGCGGCGACGAGCGTCGTGAAGAACGCCAACGCCCCGATGTAGAAGTGGAACTCCTCGTTTTTCAACAGCCGCATCGGCTCGCCGTTGATCGCGAAGTACATGAGCACGAAACTCGTCGAGCCCGCGATCATGAACGGGATGACGGCCCACTGGACGATCGGCGCGAACGCCCCAATGCTCAGCGGCTCGGGCGAAAAGCCAGCCGTCGACACGGACGTGAGCGCGTGGGCGACGGCGTTGTACAGCCCCATCTTCGGCGCGAGGTCGACGAGATGGAGCCCGTAGTAGACGACGACCGCGAGCGCCGTCAGTCCGACGTACAACCCCCAGATGAGCCGCGCCGTCTCGGAGATCCGAGGCGTCAGCTTGTTCACGTTTCTCGTCTGCGTTTCGGTCTCCATGAGCTGTGCGCCACCGACGCCGAGTTCCGAGAGGATCGCCGTCGCGAGGATGAGGATACCGAGCCCGCCGAGCCACTGGAGGATCTGTCGCCACATCAGTATCGACCGATCGTGGATCGAGAAGTCCACCAGCGTCGTCGCTCCCGTCGTCGTCAGCCCGCTCATCGCCTCGAACATGGCGTTGATAGGGTGGGCAATCGTTCCCATGCCCGCGGTGACGAACGGGATCGCACCCACAGTGGCCACGAGAAACCAGATTACGGCGACCGCCAGAAAGGCCTCTCGCGGCCCGAGATCGCCGGGGTCGCCGGGCAGCGACCGAAGCCCGCCGCCCAGCGCGATCGTGACGACGATCGCGACGACGAACGGGAGCACGGACTCGCCGTACCACACTGCGATCGCGAGCGGGAAGACGAGCGGAATCGCGAGATACAGTAGTATTCGCCCGGTAAGATCGAGGCTCGTCCGCCAGTCGACGCGTACGCGGACCATCTACGCCATCGTGGTGAGCTCGTCGACGAACGAAGACTCGACGAAGACGATGATGTGGTCGCCGATCTGAAGCTCCGTGTCGCCGCGGGGGGTGATCATCTCTCTGTTCCGCGTGATCGCACCGAAGACGAGATCCGCGTCGATATCGGCGGCGATGTCCCGAATTGGACGATGGATCAACTCGCTCGAGTCGGTCAGTTCGAGCTCCAACACCTCCGCTTGATCGCCTTCGAGGACGGCGATGTTTTCTGCGACGCCGCCGTGCGTAAAGCGGGTGATCTCCTCGGCGGTCACCTGACGGGGATTGATCGCCACGTCGATGCCGATCTCCTCGAACAGCGTCACGTACTCGCCGTTGTCGACGACCGCGACGACGCGGTCGGTGCCGAGGCGTTTCGCCAGCATCGATACCAGGAGGTTCCGCTCGTCGCTGTCCAGCGCCGCGATGACGATGTCGGCCTCGTCGACGTGTTCGCGCCCGAGGAACTCAGTGTCGGTCGCGTCGTGCTCCATCACGAGCGTATTGGGGAGTTTCTCCGCGAGTTTCCGCGCTCGGGCGTGATCCCGTTCGATGATCCGCGGCGAAAGATCGCGTTCTTCTAGCAGTCGAGCCGTCTGGTAGCCGATCTCCGAGCCGCCGATGACGACGATTTCGTCGGCTTGGCCGGGCGTCGCTTCCGGGGCGATATCGCTCGAAAAGCCCTGTACGCTCTCGGGACTGCCAATGACGACCGCCCGGTCACCGGCCTTGATGACCGTGTCCCCTCGAGGAAGAACGAGCTCATCGTCCCGAAAGAGGCCGGCGAAGGTCAGCGACTCGAACCTGTCGGCCTCGGCGACCGTGTGGCCCGCGACCGGGCTCTCAGGACCGATCTCGAACTCGGCCATCTGAACGAGACCGCCCGCGAAGGGGTCGACGTCGACCGCCGAGGGGAGCCCGATCACTCGCACGATGTTCTCTGCGCTCAAGAGGTCCGAACAGACCATGAAGTCGACGCCGAAGGCCTTCTCCGTCAGTTCCCACGTCTCGAGATACTCGACGCTTTTGGTCCGCGCGATGGTGAACGGATCACCGACGGTTTTCGCCGTCTCACAGGCGACGAGATTGGTCCGGTCGTCGTCGGTGCTCGCGATGAACAGATCCGCGGCCTCGATGTTGGCCGTCCGTAGCGTCGACAGCGAGGTCCCGTCTCCGGTTAGCGTCATCACGTCGAGGTCGTATTTCAACTGTTCGGCCCGGTCGGGATCGATATCGATGACGACGACATCGTGATCCGCGGCGAGGCTCCTCGCGATCGAGGTCCCGACCTCGCCGGCCCCGACGATAACGGTGCGCATACCCCCACGTCTCGGTGAAGCATGAAGTGAATTACTATCCCGTGAGCCGGACGCGTCGGGCGCTCGTATTTTAACAGTGTGGCGGTCGTACCCGTGTGAGAATGCTCTACGGACGCGTCGCCGATCTCGGTCTCCGAATCGACGATTACGATATCGACCTGCGGAGCCGGGAGACGTCCAGCGGCTTCGAGCGCGTCACGGTCGTCGTCTCGCTCGAGGGGGACGGCGAAACCGGCCGCGGCGAGGACGTGACGTACGATGGCGACGCCAACGTCGCCTTCGCAAACGCGGACGCGTCCCTGTTCTATCCCGACTCTCCAAACGATGTCGCGCCATCCGGCTACAACGACCCGAATCCGAGCCGCGGATTGCCGTCGAGCCAACTCGAAGCCCCCGCGGAACCGTAGGGGCTGTCGTGGGAACAGCGATAGGGACGCGACCGTTCGACCAATAAAAAGAATCCGCCGGCTAGTCGCCGAACATCTGGCGCATCATCGGATGCATCTCCATCAGCTGCTCCTCGGCGATCTCCTCGTAGAGCTTGTAGGTTATGGAGACGGTGAGGAGCAGCCCCGTTCCGGTGACCTGCCCGATCGTGCCGAGCATGTTGGCCATGACGGCGAGAATCCCGACCAGCGCACCGCCGAGGACGGTGACCTGTGGGATGTAGCGTTCGAGCACCTTCTCCGTGACGCCCGGCGACTGCCGGAAGCCGGGGATCTGCATCCCGGAGCGCTGGATCTGTTTGGCGGTCGCGTTCGGACCCATCCCGGTCGTTTCGACCCAGAAGATGGCGAAGATAGCGCCGCCGACGATCATGAACGTCAGGTCGACACCGACACGAACCATGATCTGCCAGGGGGCCGCGGCCGTCTCGCCGAGCCACCACATCCAGTCGTTCGGGGAGTAGATCGGGGCGAGATAGTAGAACAGCCCACCGGTCGGTTCGGCGAAGCCCTGTTCGGTCCCGGCGTAATCGCCGAGCCACGCGGGCATACCGGCCCACTGGGCGTTAAGAATGCGGCCGAGGAACTGCACGTTCGCCTGCAGCGCGCGAACGAGGATCATCGGCAGGACGCTCGCGTAGATGAGTTTCACGGGGAAGCGACCGCGAGCGCCCTTGACGCGGGCGTGGCTGAGCGGGATCTCGACGCGGACGGACTCGGCGTAGACGACGATCCCGAAGATGAGAAGCGTCGTGATCAACGCGAGCAGCTCGCCGGGACCCAAGAACAGATCGAAAAGCCCGGTTTGGGTCAGCACGGGCCCCATCTCGACATCGCCCGTGAGGATACCGTACCACCGCGGGAAGAAACCGACGTAGCCCGCACCGAGGCCACTCCACGCGATGAAGCCGCCGATAAGCCGCTGGCTCACACCGGCGATGATGAACAACCCGATACCGGAGCCGACGCCCCACTTCGAGATGATCTCGTCCATGTAGAGGATGAGCATGCCGCCGACGAAGATCTGGGCGAACATGATCCAGCCGAGCACCGAGGCCGACACGCCGAGCGATTCGGCGATCGATTGGCTTGGCTGAAGGAAGCCGGCGAACACCATCGGCAGGCCGGTGAGTACCGTCATGACGATGACGAGCATCTTCTGCAGCCCCTGGTACAGTGCCTGATCGCGAGGGTTCTCGTCCGTGTTGAGCCCCAGCAGGTCCGCCCCGCCGAGCAGCTGCAACACGATGGATGCCGTGACGATCGGACCGATACCGACCTGCAGTATCGATCCCTGCGAACCCGCGAGGATCGTTCGGAACTGCCCGAAGATGTCGGAGTTCTGGCCCAGCCCGTAGATCCCGACGTTCGTCAGGAAAAAGTACAGCACGAGCACGCCCGCGGTCCACCCGAGCTTCCGCTTGAACGGGACGTGACCCGTCGGTCGCTCGACGGCGGGCAGCCGCGTGAGTACCGGTTCGGCGGCCTCCTTCCAGCTCATTTACGCTTCCTCGTTATCCTCGTCGGTTGTGTCTTTTTCGGATTCCGCCTCGGCTTCGAGTTCCTCGCCGCGCTCTGTGAGGACGGCCTCGCCGCCGGCCGCGTCGAGCGCCGACGCCGCGCTCTCGGAGAACGCGTCCGCGACGACCTCGAGTTCGTTGTACACCTGTCCCGCACCGAGAACTTTCACGAGGTCGACGTCGTGGCCGTCCTCGACGAGGTCGCGAGCGTCGACGGCGTAGCCGTCGCCGGACTCGTCGGCAACGCCGTCGGCGGCGAGGACCGCGATGTCCTCGTCGATCTCGCGAAGATTGACCGTTTCGACGTCACGTCGGGTCTTTTGGGGCCGTTTGAACCCCGATTTCCCGAGCGGTTCGTAGTTGTGGAACTCGTGTTTGGATCGACCGGCGCGACCGCGGCCACCGCGATGGCCCGCGCCGCGACGGTTCTTGTGCGTCCCGCCACCGTGCGTTCTGGAACCGCGCTGTCGTCGTTTCTTCGAAGTCATTATCGCATCGCCTCCAGGAGCTCGTCGATCTCCTCGGTCGTGTGTTTGCCGAGCTGACCACCCTCCTTGGTCGGGTGTTTGATTCCGTCGTGGCCGCCGCGGGGCGGGTGGAGACGGATCGTCGGGGCGATCCCCTGCTCTCGAAGCGTCGTCTCCTCGGCGACGAGTGCCTCCGCGAGCGCCGAAACGTCGTCGTAGTCGGTGTGCACTGCGACCCACTCGTCGTCGATATCGGCGTCGCCTTCGGCCGGTTCCGCGCGACGGGAGACGAGCAGTTCGACGGTCTCGAGCGACGGTTCGCCGTGGGCGACCCAGTCGTTGACCTTCGTCACCATGCCGCCGTAGGTGTCCGTCTCAGGGACGAACGTCGCGTGGTTGACGCGGTGGAGATTGAGCATGCCGAGCGTGTCGCGAACTGCGGCGCTCTGGTTGACTTCGCCGCGTAGTTGGACGATCGCCCTCATTCTTGGGCCTCCCGACGGATCTTCCGAGTGTGCTCCGGTGTCCGCGACTCCGACGCGTTCTGCAGGGCGTTGTAGGTCGCCTTCGCGAGGTTGAGCGTCGTTCGCGTGTTACCGTGACACTTCGTCCAGGCGTCCTCGACGCCGGCGAGCTCGAGCACGTGTCGAACAGTCGGCGCCGCGGCCAGCCCGAGTCCGCGCGGAGCGGGTTCGAGCACGACTTCGACGGAGCCAGCCTTGCCGGTCGTCCGCCGCATCAGGGAGTTTCGACCGCCGGGACGGTCCTCCCACGAGCCCGAGCCGAGCGGAACGTCGATGATGTTCAGCTTCGCGACCTCGATCGCCTTCTGGATCGCGCCGCCGACCTGATCGTCGCGGCCCTGCGCGTAGCCGACGTAGCCGTCGCGGTTTCCGACCGCGACGACACACCGGAACTTCACGCGCCGACCGGAGTCGGTCATCCGCTGGACCATGTTGATGTCCAGCACCTCGTCCTCCAGCCCCGGTAGGAGCTGATCGACGATCTTCGGTTCCTTCAGCGGGAGCCCAGACTGCAGGGCCTCGCGCATCGATGTGATGTCGCCGTCCGCTACCTTTCGTCCGAGCCGCGTTCGCGGCTCCCATCCGTTACTCATAGTTCATCCTCCAGGCGCTCTCGCACCTCATCAAAGTGAGCCGGAAGCTCCGTCGCGTCGAAGTCGTGGCCGTAGAGCTCGTCGTCGAGCGATTCGGCGTACTCCGCGATGTGCGAACCGCGGGTCCGCTGCCAGTCGGCGAAGACATCCTCGTTGTGCGGGATCTCCAGCCCTGCGTCGATTGCACCTTCCTGTACTGCGAACACCTTGTTGCCGGGCGTCGCGGTGTTGAGCCCGATGTCGAGCACGGCCTCCTCGAGGCCGGCGTCGACCGCGCGCTTGCCGGCCAGATAGCCGGTCAGGTACGCGGCTGGCAGATTACCCGTCGGGGCCTCCCAACCGAACGCCGAGAGGTCGTTCGACGAAGCGCTCGCCACCGTTTCGTCACCGCTTTGACCCGTAACGACCAGCTGCGCCCTGGTGTGGTTGTTGCTCTTGCGAGCGACCAGTCGTGGCTTGCCGGATTTCAGCAGGCGCAACCTCTGATGGTAGTTCGTCCGGGCCTCGCGGCGACGCCGCATCGGCACCGTGTATCGTGGTCCTGTCGCCATTATTGTTCACCGTAGTTGTCCGCGATATATCGGTTCAGGTCCGCGACGCTGTCGAACTCGCCGCCGCTGGCCATGTCGTACAGCTTGCGGTACTGTGAACCGTCGATGTCGCCGTCCTCGCGCAGCTCGCGCAGCTCGCGACGCTGTGCGCGAATCCGGCTCCGCCAGTCGTCCTTTCGGTTCTGTCTGCCGCCCGCTTTCCCCTTCCGGGACCCGTGTCCCTTCCGGTGGCCGTAGGCGCGCTTTTTCTGCCGTTCGCGCGCTCGACCGCGGGAGTTGCTCTTCGCGTCCGTTGCCTGGATGACGCCGGAATCGATGAGTTCGCGCACGTCGTCGCGCGTGATCGCGTCTGCGATCTCCGCTTGCGCGTCGGGATCGAGTCGAACACGGTTCTTACCGACGCCGAGAATGTCGGCAGCGAGTCGTTTCTGTGCCTTCAGATCACTCATTCTTCGACCTCCACTTCGACGTAGGTCGGGTTGAGAACGCGGATCCCTGCCTCCTCGGCGAGCTCTTCGATGCGCTCTCGCTTTCGGGCGCCGACCGTCGAGCCGATTCGAATCGCCTCGCGATCGCCGTCGATACCGTCGACGTCGTCCGGCGTCTCGACGTGGACTTCCTCGAAGCCGCTCGGGTGACGGCCACGGATCGCCTTGGGCGTCCGGTAGCCGGCCTCGACTTTCGGGCCTTTGCCCTTGTAGCCGCGGCGCTGCTTCGAGAGACCGCCACGCGGGCGTCGCCACGACGTCGGGGTCCGCTTTTTCATGTGGTAGTCCTGTCGGTTGAACTGCGGTTTGCCGACGCGCTCGCGCTGTGCGAGCAGTCGATCTTCGTCGTCGGAGAGCTCCGGAGTCTTGTCTGCCAGCCCGCGGGGCTGCAGTTCCGTCTCGACGTCCTCGTCGACCTTCTCGGCCGCCTCAGGCGTCTCGTCTTCGACTTCGGCCTCCGTTTCGTCGGCGACCTCGAGATCGCCGACATCGGCTTTGATCCGCGCCGCGAGCGCGTTGCCGATCCCGTCGACCCCGGCGAGCTCCTCCTGTGTGAGCTCGCGGATGTCGTCGACGGTTTCGATGCCCGCCTCGCGGAGCTGTTCTGCCTTCGCGTCGCCGACGCCGCTGATGTCGGTCAGCTCCTCGTACTCGTCTTCGTGTTCCTCGTCGCTCATTTGGCCTCACCTCGATCGGGCATTCCCGTGATGTAGACGCCGTCTTGGAAGACGCGAGTATCCTTATCGGAGACGCGTGTCAGCTGTTCGATGTCCGCGGCCGTCTGACCGACGTCCTCGATGTTCGGACCGCTGATCGTCAGTTCCTCGCCGTCGACCGAAACCTCGGTGTCGCCGCGGATCGGCGTCCGTCGCGGCGCTCGCTCGCCGAGGAAGTTCTCGATGACGACCTCGCCGTCCTGAACGGAGACTTGCATCGGGAAGTGAGAGTAGAACACTTCCATGTTGTACTCCCACCCGTCGGTCACACCGTAGAGCATGTTCCGCACGTGGCTCTCGAAGGTGCCGACCGTCGAGTTCGTTTTCGCGTTGTCGTCGTCGGATTCGATCACGACTGCGTCGCCGTCCACCGTGACCGCGATGTCGGGGTACCAGAGGCGTCGCGTGACGCTCCCGTTCGTCCCCTCGACGGTCAACTCGAGGTGGTCCATCGTCACCGTGACCTCGTCCGGTATGTCGATTTCTTTGCGCATTGTCAGTATACGTAGGCGATTACCTGTCCACCGATGCCCTGTTCGCGGGCCTCGTAGTGGCTCATGACGCCGTGGCTGGTCGTGACGATGAGCGTCCCGTAGTCACGGGCGGGGAGGAACCGCTTCTCCCACTTCTCGAACTCGTCCGCGCCCGCCGAGTAGCGGGGCTTGACCGCGCCACACTCGTTGATAGCGCCTTTCAGTTCGACCTCGAATCGTCCGGCTTTACCGTCGTCGACGAACTGGAAGCCGCCGACGTACCCGCGGTCGTAAAAGACCTCGAGTACGGAGCCGATTTCGTTCGAGGCGGGCTGTATCGTCTGGTCTAAGTGGCCGACGCTTTCGGCGTTGTCGAGCCCCGAGAGCGCGCTGGCCAGTGGATCGTTGTCCGCCATTGTTAGCTGTACTTGTTGAAGCCCATGCCGCGGGCGATCTCTCTGAAACACTGTCGGCACAGCCAGATGTCGTACTTGCCGACGAGTCCCTGTTGGCGCCCACAGCGCTGGCACGATTCGAGCTGGCCGGTCCGCTTTGCGACCTGCTCGCCCGTCTGTTGGTCTGATTCGCTCATGCTGAGTCCTCCGCCGCAACGTCGATGTCGAAGCTCGATTCGAGGAACGCGATCGCATCCTCGGCCGTCAGCTGATGGTTCGCCGGGATCGGACGGGCGACCTTGTCGCGCTTGCGAACGCGGTAGCCGGGCCGTACCAAGTTCACCGTCACGTCGAGTCCGAAGATCCCGATGTCCGGGTCGTACTCTTGGCTCGGGAAGTCGGTATGCTCCTCGACGCCGAAGCTGAAGTTGCCGGTCTCGTCGAACTGCGATTCGCGAAGTTCGGCGAGCGGCAGCGCGGTCTCGAGGAACTCCGCGGCGGCCTCACCACGGAGCGTGACCTTCGCACCGATCGGATCGCCCTCGCGGACGTTGAAGTCCTGGATGGTCCGTTTCGCCGTCGTTCGAACCGGCCGTTGGCCGGCGACCTCTGCGAGAATGTCCTCGGCGAGGGCGAGCGGCTCACCGCCGCGACCGACGCCCATGTGGACGACGACCTTCTCGACGGTCGGTTCGCGCATCTCGTGGAACTCGCCCGACTCGAGTTCGGAGCTCATTCCGCATCACCGTCCTCGACGTCGTCCGCGTCGGCCTCCGACTCGTCGTCCGCAGCGTCGTCGGCCGACCCGGCGTCCGTATCCTCGTCGGTGAAGTTCTCGTCGATGACGACGACGTACTCCTCGACCGTCTCGAAGCGTTCGTCGCCGTCGACGGCGTCGATGAGCACGTTGTTGGCCGACGATCCAGGCGTGACCTGAATCTCGTCGACCGTACCGATTCGGCCCGCATGGGAGCCGCTAACGGCCGTGACGAGCGCGCCCTCCTCGTAGGTGAAGTGTGCGACGATGTCGTCGCCCTCGTTGGCGACGACGATGGAGTCGTTCGCGTCGTACGCCGTCGCGTCGTCGACGAGCAGCGTCTCACCGTCGTGGAGCGCGAGCTGCGTGGCGCCGCCGGCGACCTGCGTCTTGCCGACGATCTTGCCGAGCTTCGAGTCTGCGCTCTCGGCGTCGATGGGGGTCAACGAGAGCCGTCCACCCTCGTCGGGGAACACGCGGTAGTACTCCTCGCGCTCTTGGAACGCCAGGATGTCGAACATCCCGATCGGTCGTCGCTCGTCGGAGACCGCCTTCCCGTTGACCAGAACGCTGTCCTGACCGAGCGCGAAGCGGGCTTCCTTCTTCGAGTCGACGTAGCCGAGCACGTCGCGCAGGACGATCAGGAGCGGAACTCCTGCCGCACCGTGCGGACCCGCCGCGGCCTTCGTCGTGTATGTCTCTTCTTTCCGTTCGACCGGCCACGATTTCGGGACGGCCAGTCGTTTCTGATGTTTCGTCATTCGGTATCCTCCTCGGCTTCGAGTCGCGCCTCGCGAACGTCGTCGTCGAGGTCGAGTTCGGTCACCTGAACGTTGCTCGCCTCGAGCGGACGGGGAACCTCTTCGCCGTCCGCCGTCTCGAGTGTCACGTCCTCGACGTGGATCGTCGCCGAGCGGAGATCCACGTGGACGACCTCACCGGACTCGCCGGAGAAATCGCCGCGTTGAACCTCGACCGTATCGCCCGCGTTGACGCGGACGCTACGCTGGCCGTACTCATCGCGAAGATCCGGCGACAGCGATGCACGAACCTGCTTTTGCTTTTCGTGCAGCGGGGCGCGTTCCTGTCGATTGCGCTGTTTGCGTGGTTGTCGTGTCATGGTCTATACGATCATCGTCGCCGTCGAGGCGATGCTTCCGAAGCGTTCTGCGACCTCGCGGGCGATCGGGCCCTTGAGTTCGGTTCCTCGGGGGTCTTCGTTCTCGTCGACGATGACGGCCGCGTTGTCTTCGAATTTGACGCGAGTGCCGTCGGGTCGTCGGATCGGCTTGCGCTGGCGGATGATGACCGCTTCGAGCACCTGCCGTCGCATCTCCGGGGTCCCCTTCGTGACCGAGACGGTCACCTTGTCACCGAGTCCCGCCTTCGGATGGCGGTTCTTGGTGCCGGAGTACCCGGAGGTGGAGATGACGCGCAGTTCGCGTGCGCCGGTGTTGTCGGCGCATGTGACGAGCGAGCCCTTCTCCAGTCCTTGCGTCACGTCGGCATTGAGTGCCTCCATCAGGCATCACCCTCCGTGACCTCGACCACGACGTGGCTCTTCGTCTTCGAGAGCGGTCGCGTCTCTGCTATCTTCACGTTGTCGCCGACGGAAAGCGGCTCCAGTACCCCCGGCACGTGCGCCGGAATCTTCGATCGTCGTTTCATGTAACGATCGTATTTGGGTACGTTCACCTCGTACTCCCGCTCGACGACGACGGTACGGTCCATGTCAGTCGAGACGACCGTTCCCTCGATGACCTGCCCGCGAACGGGCAGCTCACCGTAGAACGGACACGTCTCGTAGTCGTACTCCTCCGGATTTTCGGGTTCCGGAGGCTGTGTTACGTCGAGTCCTATTGCCATAGTGAACCTCTGTGTGTTTCGGTGCGGAGCGCGGGGCGCGCGAGTAGCCGATCGCCCTCGACGGCCACGGTGGCCGTCTCCAGGACGAACCGGAACGTCGTCCCCGCCTTCGGCACCTGTTTGACCCCATCGCTCGTCGCCACGAGCAGCGTCCGCATCGTCTCGTCGCGAACGCAGCCGCTAATCCCGATCAGATCGGGATTGGTCGCGTCCGTGACTGTCACGTCCAAACCGGCAAGTTCGTGGCGGGCGAGCGATTCGGGGGTCATTCGTCGAAGTCGCCCTCCTCTCGCTGCACCGTCTTCAGGCGAGCGATCGTTCGTTTCAGTTCGCCGATGCGGCCCGGGTTCTCGGGCGCACCGCCGGCGGCCAGAACGGCCTTCTCGTTGAGCAACTCCGTTTTGAGCTGTTCGAGCTCCGCCTCGCGCTCGGCGGGCGTCATGTCACGGATCTCGTCGACGTGAAGGATCGCCATCGTCACTCGTCCTCCTCGTCAGCGTCCTCGGATTCCATCTCGTCGAGGAGCTCTTCCGCTTCGGCCTCGACATCCTCGTCGAGCTCCTCGACATCGAGTTCCTCCGCATCGTCCGCGGCCGTCTCGGCATCGCCGGTTTCGGCCTCGAGTTCGTCGTCGATTATCTCCTCTTCGGGGACTTCCTCGACGGCGTCGCTCGTCTCCTCGTCGATGACGTCTTCGGGGGCCGCGCCGACCGGCTCGGCCTCAGCGTCCTCGGGTGCGTCGAGCAGTTCCTCGACGTCGCCCTCGGGCTCCTCGATGAAGTCCTCGACCTCGACGCCCTCGTAGATCTCGAAGTCGTCGGGGAGTTCCGCGTCCGGCGGAATGATCTTCACCTGCACGCCGATTGTCCCCAGCTTCATCACTGCGGTACCGATACCGCTGTCGACGATCGTCTCGGCGGGTTCGCCGTTGTGTTTGATGTAGCCGCGGTTGAACTTCTCGACGCGCGAGCGAGCGCCCGTGACCTTCCCGCTGAGGACGATCTCGGCGCCGAGAGCGCCCGAGTCCATGATGCGGTCGATCGTCGTGTGGCCGGCCTTCCGGAAGTACCAGCCGCGCTCGAGCGCGTTCGCCAGTCGGTCCGCGACGATCTGCGCGTTGAGATCGGGCTCGTCGACCTCCTGTACGTCGATCTGTGGATCGTCGAGGTCGAACTCCTCCTCGAGCGTCGAGGTGATCTTCCGGATGTTCTTGCCGCCCTTTCCGATGACCATTCCGGGCTTTTCGGCCTTCAGAACGATCTGCGTACCCATCGGAGTCTTGACCACGTCCATGCCACCGTAGCCGGCTCGGGAGAGCTCGGCGGCGAAGAACTCGTCGATCTGTGTCCGCTGAAGCCCGTCCTCGATGAATTGGTGTTCGTCTGCCATTATTCGTCGTCCTCCTCCCGCAGGACGAGTTCGACGTCGACCTGTGGGGTGTTCCACGGAGAGGCGCGACCGAAGGCCCGTGACTTCTGACCGGGGGACTCCCCGACTTTGTGCGCCGCGACGTGTTCGATCGTCATGGTTTCGCCGTCGAAGCCCTGATGATCGGCGTTATTCGTCGCGTTCTCAAGGAGATTGAGGAACTCCTTGGAGGCCTTCTCTGGGTATCGTCCCGCGTCCCAGCCGTCGATGTCGTTTCGGTGGCCGACACCGCTGTTGTGGGATTTGAACGGGACGGATCGCTCGCCTTCGACGACGGCTTCGAGATACTCGACGGCGTCGCCGGCGATCATGCCCTTGATCTCCCGTGCGATCTCCTTGCTGTGCTTGTGACTCATGTGACGCTCCCGGAGCATGGCTTTCGCCGTGGAGTCCGGATCCGCGTCGACACTGTAGCTGATTCCCATGGTTATTTGAGCGGTACGAACTTCGACGAGCGGGTCGCGCCGATTCCGGCCTGTCCGTGTTCGACCGAGGTTCGCGTCAACTGGAACTCGCCGAGATAGTGACCGATCATCTCCGGCTCGACCGTGACGCGTTCGAACGACTGGCCGTTGTGAACCGCGAACGTCAGTCCGACGAACGCCGGGACGACCGGCATCGAACGCAGATGCGTCCGGATCGGATCGTTCGCGGTCTCCTCTTCGCCCGCGTCGCGGGCTTTCTCGAGGAGCTTCTCCTGTTCGACGGAGAGGCCCCGCTCTATGGTTCGCCGCTGTCGTGCGGGAAGCAGTTCCGCGACCTCGTCGAGCGACAGCTCCTGCAGCTCGCCGAGCGTGTGACCACGGTAGGTGAACTCACCTTCGTGGCCGATCTGGTATTCCGAACTCATGCTATTCTCGTCCTCCTTTCCCGCCGCGACCGGTCCGTTTGGAGGCGATGTCGCCGACCTTGCGGCCCGGTGGCGCGTTGCGGGAGACGCTTTTCGGTTTGCCGGGGTGCTGTCGGCCGCCGCCACCGAACGGGTGGTCGACGGCGTTCATCGCGACGCCGCGGACGCGCGGGTACTTGCTCCCGCGGGATTTCATCTTGTGATATTTGTTGCCGGCCTTGACGAACGGCTTCTCCGTCCGACCGCCACCGGCGACGACGCCAATCGTAGCGCGGCACTCGGGCGACAGCCGTCGAACCTCACCGCTCGGCAGTTGAACGACCGCGGCGTTCCGATCGTGGGTCATAAGCGTCGCACTCACGCCGCTGGCGCGGGCGAACTTCCCACCGTCACCAGGCTGTCGTTCGACGTTACATACCGGGATTCCTTCGGGGATCTCGGCCAGCGGCATCGTGTTGCCGGGCTCGATCTCCGCGGAGACGCCGATCTGAATCTCGTCGCCGACCGCGACACCCTCGGGGGCGAGGACGAGCCGTCGGTCGCCGTCGTCGAACTCGACATCGGCGAGCGGCGCGGATCGTGCGGGGTCGTGCTCGATCCCGACGATCTCGCCGGTCACGAGATCCGTGTCTTCGAGGCTTCGGTGCGAGAGATTCGCCTTGTACCGGTGCGACGGGGCGCGGAACGTCGACGTCCCGCGACCACGCCGCTGTCCTTGGATTCTGCGTCCCATGATCAGAACACCCCGATCCGCGATGCGACTTCCTGTGCGTCGTCGTCGTCCGAGAGCGTGACCGTCGCCTTCTTGTCACCCTTCATTCGCATCTGGGTGTTGACGGCGTCGACGGAGACGTCGAACTGCTGTTCGACGGCCTCGGCGATCTCGGGTTTCGTCGCCTCGGGCAGACAGACGAACTGCAGTTTGTTCTCGAAGTCCATGTCGTTCATGGCCTTCTCCGTGACGAGGGGGTGTTTGAGCGTCATCGCTCGGCCACCTCCTCGAGTGCGCTTTCGGTCCACAGCGTGAGTCGCCCCGCGTGCGTACCGGGCGCGAGGTTCTCGACGTTGACCTCAGCTGCGGTCGCCACGTCGGCACCCGCGAGGTTGCGGGCCGCCAGCGAGGGCTCCTCGCTCGTGACGACGAGGATCGACTTCGGCTCCGTGTACTTCCGTCCGCGGGTCGTCCCGCGGCCGGCACGGACCGATTTGCCGTCCTCGGCGCGCTCGACATCGGCGTACACGCCGAGAGAGTCGAGCGCTGCGACCGCGTGCTTCGTCTTGACGAGTTCTTCGAACTCGTCGGAAACGACGAGCGGAAGCTCGACGTCGCCGAAGGCGTGGCCGCGCTCGGCGACGCGTTCGGCGTCCGCGGTCGCGGCGATCGCGCTTCTGGTCGCGAGCTTTCGCTCCTTCGTGTTGATCTCGAGTCCGCGGTCCTTCTCGGCCTTCGGCGGGTGCGCCGCGCGACCGGAGACGGCCTGCGGCACCTCGCGTGCGCGCCCGTTCTGTCTCGGGATATGCGCCAGCCCGCGGCCGCTGCCGAGGGACTCCGCCGGGGTCCGAAGCCCCGCGTACTCGTCGGTACCAGTGTCTTGCTGTCGGTTGGCCTGTGCGGCGAGGACTGCGCGCTTGATCAGATCGGGCCGGAAGGCCGTCTCGAAGACGGCCGGCAGCTCGACCTCGCCCGCGTCGTCGCCGTCCAGGTCACGTACTGTTGCCTGCATGATTTAGCCCTGGTTGGAGACGGTGGAAACGTACCGGACCTCGGGGTCGAGGCGCGGTTGATCGGCCGGTCGCACCGCCGGGCGGAACCGAACGAGACGTTTGTCGGGACCCGGAACCGAGCCCTTCACGAGGGCGTACGGACCCGAAACCTCGCCGTAGTTGACGAAGCCACCGTCGGGGGTGACCTCGTCGTCGCCGAGTGCGACGAGCCGCTTGTTCAGTTCGGTCCGCTGGTGGTAGCCGGTCTGGCCCTGCTGGGGAACCGTCGAGCGGACCCGCGATGGGTTCCACGGGCCGAGGTTGCCGATGCGTCGGCGCCAGCCCTGGCGGGCGTGTTTGCCCTTCCGCTTTTGGACGCCCCATCGCTTGACGGGGCCCTGGGTTCCCTTCCCCTTCGTGATGCCCGCGACGTCGGCGTACTGGCCGGCGCGGAACACGTCGGTGACGGCGTGTTCGCCGCCATCGTCGACGAGGCCGAGTCCGAACTCGACTCGCTCTTCGAGGGAGCCGCCGCCGACGCGTGTCTCCATGACATCGGGGCGCTTCTTCGGGACGCTCGAAACGGATCGCGGGACGGTGTGGGTGATCACCCGCACGTCGGCGAGGGCACCCGCATCGAGCGCCTCGCGGATCTGGCTTTCGGCGTCGCCGGACTGTTCTTCTGGGACGGAGAGCGCGCGCCCGAGATCCTCGTGGACCTCGTCGGCCCAGAGCTCGGTCAGCGGTCGCTTTCCGTACGGCGTGTCTTCGTAAGCTCGAACGGCGACAGCCCGCATCGGTGGCGTCTCGACGACGGTCACCGGAACGGTCTCCTCTTGGCCCTCTCGGGGGGAGTTGGGTTCGTCGTTGATCGTCACGACGTGACTCATGCCGGCTTTGTATCCGGCGAAGCCCTGTAACCCAGGCTGCCCTTCATCGTCCGGCCAGGAGTTAAAGCGCGGGACCTCACTGGCCGCACGGCTGCGGGGGCTGAAGCCCATCGAGCCTTTTCGTGGTCTGCTTGGTTGTGGCATTTATCTCACTCCAGTGTGAGGGGGGCAAGGGTCGCGAACAGAGCTTCCTCCGTTCGGACGACCTCGCTACCCTGGTTCGGAACCGTATTGAGCCAAAGGTCGAACCGCGCTTTCGGTTCATCTTCGATCGTCTCCGCGCGAGGCTCACAGTCGAGGATCTCCGGCAGCCCCCGTTCGGGGGCGCCGAAGACGACCGTGAGTCCGTCGGTAGCCGACCGCTCCGTGAGTCCACGGAGCCGATCGACCGTCAACACCTCGCCGTGTCTGGACGCGGCGATTCGGACGCCGGCGTCCGGACGGGTGAGGCAGTCAGCGATGGTCGCGCGCTCGACGGCGAATCCCGGTGGGGAGTCCGCCACGAGTTTCGCGCGAACCGGCTCTCGCGAAGAGACCCTGATGGTGACGCGCTCTCCCGCCGAGACCGCCATGGATGGTGGCACCGGCAGAGAGATCGGGTGTTGCAGTCCGCAATTGACCCGGACGCGCCCGTCAGGTCCGACCTCGGTCACGATTCCCTGTCTTAACGACCCCGAACCGTCCGATCCGGAGCCGGTCTGTGTACGGACGAGGAGCGGCGGTAGGATGCCAGCGTACTCCAGTTCGTCCCGCCTGTCCCAGACCTCCTTTCGGAGGTATGGGGGCGTGGCGGCGTAGTCGAGCACGGTGCCGACGAACCCGTCGCCGAACCGACCGTCGTCGCCACCCCGATCGGGGTAGACGACCAGTCGATCCACCCGAAAGATCGTCGCCGCGCGGGCGACGTAGCCGAGTTTGCGAGTCGCCTCGCGTTTGTCCTCGGCCTCTCGGGTTAGAGACGACGGCACGAGCACGCTGCGTGTCATACCGTGGCGCTTCCGTATCCGATCACGAGACTGTGCCGTTGATACCGAATCCACCCATAAAAGCATCGCGGTATGCAGCGGTCGTGCCTGCCGTTGACAGGGGTTTCGCGTGTGTGACACTCTCGAACTCCGACGGGAACCCCCACGACCACCGCGGGTTCGCAAGTCTTTTATTTATCTCCGCGGTACGGTTGAATGCGAAGGACGCGCTGGTAGTGTAGTGGTATCACGTGACCTTGCCATGGTCACAACCTGGGTTCAAATCCCAGCCAGCGCATACCGACACCGAACGCAGTGAGGTCTCGAAAACGTGAACGGGGAGCGAAGCGACCCGTGAACGCATTTCTCTGACGAACATCACGCCGAGTGGCGCGTAGCGATAGCGGAGCGTCACGAGGAATCTCGTGAGTCGTGAATGCGGTCGGGATTTGAACCCGGCGAGTCGCAGCCCGCACAGCGAACGAAGTGAGCGAGCAGGACCGCCTCGACCCGGTTCAATATCCCAGCCAGCGCATAGCGAGGCCGAACGCAGCGAGGTCTCGAAAACGTCGGATTCCTCCCACGGCTAAAGCCGTGGGCTTCCTCCTTGCGCCTTTGTGACTCACAGCTCTCTCGGATCCTCCGGCAGAAACCACTTCGTGACTCCCCCCGGCTCCGGATCGCGGTCGGCCCGAAAGCGCGCCCACTCGACGGTGAGTTTCATCAGAACCCCCCCCGAGACGAGCAGGAATTCGATCCGAGCGGCCATCAGAGCGATCCCGAAGACCTCCGGGACGGCGACGAACGCGAAGAAGAGCCACGGCCAGCCGACGAAGGCGATGAAAAGGAGTAGAAACAGCGGGAAGAGAACGATTCGGATCGGGATCTCGAGCACCATGTGTGCCGACAGCTCCTCGTAGCGCTTCTCGACGAACAAATCGCGCCGTAGCTCGGCGAGGTGCGAGAAGACGATCCCGACCGACGCCACGAGCACGGCCGGCGAGAGCGCGTCCCGAACCACGGTGGTGATCTCGAGGGCGGAGATCGGCCCGATCCAGAGGGCGATACCCAACACGAACGACAGCGAAATGACGCCGAAGTCGTGTAGATAGATCGACAGAAGCGGCCCGGGAACCTCGATACCGACCCGTTCGCGCCCGGGAGGTGAACGAGTACGCCCTGACTCATGACTCGTCCCCGGGAGGACGAACGTCCGATCGTCGGTTTCGATCGGTAGTTCCGCGAAGAACGCGACGAAAGTGTATACGAGCAGCATAACGCAGACTTCGATCCAATAGAGCACGAGCGCCTCGGCGGTTCGCCACCCGAACAGCGCGATCCCGGCGAGCGGGACCAGGTTGGCGAGGAGGATCGACGCGAACGCGACGGCGTCCGAGCGATGGAGACGTGGAGGGCCAATTCGCATCAGTCGATCGTGTTCGGTGGAGAGAAAATACCCCTGTGATCCGTTTACGTCGATATCGCGGCGAACTGTCGACAACGCCGAGGCTACAGAAACGCCGCGATCTCGTCGCCGACGACGTCGGGGCGTTCGTGGTGCATGAAGTGGCCGGCACCGGGGACCCGGACGACTCGACAGTCCTCGATCACCTCGCCGGCGCGTTCGAACAGTTCGGGACCGACGCTTCCGTCCCGATCGCCGCAGATGACAAGCGTCGGCGTCTCTATCGACGGCACCTCATTTAGCGAGGGGCCGTTGCCGAGAAGGGCAGACGGTGGGACGTTGATCGTGTCGCGGTAGTACTGAACGGCGTGTTCGACGGTCCCCTCGGCGCGGAACGTCTCCTTGACGTCGTTGACCCTCGAGTCCGGGTAGTCCCAGTCGGGACTCCACGTCCCCCACAGGAACTCGATCAGCGCGAAGTTGCGCCACCGGAGGGCGCGCTCCGGGAGGTCGGGGAGCTGGAAGAGCCACATGTACCAGCTCCGGAGGAACTGCCGATGGTGCGTCGGAAGGAGCGCGTTGAACCCCGGCGGGACCGCCATCGCGACGAGTTTCGAGAAGGCGTCCGGATCGGTCCGGTCGGCGGCGTAGGCGGCGGCTGCGCCCCAGTCGTGGCCGACGAGAACGGCGTCGTCGGTGTCGAACTCCTCCCCCAGTACCTCGGCGAGTTCGATCGCATCGCGCCCGAGCGCTCGCGCTGAGTAGTCGCCGTCGGGTGCGGGGTCGGTGGGGGCGTAGCCGCGCATGAACGGCGCGACGGCGGTGAACCCCTCGTCGACGAGTCGCCACATGATCGGGGCCATCGAGCCCGCGTTGTCCGGAAAGCCGTGCAGACACAGCGCCAACCGATCGTCCTCGCCGGAGTGCAGACACTCGAAAGTCAGCCCGTTGGCGTCGACCCGTCGCCGCTGGAGTCGGTGGCCGGCAGTCTCTCCGCTCATATCCTGAGGTGGGCACCAATTTATATAGAAATTTGTGGAGGAGTCACAGGATAATGTCTATCAGCGCGGGCGGCGAAGTCTTCGCATGAGCGTCGTAGCACTCCTGAGCGTGGCACCGGTTATCGAAGACAGCATGGCGAACGAGGTCGCCGCCGCGGTCGAGGCGCTCGAGGCGTTCGACGTCGCCTACGAGACGAACCCGATGGGAACGATCATCGAAGCCGACGACATCGACACGCTGCTCGCGGCTGTCGGGGCGGCGCACAACGCTGTCGACGCCGATCGCGTGAGCACGTTTTTGAAGATCGACGACAAGCGAACCCGAAAGCAGCGCGCAAGAGAGAAGGTCGAAAGCGTCGAGCGAGAACTGGGACGGACCGCGAAGCGAGAGCGATAGCGCGGCGAGACGGGCAAGGAAAAGGCATATCCCCGGCCCCCCGTATCTTCGGACATGAGCACGCCTCCCGGCGAATACTACGCGGAAGAGCGGTGGAACAACTGGCTGGACCGGCTTCGAGAGGAGGAGATCGATCCCGAGAGCGACGACGCCGCACGGCTGTTTTTTAATCTGCTCGACGACGCGACGATCGCCATCGCCAAGATCGTCACTGACTACGAGGACGGCGAACTCGACGACGCCGACACAGCGGTCGAAGAACTCGCCCGAATCCGGGAGATCGTTCTCTCCGAAGTCGAGATCGACGACGAGGAGAAACTGACGCTCGTCGACGGGATCCAGACCTCGCTCGTGTGCGCGTTCTACACCGCCGAGGAGTTCATCGTCGGTGGGCCGGCCGGAGAGGGGACCGTTGAGGAACACCTCCGGGCCGCCGCGGCGGCGGAAGACGAGGAGGATCTCGACACCGCGTTGGCACACTGCGTGCAGGCGGGCACGCTCATCGTCGACGGCGAGGAGCTCGGGATGGACGTCGCCGAGGAGATCGAGTACGGGCTCGTCGCCGATTGGATCAACGGCCTCGATTCGCTGGGGCGCGCACTCGCCGATCCGGAAGTCGTCGAGGAAGACGAATAGGGCGTACGTTTTTATCCGGGACGACCGTTCATCGGCCATGGAATTCGGGGGCGACGAGCGCGCGCAGTCCGTCCTCGTCGGATCGATTCTGCTGTTTGCGATGTTGATAATCGCGTTTTCGACGTATCAGGCGTTCGTCGTGCCCAGTCAGAACGCCGAGGTGGAGTTCAATCACAACAGCGACGTCCAGACGGATATGCAGGAGTTGCGGAACTCACTTTTCGACGTGCGGTCGGTCGAACGTGTCGAGGAAGGCGACTACGAGATCGTCTCCGAACACCGTCCGGTTCGAGTTCGGATCGGAGCACGGTATCCGGCTCGATTGGCAGCACTGAATCCACCAGACCCGTCGGGGGATCTCCGAACGATCGATCCGGAAACCAAGTTCGTTATACGGGACGCCAAAGCGACGACTCCGGGTGCCTTCGATAACGATCCCAACGACCTCCTTGACGACTTCGAGGACGGGTTCGAAACGCGGTTGCTCGGGTACCAACCGGGGTATAACGAGTATCAAGAAGCACCCGAGACGAACTTCGAGCACTCGCTTTTATATAACCAGTTTCGGGACACCGACCTCGTGGTCAAGGACCAGCGATTAATAAACGACAAGCGACTGAACGTCGTCCTGTTCAGTGGCGACCTCTCGCGGACGGGCGGGCAAGCGATCACCCTCGATCCGGAGACACTCGACGGACCGACGGCCCCGATCGAGATTGAGGCGGCAAACGACAACATCGAGTTTACGATTCCGACAGAGACTCCCGAACTGTGGGCAAGCGAGGACGTCATCGGGGAGGAGTTCGACGAAGGGGAGCCCCACGCCCGGGTACCCACCCCCGGAGCCGAAGACGACCGCGTCACGATCGAACTCGAAGCGGGCGAGACGTACCAGCTTCGAGTGGCGCGAGTCGGCTTCGACGGCGGCTCAGTGGATGACGAACAGTTCACCCCGGTTCAGTACGAGCGTACCGAACCCGGCGGGGAGGGTGGCGACGAAACGCTTCCTGGACCAAGAGTGGATGTCAACAGCGACGATGAATCGCTAGAGGAAGGCGACACGTTCGATATCAGGGCGGACGTTTCGAGTGTGGGGAAGACAGGTGAAGATAATTGGCGAGGGGGTACTACTATTCAGGCCGCGGAGTGGTATATACAGGGCGATGATCCCGGGGAAGGAAACGCCAATCCGATGGAAGCTGTCGACGGCGAGTATCTAAATGACGTTGAGCTCGAAGTTGAAGACGAAATTTCGGCTGACGACCTCGAGGAAGGGACGAATACGTTGGTGATTCGTGGGCAGGATAGCCGTGGAGTCTGGGGTGATGATACGGATAGTGTGAAAGCGACTGTGGAAGAAGCTGACTTTCCGCCAGGTCCGCCGGGTCCGCCGGGAGACGTTAATTTTGTAGCGAATGATATAGAAATTAACAACGACTCACAGACATTCAGTTTTGAACCCGAAATGGGGAACAATAACGAGGCGATAATAGATCTCTCGTCGGCACAGGGAGACACGATTAATTACACTGGGGGCGAAGTTGAGTTTCTACAGCAGTCTAATAATAACGATCGAGTCGAATACGATCAAGAGAACGATCAGATCATATTTACTGCTAGGGGCAATAAGGGTGGAGACACGATCGAGATTGTGATAAACGGTATAAATGTGGTTGGAAACGTTGGTGACGCAAGTACCGTGGATTATGGGGATGATAGCGGTGCCGAAGACAGCGATGCATTCGAGATTACAGATTAGCACCGTGTCGAATAACGGCTTTTGAGCGCGAATATTCGTCAACTGTCGAAACAGCCACCGACAATAACTTATAACGAGACGTTGAGTATCCGATATGACAACCGTAGGTATCGACGCCGTCGAGATCCACACGGGAAAACTCAGGCTCGATCTCGCGGAGACGTTCGCACCGGAGATGGGCGACGCGCCCGAAAAGTACACCAAGGGACTCGGCCTGCACGCCAGTTCGTTCCCGGACACCTACGAGGACATCGTCACGATGGGCGCGAACGCCGCCCACCGACTGATGAAGCGGAAGGGTCTAGAACCCGACGACATCGGCCGGATCGACGTGGCGACGGAGTCGGCGTTCGACCACTCCAAGCCCGTCTCGACGTACATCGCGGGCTGTCTCGAACAGGTCTTCGAGAGCGACTTCCACCACGCGAACAAGGGCGAGCGGAAGTTCGCCTGCGTGGCGGGCACCCAGAGCATCGACGACGCCTACAACTGGATCAAGGCGGGACGAAATCGCGGGCGGGCGGCGCTCGTCATCGCGACGGACACGGCGCTGTACGCGCGCGACGACCCCGGCGAGGCGACCCAGGGGGCGGGTGCGGTCGCGATGTTAATCGACGAGGATCCCAACCTCGTCGAACTGTCGACCGAGCAGGGGTACGGCTCGGCCGACGAGACGGACTTCCTGAAACCCCAACAGCAGTTCCCGAGCGTCGACGGCAAGCGCTCGGTGAACGTCTACCTCGCCCGCATGCGCGAGGCGCTCATCGATTACGAGCGCGTCGGCGGGAAGATCCACGCCGACGACTTCCGCCTCGGGCCGTTCCACACGCCGTTCCCCGGGATGGTCCGGAAGGCTGCCGTCCTCGCGTATCGCCACATCACCCGCGACACGGAGATCGAGGAGGAACTGGCCGAGGAGATCGGTCGCCAGCCCCGATCGGAAGCGTTCGACTCCGACGAGGCGTATCTAGAAGCGCTCTCGGAGTACACGGACGCGCTGAAGGAGACCGAACGCTATCAGGCGTGGTACGGTCGAACGATCGATCCGACGCTGACGCTCTCTCGGCACGTCGGCAACTGGTACACTGGGTCGGTCCACGTCGCCCGCGTCTCGGGACTGAAAGCGCTCGCCGAGGCCGGCGAAGATGCGGTCGGAGAACGACTGTTGGTCGGCTCGTACGGCTCGGGTGCGCAGGCGGAGATTCACGTGGAAACGGTGCAGGAGGACTGGCGCGAGGAGATCGAAGCGATCGACATCGACGAGCGGCTCGAATCACGGTACGAACTCACCTTCGAGGAGTACGAGGACGTCCACGACGCACATAACTTCGACGAGGAGTCCGCAGTCGAGGAGTTCACCGTGCCCGAGGCGGAGTTCGCCTTCGACGGCTGGGGGCGGATGGGTGAGCGAAAGTATCGGTACGTCGAATAGCGAGGACGACCGTAGGGAGTCCTCGAATAGATCGAACGGCGAACCGTGTGAGCCGTGAGATAGCGGGGGCGAGCAGCGCGAGGCCATCAGAACTTGCGAACGGCGAACCGTGTGAGCCGTGAGATAGCGCGAGCGACCGTGGGGAGTTGTTGAATGGATCGAGCGGGAGGAGCGAATCGACCCGCGAGATAGCGAAACGCGACGGGGAGAGTGTCTCGGGGAATCGAACCGAAAAAAACCTATTTTGAGAGGTTTGCCGTCGGTTACCGCTCGACGGTTGGCGGGGAGTCAACCATCCCGAGTACGTCGTCGAAGAAGCCAAGCGTGTCGTGGGGACCGGGGTTCGCCTCGGGGTGGTACTGTCGTGTGATGACGTTCAGCTCCTCGCTTTCGAGCCCCTCCGGCGTGTCGTCGTTGACGTTGATTTGGGTGACGTCGAGTTTGCCGGGGTCGGAGACCGTGTAGCCGTGGTTTTGGGTCGTCATGACGACCTGCTCGGAGCGGAAGTCCAAGACCGGCTGATTGACGCCGCGGTGACCGAACTCCATCTTCTCGGTTTCGCCGCCGAGCGCGTTGGCGATAACCTGCTGGCCGAGACAGATGCCCGCGAGCGGGAGCTCGCCGACGAACGCGTCGACGAGAGCCGCAGCTTGCTCGAAGTTCTCGGGGTCACCCGGGCCGTTCGAAATGAAGAGGATGTCCGGATCGATCGCCTCGATATCGGAGGCAGTCGCGTCGTACGGGAGCTGCTTGACGACCGCATCTCGCTCGACGAGCGAGGAGGCGATCGACCCCTTCGCGCCACAGTCGACGAGCGCGACCGTGGGGCCGTCGCCCTCGGCGTTGTACGTCACCGGCTCGGTGACCGAGACCTGCGAGCCGATGTCGGTGTGTTCGCTCATTCCCTTGCAGGCGGCGAGCTCTGCCTCGGCGTCTTCGGGAGTCGCATCGGGACCGGCGGCGATCCCACAGCGCATCGCGCCCTGCTCTCGGATGCCGGTGACGAGGTCGCGGGTGTCGAGTTCGTCGACCGCGGGGACGCCCTCGCGTCCGAGCCACTCGGCGACGTCCTCGGTCAGTTCCCGCGCGACGACGCCGCGTGGGTGGACCCGATCGGACTCGAAGCGCTCCTCGCGGACGCCGTAATTCCCGATCAGCGGGTACGAGAAGGTGAGGATCTGCTCCTCGTAGCTCGGATCGGTGAGCGATTCCTCGTAGCCGGTGTAGGCGGTAGTAAACACCAGTTCGCCGCGGGTACGCCCCGGAGCACGCGAGCGCGCCTCCACGACCTGCCCGTTCTCCAGCGCCACGTAGGCCTTCGTCATTACGAGATGCGTATGACACACCCGCAATTAACGCTTGTGTTCGAAGGATCGCTACGAAATTCGTAATCTGTAAGTGCGATCGGAGAAAACGGACGCATCTCGATGGACGATCTCGACCGCCGGATCCTCGCGATCCTCCGCCGCGATTCCCGGACGCCCTACACGGAGATCGCCGACCGGGTGGGAACCTCCGAGGGGACGGTTCGAAATCGCGTCGAACAGCTGCTCGATTCGGGTATCATCGAGCGTTTTACCGTCGCGACCCGGACGGGGAACGTCAAGGCGATGATCGAGATCGGCGTCGCGGTCGACGTCGACACCGGTACGATGTCCGAACGGATGGCCGACTGGACCGAGGTGGATTTCGTCTGGCAAGTCTCCGGCGAGGAGGACGTCGTCGTCGTCGTGGACACGACCGATACCGGGACGCTCAACGACCTCATAACCCGGGCGAGAGAGCTTGACGAGGTCGTCTCGACGAAGACGCGACTCATCCTCGACGAGAAGCGTGGGTAACACCGAGCGAGTCGAAGGCTCCTTAACCTCGTCACGCGTCTGCCGGAACATGAGCACGGACGACACCGATCCCGCCGGATCGGGACCGGATTCGGAAGATCTCACGAACCACAAGAACGCCGGACAGGACGTCATCGCCGTCGACCCAGACGACAACCCGGAAGGGCTCGTCAACCGAATCGACGCCCACACGGGGGAGGGAATCAGACATCGCGCGTTCACCGCACTCGTCTTCGACGGCGAGGGGAACGTGCTACTCGCACAGCGCGCCCCGGGGAAGCGACTATGGGACACCCACTGGGACGGGACCGTCGCGTCCCATCCGGTCGAGGGACAGACCCAACTGGAAGCCACCGAGGAACGTCTCGAAGAGGAACTCGGGATCACGCCGGATCAGTACGACGATCTCCGAGTGACGGACAAATTCGAGTACAAGCGCTACTACCTGAACGACGGTCTCGAGTGGGAGGTCTGCTCCGTGCTGCAGTGTACCCTCGAGGATCGGACGCTCGATCCCGACGAGGAGGAGGTCGCGGGCGTGATGTGGGTCCCCTACGAGCGGCTCCATCAGAACCCACGGTGGTACCGGCAACTCCGGCTGTGCCCGTGGTTCGAAATCGCGATGCGGCGGGACTTCGACGAGGACTGATTCCGGATAGAATAGCGATACTATTTTTGCACTTTTTGAGACGTTCGGGCAACAGATCCGAAGAAAGATTTACATTTGATTCACGAGTAGACATCAACGGAGACGATGGATGATAAAGAAATTCGAGACGCCGTGCTCCGGTACATAACTGGGCAGTTGACCGAGGTCGAGGCCGCTCGTCGGGCGGGGATTCCGCGGTCCAGGCTTCGGCAGTACGCTCGAACCTCCGGTATCATCGCACCCTCGCCCGTCGAAGGGACGGACCACTCCGAGCCAGCGGCGTAGGTGCCGTTGTGCTCGAACGCGTCGACAGCCGCTTGAGGACGGAACCAAGCGCTGTCCGGCGCACGTCCGTTCGACCGGCCCATCGATCAGGGACGAGTCGTTGCCCACACCGCGAGCAGGCCGAGGATGACGGCGGGAATCATCGGTAACACGAGATACGTGTCCCAAAACGAGAGGCCGACGATCGACGGGGCGTGTGGGTACAGGTATATTATCCCCGGAACCGCGACGAACGCGACGAAGATCGCCCCGACGAGCGCCCAGCCGCGCCAGTCGAACTTCCGATCGACGGCATCCGGGTGCGTGATCAGCGCATCGTTGGCGTCTCGATCGGTAGGTGACGGGTCGCCGTCGTCTCGATCCTCGCTCATGGGCCCCGAACACCGCTTCGCGGCACTCGACCGGCGGACATCACTCGTAGTCGCTCGGATCGTAGTCCTCGTCGGGGACGACCACGACGGAGCCGAACCCGTCGCGGGATTCGAGCATCTCGTGGGCCTGTTGGATCTCGCTCATCGGGAGCACGTCCCGGACGTGCGGCTCAAACGTGCCGTCGAACACCTTCGCCATCACGTCGTCCATCTCGCCCGGCGTCCCCATCGTCGAGCCGAGGATGTCGAGCTGTTTCCAGAACACTTTCGGGATGTTCGTCTCGGGGGAAACACCGGAGGTCGCCCCGCAGGTGACGACGGATCCGCCGTGAGCGGCCGCGCTCAACGAATCGTCCCACGTGGCCGCGCCGATGTGGTCGACGACGACGTCGACGCCGCGGCCGTCGGTTAGCTCCTTGATCTCGTCGGCGAACGAGTCCTCTTCGTAGTTGATCAGGTGGTCGGCTCCGCACGCCCGCGCGTGATCGAGTTTCTCCTCGGAGGACGCCGTGGCGAACACTTCACAGCCCTCGTTGGCGGCGATCTGGACGCATGCGTGGCCAACGCCGCCGGAGGCGCCCAACACGAGGACGGTGTCCGATTGGTCGATCCCAACCCGCGTGCGTAACATTCGCCAGGCGGTCTGGAAGGCGAGCGGGGCGGCCGCGGCCCTCACGAAGTCGGTACCCTCGGGGAGGTCGAGGAGGTTGTCCTCGTGAACCGCCGCGAGTTCGCTGTGGACGCCACGGACGTGCTCACCCGTGATCTTGTAGTCGACGCACAGCGACTGTTCGCCCGACCGGCAGAACTCACACGAACCGCAGTACAGCCCCGGATCGACGACGACGCGGTCGCCGGGTTCGAAGCGAGTGACCCGATCGCCGACCTCGCTGACGACGCCGGCACCGTCGCTGCCGGGGATGTGCGGCATCTCCTCGGGGCTCGGCATGCCCTTTCGGGTCCAGACGTCGAGGTGATTTAGTCCGCCAGCTTTGATCTCGACGAGTACCTCCTCGGCCCCGATTTCGGGGTCGGGGAAGTCGCCATACTGGAGGACGTCCGACGAGCCATGCTCTTCGTAGTATATCGCCTGCATGCGTGCGAGTGCGGTCCGAGGGTGCAAAACACTAGCGAAGTCTGCCGTCGGAGTTGACGGGCGAGCAGACTGGAGCCCGGGCGATCGCGGGTGGCGCGCATCGAACCGGTCGTTTTTCCCACGGCTGGTCGTGGTATCGGTATGGACGATCCGACGAGCGCGGACGAAATAGCTGACGACGGAACCGAGACCGCAGAGCCGGATGGCCGTCACGGAAGCGGTGAAGACGAACACGACAACGAACACCACGGCCACCACCACCACGACGTCGACGAACTCGGCGTCGCGATCGTGACGGTCTCGTCGAGCCGCGGGATCGACGAGGATGCCGCGGGCGACGCCATCGCCTCCGCGATCGCGGACGCCGGACACGCGGTCACGGTTCGAGAACTGATCAACGACGACTTCGACACGGTACAGAGCATCGTCGATCGCCTTGTCAACAGAGGCGACACCGACTGCGTCGTCACGACCGGCGGGACCGGCGTCACCCCTGACGACGTGACCGTCGAAGCCGTAACGCCGCTGTTCGACAAGCGCCTGCCGGGATTCGGCGAACTGTTCCGGAGCCTCTCGCGAGATGAGATCGGCACGCGCGTCGTCGGCACGCGGGCGACGGCCGGAATCGCCGACGGTGCCCCGGTCTTCTGTCTACCGGGGAGCGAGAGCGCCGCACGTCTCGGAGCCGAAGCGGTGATCGTCGAGGAAGCGCCGCACCTGGCCGGATTGGCGCGGCGTGAGGAAACCGAAGAGTAGCGCGAGCGATCAGGGCAACGGACAGAGACTGGCGGTCAAGAGCGCCAGATTCTCACTCTCGTTTTTTGCGCCGTGTTCGACCCCACGGGGGTTGTGAACCACCGCGGGCGCACGGACGGTCTCCTTGACGTCGTCCTGCGTGACGACGATCTCGCCCGTCAACAGGTGAAAGACGTTCTCACAGTCGTCGTGGACGTGCGGGTCGAAGGTTCCGCCGGGGCCGAGGGCGAACAGTTTCACGAGAACGTCGTCCTCGACGACGAGTTCGGCGGTTTCGACGGTGCCGGCGGCGGGATCGAGATCGGGAAGTTCGTTCAGCGTCATACGAGCACTTCGGCGGCTCAACCAATTAGTGCTTGGATGTGTGCGATTCGTACGCTCGCGCCACTGTCTGACCCGCGAGTTGCCCGATCAGATCCCGGAAGGGTTATATGTGCAGCTACGTTGTGATTACAAGATGGCAACCGGAACGGTTGATTTCTTCAACGACACTGGCGGATACGGCTTTATTGACACTGAGGACGCGGACGAGGACGTCTTCTTCCACATGGAGGATGTCGGCGGCCCGGACCTCGAAGAAGGACAGGAAGTCGAGTTCGATATCGAGGAGGCCGACAAGGGCCCCCGCGCGACGAACCTGACCCGCCTGTAAGGCCGACGACTCGTATCGCTTTCGACCACTTTATTTTACGTCCGGAGCGCCGCGGTCGTCGAACGCGGAAGCGACAGAAGAGAACGGATCCTCGGCTCGCGAGCCCAACGGGTTAGGCCACGAGCCGATCGACGTGAGATTCGAATCGATCCGGAACGACGGTGCGAAGCGCCTCGGCGGACGTCTCGCCGTCGTAGTTGACGAGATAACACCGACCGAGCGCGTCCCCGTAGACGCCCTGGAAGTCGTAGACGAAGCCGACGACGGTCGTGGAGTCGGGGATCGAGTCCGCCGCTCGAAGGAACTCGACCTGTCTGTCGACGTTGTACTCGACGAGCTGATCGATCACCCCCGCCGTCTCGTCGTCGCTGATCCGATCGTCGTCGAGGCCGGCCTCGACGATCGGACGGAGCGTCTCGACGCGCTTTTCGATTCCCTCGGGAAGCAGCGTCTGCTCGTCCGATCGAACCCGTTCGAGCGTGGCGGTGACGGCCCCACAGCCGGTGTGTCCCACGACGGCTGCCAGCCTCGTGTCGGTGAACCGAATGGGGTAGAGAACGTCCCCGCTGACGACCTCGCGTCCGTCGTAGCGGTCGCGGACCTGATTGCCGATGTTGCCGGCGGTGAAGAGCCAGCCCGGTTCGTCGACGTCCCACATCCCCTCCTGTGAAACGCGCGAATCCGAGCAACAGACGGAGACCACCGCCGGCATCTGTCCGGACTGAACGGCATCGAAATAGTCCTCGGGGATGGATTCGGCGTGACGAGCGTTCCGTTCGAAGAGTTCCGCTAGCGTCGCTTCTGGCATACGTACGCCTCATCGTCTTGGAACTAAAATCGCAAGTATCCCGTTCGGACGGGGTGGACGTCGATCAAGCCGCGCGAGACGGCCCAGAAGCGCCGTTAAGTGTCGAGCTCGATCTCGACGTCTTCGTACAGTTCGTCGAAGTCGAGTTCGCGGTCGCGCGCTTCGATCGCCTGCTCGATCTCGTACTGCCGGCGCTGTGCTTGCTTCATCCGACCCTTTCGTTCGCGTCCACGCTTCGTGTCAGGCATATCCATGTCACACTATACCACGACAGTATATAATTTTTGTCGCCGTTTCGGATCGAAGCGGTGAGAACCGACGGACGCGCGGTTCACCTATCGGACCGGCGGCTGTCCGGGCAGTTCGTCGCGGTCGTGTGGGGCCTCGAAGTCCGGACCCGGACCTATCGGAACGATGCGCTTCGGACTCACGTCAGGGTGGGTTGTGTAGTAGTGTTCCTTGATGTGTGCCATGTTCGTTGTCTCGCCGAACCCCGGCGTCGTGTAGAGGTCCCGCAGATACGGCCAGAGGGTGTCGAACTCGCGGATGAGCGTGCGGTTGCACATGAAGTGCGTGTGATACACCTCGTCGAACCGCACGAGGGTCGTGTACATCGCGATGTCCGCCTCGGTGAGACGATCGCCGACGAGATACCGTTGGGATTCGAGCACCGAATCCCAGTGATCGAGGGCGTCGAACAGCTCGGTGACGGCCTCGTCGTACGCCGCTTGCGTGTCGGCGAACCCGGTCCGGTAGACCCCGTTGTTGATCGGCTCGTAGATCCGATCGAGCGTCTCGTCGATTTCCTCACGAAGTTCTTCGGGGGCGAGATCCACGCCGTTGCCCAACTCGGCGAAGGCCGTCGTCAGGTCCCGCATCACCTCCCGCGATTCGTTGTTGACGATCGTGTCCTCGACCGTGTCCCACAGCACCGGGACCGTCACCCGACCGGTGTAGTTCGGGTCGACCTCGACGTAGGCCTCCCGGAGGTAGTCGACGCCGTTGACCGAATCGACCGTACAGCCGTCCTTGTCGGGCGTGAACTGCCAGCCGCCCTCGGCGCGAAACGGGTCGACGACGTCGACTGAGATGACCTCCTCCAACCCGAGCAGTTTCCGAGCGATGAGCGTCCGGTGGGCCCACGGACACGCGTAGCTCACGTAGAGGTGATACCGACCGGCTTCGGCCTCGTCGGGATCGACTCGGTCGCGGAACGACGTCGGCTGTCGCTGAAACGAGCCGTCCTCGTCGGTGGCTTCGTACTCGCTTACCCACTCGCCGTCGACGAACTGATGCATACTTCGGGTAGGCGTCGAGCACGGATAGGTGTCCGGTCGGAGACGGATCCTTGCCGGATTCAGTATGGACGTCGTCCGTGATGTGGAGTTTGCCGGCAGACACGCGCCCGATACCGTGAGCTAGCACTTAGTCGAACCGGAACCTACGACACCCCATGAACGTATCCACCGAGCACCGGATCGACGTCGTCGACGTGACCGAGCGAGTCGAAGCCGAACTTCCGGCCGTCGATCACGGACTCTGTACGGTGTTCGTCGAACACACGACGGCGGCGCTCTCGATCAACGAAGCCGAACCGCACCTAGTGGACGACATCGAGGCGTTCGTCGCCGAGCTGTCCGCCTCGGACGGCTGGAAACACGACGCGCTCGACGGCAACGCCGATTCACATCTCCGGTCATCGCTGTTCGGTCGCAGCGTCTGCGTCCCGATACGCGACGGGAAACTGGCGTTGGGAACGTGGCAGTCGGTTTTGCTGATCGAGTGCGACGGTCCCCGGACCCGGTCGCTATCGGTGACTGCGACGCCGAGCGTCGAGTAGAGTGCGGCGCGGAAAGCCGCGTACACCCCAGCAGCAGCTTTTTGCGCTGTTCCCGTCTCTCATCGGAGAATGGACACGAGCAAACAGCTGTACGAGCACGAGGCGACCGGGTGGAAGCGCGGGCTCTACGACGACGTCAAGCACACGTTTCGAGCGCCGATCGTCAACTGGATATTCCGGACGACGATGGCGAACCATCCCGAGTTCGTCCGCCACATGTGGGGGCAGGTGAAGCCGGCGTTTCAGACGCGAGCGTTCGGCCGCGTCTCGATCGAGTATCGCGACGCCGTGTTGGGTGCCGTCGAGTCAGAACGCGACCTCCCGGCGTACGGTCGAGAGGAGATCGACGTCTCGCCGGCCGAATACGCGGAACTCCGCCGACAGCTCGCGACGTTCGACGTGGTCGCACCGCGGCTCGCGGTGTTGTTCGAACTCGTCGACCGATCGCTCTCCGAGCAGCCGGTCGGAACGGCGACGATGGACGCGTCGAGCGCGACCGAACCGTTGCCGCCGGCGCTCGACCGGGACCGGGGAGCACCGCCGACGCTTGCGGCGTTCGACGATCCGCCGACCGACCTCGCCGGAACGATCGAGTCGATCCGGGCGTTTCACGGCATCGACGAGGGGCTCCCCAGCGTCCACCGATGTCTGGCGCAGTGGCCCGAGTATCTCTCGCGGGCCTGGACAGATATCGAGCCGGCGCTCCGGGACGAGACGTTCGACGACGGTCGTGCTGCTGCTCGCCGAGTCGTCGAGGAATACGTCGGGTCGCTTCCGTACGTGCCGCAGCTCGGGGCGGACGTGTTAGCTTCGCGCGGACTGGACGAGGACGCGATCGAGGAGCTCCGCGCGCTGTTCAGGGAGTTCAACCGCGGCGCGATCGAGACGGTCGTCCCGTCGATCCACGTGTTTGCGGACACGCTGAGAGTCGCGGGACGACGGGACGGCTGGTGAGCCGGCACGTTCGCACGTGCGGCGTCAGGGGTCTTCGGCATCGATCCGGTCGAGGAACGCCTCGCGCTCGACCACCCGAAGCGTGTTCACCACCTCGCCGACAAGTTGGTCCGAGTCGACGAGAGACAGCGTCCCCTCGATCGTGAGCGTCCGGTCCGTCACGTCGGTCAGTTCCGTTCGAACGAGCACGGAACGGTCGACCGAGACGGCTCGACGGTGTCGAACCTCCGCGCTCGTTCCGGCGACACCGGTGCCGTCGGGGAGCGTCCCACGCAGCGATTCGCGGCCCAGAAACTCGACTTCGGCGAGCAGTTGTGGCGTGCCGAGCACCCGCATCGAATCCCCGTCGTCAGCGTCGGCTGCGGCGGGCAAGCCGGGGGGATGCTTCTGTGTGCCGAATAGGTGTGTCGTGTGGCGACGCTCGACGCGAAACGTCCGCTCGGCGGTGATTCCGGGGCGCGGGAGACCGTCCATGGCTGCCGGACGGGCGGGCGGACGGGTAATAGTGATTGCGTCGGTCGGCGGAGCGTGGCCATCCCTACCGACTGAGAATCACGGCCGGATTCAGGGTCAGTGGCCGGCGTCGGGCGGCGATTTACCACTCGTATAACAAAGTCGCTCTCGTCGGTATACAGCGTATGTTCTCGCGATCGTGCGACGAAACAGCGGTGGGCCACGCGTTCGCGGAGGCAGAGTCGTGATGGCCACGACGGAGCGAATTCTGCTCAAAAACGGGCGTGTCGTCACGCCCGACCGCGTCATCGAGGGCGGGTGCGTCGTCATCTCCGGGTCGCGAATCGAAACCGTCGAGACGGCGTCGAGGGCGTCGGACGTGTCGGCGACGACGACGATCGACGTCGAGGGGCGCGTCGTGATGCCGGGCTTGGTCGACCTACACGGTGACGACATCGAACAGCAGTATCATCCGCGGGCGGAGGCACGGGTGGACACCGCAACGGCGCTGGTCACGACCGATCGACTCAATCTGTGCAACGGCGTGACGACGAAGTTCCACGCGATCGCCTTCGAGGACGATCCGACCGAGACCCGGAGCCCGGAGGGCGCCACGGAGCTCTGTCAGGAAATTTCGAGCGCCGAGTACACGCTCGGGGACCAACGCGTCCACGCACGCTGTGAACTCACGACTGAGAGCGTCTCCGCCGTCGAGCGATTGATCGACGACGTTGCTGTCGATCTCGTCTCGGTGATGCACCACGCACCCGGCGATGGACAGTTCGACGAGGCTGGCTTCGAACGACACTACACGGCGAACCGGAACTGTTCGACCGAGGAGATCGAGACGTTCGCGATGAAGCGGCGCACGGCGTCGCAAACGGTTCTCAGGAGCCAACTCGAGCGCGTAGCAGAGCTCGCGCACTCGCGGGGGATTCCGTTGGCCTCTCACGACGACGAGACGCCGCCGCGCGTCGACGCCATGGCGGACCTCGGCGTCGAACTGAGCGAGTATCCGATAACGCTCGCCGCGGCGAGACGGGCCACAGAGCGCGGGCTCACGACGGTGATGGGAGCGCCGAATCTGGTCCGCGGACACAGTCTGTGGGGAAATCTGGGCGTTCGAACCGCGATCGATCACGGTGCGGTTGACGTTCTGTGCAGCGATTATCATCCTCCGTCGCTGCTCGCGGCACCGTTCGTCGAGACGGGCGAGTCGCTGGTTGATCGCGTCCGACGTGTGACCGCCGCTCCGGCCACCGCGGTCGGACTGACGGATCGCGGCCGACTCGAACCCGGTGCGAGAGCCGACGTGATCGTCGTCGACCCGCACCCGATCCCGACGATCGAGCGCGTTTTCGTCGAGGGGGCAGACGCGCTTCGGGCCGGATGAACTGCTCGACGAAACCATCCAATCGGTGCCATGAGCGGGCGAAACTCGATACCGCGTCCACGCGTCGCTTATTTCACCTCAGAAGGCGTGAAATAGCCCTCAAGCAACTGCGTAGTGATTCTCATAAGAGTTATACGATATGGCAATAACGTGGAGGTAGTCAATGAGCGACGAATTCAAGACACCATCCATGCCGGAACGTGATCTCATCACGGCCACCGATGAGACGAATGTCGTTCGCGCACAGTACGAGTGGTCCTCGACGGATCCCTCGACGGCGGTCATCGAAGCCGTTTCCGCGGTCGTCGAGCGAGAACCGACCAAGATCGAACCGCTGTACAGCACCATCGATCCGGACGCGCTGAACGCGGCCATTCGGTCGGGGTCGGATGCCGCGACCACCGTGTCGTTTCCCTTTGCCGGTCGGCGCGTGACCGTACACGGAACAGGGGAGATTGCCGTCCGATCGGGAACACAGAACTTCGAGTAGGAAGACCATTCTGCGGAGACATCGCTGAAACGGAGAGCGAGAGCGATCGGGGGGATCTCGGCGGGGACCGTGTTCTGAGGACTCGTGAGGTAGTCGACACCTAACAAAGCGGCTGTCCGGAGAACGTACAGTCGGCACCACGCACGATCGGGCTACTCTCGAAAACGATGGACACAGAATCAACGAAACTTCCCCAGGACACGGCGTTCGATCTGTTGAGCAACGGTCGACGGCGCCTGCTCTTACGGCGTCTGCAGGGCACCGACGGGATCGAACTCGGCGAGTTGGCGACGGAGCTAGCGGCCATCGAGAACGATCGCTCTCCCGAGGAGCTTTCGGCACAGCAGCGAAAACGAACCTACGTGTCGTTGTACCAAACGCACGTCCCGAAACTGGAGGACTCCGGCGTGGTCACCTTCGATCCGGAATCAGGGCTCGTCAGTCCGACCGATCGCGTCGACGGGCTCGTCGCGTACTTCGATACGGAGACGAACGACGTCTCCTGGCACCGGGTGTATCTCGTCGTCGCCATCGTGGGGCTGTTCGTGTACGCCCTCGCAAGCCTCCTCGGAACCCAACTCGTGCGCCCGATCTACGTCGGAACGGTCGTTCTGATCGGGATCGTCGTCGTGAGCCTCGTCCACCGGCGGTACGCCGCCCATTCCGACGCACCGACGCCAGCGATTCCGGAGTGAGCGTCCGACGGCTCGCCACGGAACGGACTGCAATGTTGAAACGACGGGCGATCCACTGGGCTGTACAGTACATTTATCATCGTTGGCACGAGATATCAAGACGGCACCTCCGTACTCGCCTGTCAGCCTGTGTGCCAGCACCTGCGGGCGCGCTTCGGGGGGCCTTTTCTGATGGAGACTCGTTCAGCAGGCGTAGAAACCGACGATGAGCGCCCGAACCGGCGATTAGCCGATATATACTATTTAACCGCGTCGGTGTAGTTGACCCGATGACATATCGTGTTGCGATAGTGGGAACCGGGGCGAATCCGGAGACACGCGGCCGCGATGGGTACGCGATGGCGTACCGCCACGCGAAGGGGTACGAGCGCCTCGAATCGTGTTCGCTCGTCGCGTGTGCGGACATCGTCCGGGAGAACGCGGAGGCCTTCGCCGAACACCACGATATTGAGGAGGTGTACGAGGACCACGAGGAGATGTTGGCGGCGGTAGAGCCCGACATCGTCAGCGTCTGCGTTCCGCCGGCGATCCACGCGGAGTTGGTTATCGACTGTGCGCGAGCACCGGGCGTCGAGGCCGTTCACTGTGAGAAGCCGATGGCCACCACGTGGGCGGACTGTCGGCGGATGGTGGCGATCTGTGAGGCCGAGAGCGTCCAGTTGACCATCGACCACCAGCGTCGGTTCGCGATGCCGGTGGTACGCGCGAAGGAACTGCTCGCAGCCGGGGAGATCGGGGAGCTACGGCGGCTCGAGTGGTCCGAAGTGAACCTCTTCGACGCCGGGTCTCACCTGTTCGATCTCTGCGATCTGTTCACCGACGGCGAGCGGGTCGAGTGGGTTCTCGCCGGGATCGATTACGCGCGCGAGAACCGGTGGTTCGGGGCGATCAACGAGACGCGAGCGATCTCACAGTGGCGGTACGGTGACGGGACGATGGGGTTCGCCTCGACCGCCGAAGAGGGGCCGACGCTGGTGGACGCGTACTGCAGACTCGTCGGTACCGAGGGCGAAATCGAGATCCAACCCGACGGTGGACCGCCGCTGCGGATGCGAACCGACGGAGGGTGGAAATCTATCGACACGGCCAACGAGACGGTGTACAGCTACTCGCCGGGCATCGTTACGGCGACGGCAAAGAAACTCGCGGGTGTGCTCCCGGTGACGATCGAGCGATTCGAGGACCCCCCGACGCACTACGAGCGGGCGATCGAACACCTCGTCTCGTCGCTCTCGTCGGGCGAAGAGCCGACCATATCCGGTCAGTCCGTGCTTCGGGGGACCGAACTCGTGTTCGCGAGTTGGCAATCGGCCCGTCAGCGTGGACGAGTTCATCTCCCACTCGAGATCGACGACAATCCGCTCGAGGCGATGTACGAGGCAGGCGCACTGAACGCACCGAGAGAAACCGAGACGGACGCGACAGAGGGGGAACTGGCAGCCGACTAAACGCGGGACTGAAAACCGCAACCCGGCCGTTCGATCGTCCTCCGTAGGAGTCGGACGGGGCAAAAGAGCCGCTGTTCCCGATCGGTAAGACGCGATTACCGGCCTACACATAACATATCGGGACAGTCACGTATCGCGAAACATGTAATAAACAAAACACTTATCCCAATTAGGTGCAGATTACCGACCGCATGGCACACAGGCGGACACAGGAGACAAGTACGGACGCGCCCGATCCGGAGCGAACGACGGGAGAGAGCGACGATACGTTCAGCTTACCGCGCAGGCGGTACGTTCGAAACGGGGCCGCGACGCTCGCAGCGCTCGTCGGCATCGCGGGACGAACCACAGCACGGCCCACGGCCGGGGAGACGGAACACCACGTCCTGATTCAGGGGACAGAGGCGGTGTCGAGATACGAACTCACCGTGGACGGCGAGCTCAAACCCGAGCGTAGAGCGAGCGAGGGCGCGAGTGCCCGGATCTCCGGGAGCAGCGCCGAGGGCGTCGTGAGAGACGGAAGCCGACGGTACCGATTCAGCGGTGGGATTCGGGACGTGGCGGTCGACGGCGACGCCGATATCTACGTCGCGACCGAACGGATCGATCCGGCGCAGGACGGCATCGAACTGCTCCGTCGGGACGTTCCGGATTTCAGCGGGCGACCCCGCTGAGCGTCGGTCACGGACAGCGGAGAGCGTCGCCGTGGCTGGAACCTTGAGATCCGGAGCGGTCCGCGGACGGATAGCACCATCATAACTATCGGCCGATCACGACAGCTTCGGACACGAATGTGGCCCTGGGAGCACGTCCTCTTCGCGTACATCTTTCTCTCGCTGTACATGCACGTCCGCCACCGGGCTCCGCCGGAACACCGCCCGACCGTGCTACTCGCGTTCGGATCGCTCTTTCCCGACCTCGTCGACAAGCCGCTGGCGTGGCAGTACGGGCTGTTCGAAACCGGATGGGGGATCGCACACTCGGTGTTCGTCGCAACCGCCGTCTCGTTGCTCGGCTACGTGGTGACGAGGCGGGCCAGCGCCGGGCGGGTCGGCGTCGGGTTCGGCGTGGGGTATCTCCTCCACCTCGTCGGGGATGTGATCCCGGCCTCGCTCTCGAGGGGGCGGCTGTATCTCGACCCCGTCCTGTGGCCGTTCGGGGATCCAATCACCGACATGGCGCACGAGTCGTTCCTCGGCGGCGTCGGGACGCTTTTGTTCGAGTACACGACGCAGCTCCTCGCACTGGAGATCACGCCGATCGTCGTGTTACAACTCGGGTCGGTCGCCCTCGGCGGGGCGCTGTGGATCTACGACGGTTGCCCGGGGCTCCGGGGTATCGTCGTGTGGATCCACCGCTCGATCGTCCGAGACGGGTCAGCGTGATCGAGGACGCTCCTCGACCGGAACCTCGCTACCGAGGAGATCGATTCCGCGCTGGATCGTACCCGCTGGATCGGCCGCCGTGTCGTCCTCGAAGACCAACCACTCGGCGTCCGTTTCGCGTGCGGCCGCGACCGCTCCCGAGAGATCGACGATGCCCTCGCCCGGCGAGGTCGAACGATAGGTTCTCGGGAAGCGCCGCGCGATCGCGACGTCGGAGACGTGGACGGACACCAATCGGTCGCCGAGCAGTTCGAACACCGACGTCGGATCGTACCCGGCGGCGACGACCCATCCCACGTCGATCTCGAACGTGAGTCCGGGCGAGGTCCGTTCGAGGAGCCGTCCGAAGCCGGTTCGATCCGAGATATCGTCACCGGAGACGAGGAGTCGCCCGAGCGCGGTCGCCGTTCGATGCCAGCCGTCCATCGGAAGTGGCACGGCGGTCACCGCGGACGGGACGAACCGATCGAGTGGCGGTGAAAAGGAGTGTCGGGCGTTGTGGTACGTGAACTCGATATTGTCCATCTCGAAGCGCTCGACGAGCGTCGTGAGCCGGTCCGCGAGCGCGTCCGTCCGCCCCGTCGTTCGGAAGTGTCCCGAGCCGGCGTGGGGGACGACGACCCGACGACAACCCGCGGTCCGACACCGATCGACGATCGCTTCGGGGTTCTCCTCGATCCGCCCCAGACCGACGTGGGCGGCGACCGGGGCGATCCCCGTCTCATCGAGGGCTGATCGAACGGTGTGCGGATCGGTTTCGAGGAACCGACCGGCGAATTCGACGCCCTCGTACCCCGCGGCAGCGACGCGACGGATCGTCTCGGGGAGCGGTTCGGTGGCCGTCCTGAGAGAGTGAAGCTGGATCGCCGATCGGGGCGATGACGAGCGTGCGGTCGCCGGGAGAGACTCCGATATCATTGGGTCACGTCGGCCCAGGAGACTCTTGGTAATGGATGGCTTATCGTCGCCAACGCCGAGCGCGGGGGACGATCTCATGCGCGTTCGAAGATCGGGCCTGAGCCCGAGCGGTCGAGTGCGAGGCGATAGACGCCGGTCAACCGCGCGGCCGCAGTCTCCCAATCCTGTTCGACGGCGTGTTCGTGGTTCGATCGACCGATGGCTTCGAGATCGGGATGCTCCCGAGCGCGACGGAGCGCTCTCGCGAGCCCGTCTGGGTCGTCCGGATCGTACAGGAAGTTCTCCCCCGGCAGCGTCTCGGGGAGACAGCCGATCGTCGGTGCGACGACCGGTATCCCGTAGGAGAGGCCGAGGTGTGCCGATCCGGAGTTGAGGATGTTCCGGTACGGTAACGCGAGGACGTCGGCTGCGTTCATGTAGTGCTGTATCCGATCGTCGGGGACGAACTCGAAGACCGTCTCGACGCCGCCGATGCCGTACGAGAGCGTCTCGAGTTCCCGCCGTAGCTCGTCCGTGTGCGGGTTACCGACGATCCACAGCTCCGTGTCGGGCGCGTCGAGCTCGACGAACGCCTCGATGAGCTCGGGGATGCCCTTGTACTCGCGGACCAACCCGAAGAAGAGACAGACGAACGCGTCCTCGGGGATTGAGAGCTCCTCTCTGGCTATCTCCTCCGAGGCCTCGTTTTCGTACGCGGCGATGAAGTTCCCGTCCGGAACGACCGAAACGTCTGCCGGATCCGCGAACGAGTACGTCGACGCGATCGTCTCGATCGCGGCGTGGCATTTGACCGTCACGGCGTCGGCGACCGAAAAGAGGAGTTCGTTGACGACCCGCTCGATCCGTCGATACTTCCCCTCGTGGTGCCGTTCGTTGTGAACCGTCCAGACGACGGCGACCGGGAGCAAAGAGACGATGACGAGATCGACGAGCATCGTCACGGCGCGCAGTACCGTGGCAGCTCGATCGATCAGTTCGTCCCCGGTCGGGCTGATGATGTAGTAGTCATAGACCCAATCGAGTTGCATCACGTCGGCGTCGCGATGCGCGAGCGCGGTCCGAGTCAGCGGGAACAACAGCGGCAGTTCGGGCGTTCTGACGTCCGCACCCAGCTCCCGAAGCGCGCCTGTCGACAGCGACATGTAAGGGTTCTCCGGATAGCGCTCGCCGTCCATGAGGAGCACGGTGAGATCGTCGGCCCGGCTCATCGGTCCTCAGTGGGGGCAGTGGGGTCGAGGCTGTAGAGCGTGTGTACGTGCCCGAGAAGCGCCGAGACGTGTGCGGACATGTGAGAACGCACGGCGAATCGGATGGTAAGTATGGACCGCTTATCGGACGGTACGGAATCGCGGATCGGTGAACGCCCGACGTTACGTCCAGAATAACAATCGTCACCTCATGCCGAGACCCGTCAATGAGCGGCGTACGATTCGACGAACACCGCCGACAGTGCACAGTGGTTCGGAGATGAGAGACCGGCTGGAGCGACTCGTCGCGCGACTGGTTCCGACCGGATCCGTGCTGCAGCGGACGGTCAAAAGCGGCATCTGGGTGTCGGCGACGAAGATGTCGCTTCGGCTGTCACAGATGCTAATGTTGGTCATTCTCGCTCGGTTGCTCGCGCCGCGCGACTTCGGGTTGATGGGCGTCGCGCTGTTGACGCTCGCGGCGACCGAACGGTTCACCGACATCGGTCTCAATGCCGCGCTCATCCAACAGAAGGAGACGAACGTCGACGGGTATCTCAACACCACGTGGTGTCTCGAGATCGCGCGGGGCGTGTTGGCGTTCGGGGTCGTGTTCCTCTCGGCGCCGTTCATCGCGGCGTTCTTCAGCGAACCGGGAGCGACGAACGTCGTCCGCGTCCTCGCGCTCGTTCCGGTCCTCTACGGTCTCCGTAACCCAGCAGTGGTGTACTTTCAGAAGGACCTCTCGTTTCACAAGGACTTCATATACAACGCGGCGGGTGCGATCTCACAGCTCGTCGTTGGCGTCGGCTACGCGCTGTACTCCCCGACCGTGTGGGCGCTCGTGTTCGCGACGATGAGCCAGCCCGCGGTCCGACTCGTTCTCTCGTACGTCCTCCACGAGTACCGACCGTGGCCGTCGTTCAACCCCGAGATGGCCAGAGAGCTCATCCACTACGGCAAGTGGATCACCGGCGCGTCGATCATGGGCTACCTCTACAGCCAGGGCGACGACGTGTTCGTCGGCTGGTATCTTTCCGCCACGGCGCTTGGATTTTACCAGTACGCCTACCGGCTGGCGGACCTTCCCGCCGCGGAGGTGTCCGGTATCATCTCGAAGGTCACGTTCCCGGCGTATTCGCGGATCCAGAGCGATATGGACGCACTCAGGGACGCGCTCTTGCAGTCGACGCGTCTCACCGCGTTCGTCGCGTTTCCGTTAACCTTCGGAATCGCACTCGTCGCCCCGAGTTTCGTCCCCGCGATCCTCGGCGAGCAGTGGACGCCGATGATCCTGACGATGCAACTGCTCGCCATATACGGGCTGTTACACGCGATCACGCGAAACTTCGGATCGCTCTGGAAGGCGCTCAATCATCCCGATTACGTCGCAAAGCTCGGACTCTTGCGGGTGATCTGCATCGCGATCTTGATCTGGCCGGCGACGGCCCGATGGGGCATCGAGGGGACCGCGGTGGTCGTCGTCGGCGTCTACATCTTCCCGATGTTGCCGCTCGACGTGTATCTCTCGGCGAAGGTCGTCGAGGGCCGTTCGATGCAGATCTACCGCGAATACCTCTACCCGTTCGTCGCCGCCGCCACGATGTTCGGGAGCCTCTGGTACGCGCGCGGACTCGTCGATCTGTCACCGCTCGTCGAGTTCGCGTTCCTCGTTCCGGCGGGGACGGTGGTGTATCTCGCGGTCGCGCTCGTGTTGGAGCGGCAGTTCGACTGGGGAATCGAACGCATCATTCGGATGATATCGAACGGACTCCGGGGATGAGCCCACCGACAGGTTCGAACGCCTACCCGATCGATCACGGCCTGTCGGGGGCGATGGCGGTTAGCAACAGTATACTAACCACGATCGCTCGCATCGCTTCAACGAGATGAAGTTCGAACACGAGCATATCGACTCGTTGCCACCCTGTGGTCGGCTCTTCGTCTGTCAGCCGATCGATCTCACCGACAACGGTCGACCGGATCTCATCGTCGGCGGTGCGGGCAGCGAAACGCTCCCGATACTCGGCGTCGAGGGCGTCCCGCTGTTCGGGCGGTTGTTCCGGCAGCTCGAGAACGATCTGTTCTGGTACGAGAACCCCGGCTGGGAGCGACACGTCATCTCCTCGCGGTCGGATCTCAACGTGAATGGGAACGCGCTCGGCGATATCTCCGGGAACGGACGGCTCGACCTCCTCGTCGGACAGGCTCTCGGCGACCGCGACATCTACTGGTTCGAACAGCCGGCCGATCCGCGCGAGCCGTGGACGGAGCACCTGATCGGCGGCGAGTTCGAAAAGTACCACGACCTCGCGTTCGGCGACGTCGACAACGACGGCGAACCGGAGGTGGTCGGTGCCTCCCAGCGGAGCGAGGTCGTGTTCTACTACGACGTACCCGACGATCCGTACCAGTCGCCGTGGCCGAGCGAGTGTCTTCACGTGATCGACCGGGGGAGACACGTCGAGGGGCTCGAGATCGTCGATATCGACGGCGATGGGCGGAACGAACTCATCGCGGGGACGGGCGTCTACCGGTGCGACGAGGCGGTGGCGGCTGCCGCCGAATCGACCGCGACGACGGACGGGGGACAGCGATCGTCCGTCGAAATCGAACGGACGGGGGAACCAGATGGCGGTCCGGACGCACGATCGAACGGCGACCGAGCGCTGACCGACGGCTGGCGGCGCGAGGACATCGCCGTCGGCTGGGAGTGGACCCGGGTTGCCGTCGGGGATATCGACGACGACGGCGACTTCGAGGTGGTGTTCACCGAGGGCGACCTCCCGGAGCTCGGCGACCGGATGGGGCGGGTCGGCTGGTTCGATCCCCCTGAGTGGACGGCCCACATCCTCCGCGACGACCTCCACTGTCCGCACTCGGTACAGCTCGCCGATTTCGACGACACCGGACGACTCGACATATACGTCGCCGAGATGGGCCTCGACCGCCACGACGACGAGGCGAAACACTTCGTCTTTCGCAACCTCGGCGAGGGCCGCTTCGAGGAGACCGTCGTCGCTTCGGGGATCCCAACACACGAAGCGAAGGCCGTCGACGTGGACGGCGATGGACGGATCGACATCATCGGCAAGTCCTACGAGCCGAACACGCACGTCGATGTCTGGTACAACGGGGCCTGAACGCGATGTCATCCGAGACGACACATCCCAGGACGAACGGATCAGCCGCGACGTATCGAACCGAACACGAGATCGACCGAAACGCGACCGACGAGTCGTCACGGTCGCCGCTCGTGAGCGTCGTGATCACCACGTACAACAGACCGTCGTATCTCCGCGACGCGGTCGAGAGCGTGTTCGAACAGCGCTACGAGGCGATCGAACTCATCGTCGTCGACGATCACTCCGAGACGGACACGCGAGCAGCGATCGCAGCGCTCGATGTCTCGTCGTTGACCGAGTTTCAGTACATTCGCCACGACGAAAACCGCGGCGCGAACGCGGCCAGAAATACAGGGATCGAGGCCGCAACGGGCGAGTACGTCGCCTTCCTCGACGACGACGACCGATGGGTTCCCGGGAAGATCGACCGGCATGTCGAGGCCTTCGAGACGGCCGGTTCGGACGTCGGCGTGGTCTACACCGGCATCGAGGCGATCCGACCCGAGGGCCGCGTGATCGAGATCCCACCGCCGATCGAGGGGGACATGACGAAGGCGTTGCTCTGCCGCAACGTCGTCGGGACGATGTCTGTCGTCATGGTCCGGACGGATGTTGCCAACGACGTCCCGCTCGACGAGGCGTTTCCGGCGTGGGCCGACCTCGAGTGGTATATCAATCTCTCGCGTCGAACCGAGTTCAAACGGCTCCCGGAGCCGCTGACGGTGTACGAGTTCACGTCGCACGACCGCCTGAGCGACGACATCGAAAAGAAGCTTCGCGCCTACGAACTGTTCGTCGACCGGTTCGATTCGCTCGCGGCGTCGTACGGGCGGCTGTTTCGGCGCAAAATGCGCGGTTGGGCCGCCTATCGAGCCGGGAACGCGGCACTCATGGCCGGACGGTACGATCGCGCCCGCCGGTTCTTCGCGACTGCGCTCGTCTCGTACCCGTTCGAACCGACGTTCGCCACGCATTTTCTCGCCTCCACGGGCGGCCACGTCACGCACGGCCTCGCCAGGTGGATCAGACGCGTCACCACCTGATGGTTCGCCTCGAAGCGATCGAGCCGGAGTTAGCCGGTTCGTAAGTAAGTACGACAGCGACCAAGCCCGACCAATGCGTACGACGAACGTCGAGGTGCCGAGTGGTCGCGTCGTGAACCCGACCGGACCGGCAGCCGACCGAGGGGCGGGAGGACAGCAGGCGTGACCGCGACGAACCGCCGCGTGGTGTTCGTCTCACAGATGTTCCCGCCGGAAACGGGCGGGAACGCGTCCCGTATCCACGACACCGCGACCAACATCCAGAGGGACGACTGGGCCGTGACCGTCCTCGCGCCGCCGCCGAGCTATCCGCCGGGGGCGTTCGACCGGAGCTGGCGGCGCTCGCGGACCGAGGACGTCGACGGCGTCACCGTACACCGGCTGTGGACGTGGCAGCCGACCTCCGAAAATCCGGGGATGGCAAAGCGGCTCCCCTACTACCTGATCTTCGGGATCCACGCCATGGTCTGGCTCCTCTGGAACGTTCGGAACTACGACATCGTGATCACCTCCACACCGCCGATCTCAACCGGCGCGCCCGGGCTCGTCGCGTCTGCGCTCGGCACGCCCTGGATCGTCGACATCAGGGATCTGTGGATCGACGCGTCGATCTCGCTCGGGTACCTCGAATCGGGAAGCGCGGTCGAGCGAGCCAGCCGCCGATTCCAGCGGCTGGTGTTGCACCGCGCGGATCGGCTCACCGTGACCACAGAAACCCTTGGACGAGCCGTTGCCAGGCGGTACGGTGAGGGACTCGAACTGAAGACGGTCATCGTGCCGAACGGGGTCGACACGGAACGGTTCCGGCCGGCGACCGCGGTGGCCGCCGAAAGCGGGATCGAGGCCGCAAGCCGATTGGTGACCGACGGACTCGCCTCGAACGGTTTCGGTGGCGGGTCGACGACCGAGGACGATGGTCGTGAGCCGTCGACCGACTCGCCGCCGACGATCGTCTACACCGGCAACCTGGGGACCGCTCAGAACCTCGAAGCCTGTGTCGAGGCGATGCGACACGTCTCCGAGCCCGCCGTGTTTCGGCTCGTCGGGAGCGGTGACGTGGAATCGAAGCTCCGCCGGCTGGTCGACGACCTCGGGGTCGGGGACCGAGTCGAGTTCACCGGACTCGTCTCGCGCGACGAGGTCCCCGAGATCCTCGGGGACGCGACGATCGGTGTCGCACCGCTCGAGGAGACCGAAACGCTGGCGTACGCGATGCCGACGAAGGTGTACGAGTACATGGCCTGCGGGCTTCCGACCGTCGTCACGGGGCGTGGCGAGATCCGCCGGTTCGTCACCGAGTCGGATGTCGGTGTCCACGCCGAGGGCGACCCCGAAGCGCTCGCCGACCGGTTCGACGAACTGCTCGCGGATCGCGGGCGTCGAAACGAGCTCGCGGTCCGGAGTCGCGAACACGTCGTCGAGCACTACGACCGGACGGCCATCGCGCGTCGGCTGAGCGACGAACTGCGCACACTCGTCGGGGACCATGAGTCGGCGTAGCCGGGTCGTTCGGGAGGTTCCCGCAGCGAGGACGCTGTACCTCGGCGCGCACACGCTCGGGCGGATGCGGCCGCAACAGATCGCCGGCATCGGTCTCAGAAACGCCCGCGAACAGCTCCTGCCCCGGCTGCCGATCGACTTCGATCGGCGCTACGATCGTCGGGTGCCGTCGGATCCGGTGGCGTCGACCGACGCGATCGCGGACAACACCGCCGTCCTTCGCGACAGTCTGGACGACGACGACCGACGGCGGCGGAGAGACCGCGCGTGTGCCGTCGCCGATGGGCGAGTGGTGTTGATGAACCAAACCGTTCGGCTCGAACGCGGCGAGCCGATCGATTGGCAGGACGATCGATTCGAGGATCGATCGCCGCTGTGGCGATCGAAGCTGTACGCGTTCGAGCCGTTGGCGGACGTCGCGCTCGGGGTCGAACCGACGGCGTCCGACAACGACGTTCGAAACGCCTTCGACACGTGGATCGACGCGTGGATCGACACGGTCGACGTGGGCGGCCAGAACTACCTCCGGCGGCTGTGGACCCCGTGGTCGGTCTCGCTGCGGATCCAACGCTGGCTCCGGTATCTCGCCTGGCGACGAGCGGACCCGGCGTGGGTCGACCCGGACGCCGACGCCGCGCTTCGGCGCGAGACATATAAGAACGCGTGTTTCCTGCGGAACCACGTCGAGCGGGACGTCGGCGGCAACCATCTGATCGAGAACGGGGCCGCGCTGCTCGTGGCGGGACTCGCCTTCGAGGCGCACGACACCGACTGGATCGAGACGGGGCTGTCGATACTCGACTCGGCGGCCGAACGGCAGTTCCTCGACGACGGCTGCCACTTCGAGCGGAGTCCGATGTATCACGCCCTGGTCCTCACCCGGTTTCTGACCGCACAGGACCTCCTCGAACGGACGGGGCGACCGGTACCGCCGGGGATCGCGTCCGTGGCGACGGTGGCCACCGGCTTTCTCGAACGGCTCCGGCCGCCGGACGGGCGGATTCCGCTGTTGAACGACGCCGTCTACGGGGAGGCGCTCCCGCTGGACGCCTGCCTCCGGTACGCCGACCGCGTCGGCGTCGGCCGGGTCGAGTCCCGCGACGAGGTCCCCCGAACGGTTCGCGACGTTCCGCCGACGATTTCGGGATACGAGTGGCTCCGGACGGAGATCGGGTCGATGCTCGTCGACGGCGGTCCGGTCGGTCCGCGGCACCTCCCCGGGCACTCCCACAGCGACACGCTCGGGGTCCTCCTGTGGATCGGCGATCACCCAGTCGTCACCGACACCGGAACGTTCGACTACGTTGCCGGACCTCGGCGCGAATACGCCCGCGGCGTTCGGGGGCACAACACGGTACAGGTGGGAACGTCGGAGCCGATCGCGATCGGCGGGAAGTACTTGATGGGGCCGCGCCCACGACCGACCGCGAGCGTTCGCTCGGGTGAGGTGTCGCTGTTCGAGGGGCGCTACGAGGCGAATCCGCTCGGCGAGTCGCCGTACGCGCACCACCGCGCGATCTACGCGGGGGACGACTGGTGGGTCATCGACGACACAGTCCGCGGCGACGGCGCGTCCCGGGCGCGAGGCCGCCTCCACCTCCACCCCGACGTCGTCCCCGCCATTGAGGACGACGGCGTGTCGCTACGGATACCGGGCGAACGGACGATTTGGATTCACGCGCTCAGCGGCGCGACGATCGATCTCGAAGACGGCTGGTACTACCCCCGGTTCGGCGAAGCGATCGAACGACCGGTGCTGCGGTTCGAATCGAGCGACACCGATCCCGCGACGATCGGGGCGGCACTCACGACCGACGCTGTGGAGAGCGCCGAGTGGACGATGGACGGGGGGCAGCGGGTGCGATTCGACCGCACCGAACACCGACTCCCGACGCCGAAGTTACGCGCCGCGGAGTTCCGAACCCGGCGTTAGGCGTCGCTTAGCTATCATAGCGTCTCTCGAAAGGCGCGATATGTCAGCATCGGAATCGAGTACCCGTACGGCAGTTTCGTTCGATCTCTTGGCGATATCGATCGTTTCGATCGCGATCGTTGGGATCTCCTCCGCGCCGGTGCTCGTCGCTCCGTTCGTACGGGTCAGTCTGGGGATCGTGTTCGTCCTGTTCGCACCCGGATACGCGCTTGTCTCGGTGCTCCTCCCCGAGCGAACGGCGATCGAATCCGGCCGAGCGCGGCAGATCACGATCGCCGAACGGCTCGTCATGTCGATCGGATTGAGCGCCATAATCGTCCCGCTCGTCGGGTACGCGCTCCACTACGCGACGCTTCGGATCGACGGGGCGGCGATGGTCAGCTTCGTGGGCGCGATCACGGTCGCGCTGGCGGTGCTCGCATGGGGGCGACGCCGATTGGCGAGCGACCCCTTCGGGATCGATCCCTTCGGGGCGATGGATCGCACGAAGGCGTTTCTCGTCGTCCCACGGCAGAGGCGTGAAACCGCGCTCAACGCGGCTATCGTCGTCGGGATCGTCGTCGCGGCGGCGACCATTGGGGTCACGGCCGCGACGAACGAAAACGGCGAACGGTACACCGAGTTCTATCTCCTCTCGGGGGGCGCAGAGACCGAAGGCGCGGTAGCTGACGGATATCCCGTCGAGGTGACGAGCGGGGATTCAGCGGCGTTCGTGGTCGGGATCGCGAACCACGAACGCGAATCGATCACGTACACGGTCGTCGTGCAACTGCAGCGGATCGATGCGGCGGCTGACGATCGGGCGATCACGGAGCGCGTCGTCCTCGATACGTTCGAGGTTTCAGTCGATAGCGGCGACTCCGTTGAGCGCGAACACGTGATCGAGCCGACCCTCGAGGGCGAGGACCTTCGGGTGACCTACCTGCTGTACGCGGAGACGCCCCTAGAGGATCCGACTGCCGAGAACGCCTACCGATCGACGCACGCGTGGATCGACGTGACCGCATCGGTGACGGCGTCGTGAGTCCCGCGGCGTCTCCGCATCGCGCGTTCCTAACGCCCTCAGAACGTGACGATTCGGAGGTACACGATGTAGCCGAAGACGAGAAAACAGGCGGCCTCGACCCACATGAGGCCCTGCCACCACGTCGGCCGCTCGGTCGTGGGAGCGTACAGCTGCATCATCGCGACGAGGCCGATAAACGAGACCGTGAAGTACGTCTCAATGGAGAAGTGCCCCAACACGAAGAGGCCAACCAGTCCAACGAACATCCACGCGGACATGGATAGCAGGAATCCGTTCCGCAGTTCGGCGGTCATCGTTCCGAAAAGACCGGCGATACGCCTTGTTATGAACGTCGTAATCGGTCGAACGTCACCGAAGGAATCGTCTCATTCACCGGACTGCGTGTGCGTGACGTGGCAGTGGAGACCCGCGCTCGCGGGATCGGGATTCGCGGCGAAATTCGGTCACCGTTCGGCCCAGAAACGTGGGTTAAGCCCGCCATTACTACACCGATATGGGGTGAGAACGTAGACGGGGGAGAACCGAATCGCCGCCCCGCCGCGGTCTACGGAGTTGGGAGGAATGACAGACGAGACACCGACGCGAGGGATGCACGCACTCGCACTGATCGGGGTTGGATTTTTGATATCGATAGCGGCGACCGTGTACGTGACGCCGCCGGCGTCAGGGTACGAGGTGGAGATCTATGCGAGCTATCCGATCCAGTTTTGGATATCGGTAGTCGGCGCGATCTTCGTCGGACAGCTGTTGGTTCTGCAGAGCGTCGGGTCGAGAGGCGACGGCGGAGGACGTGTATTCGGCATCGCGTTCAGCCTCGTTGGCATACTCACGCTGTTGCTTCTGCCGTACATACGTGGCTACCCGGTGTACGGACGCGCGGACGTACTCACACACATCGGGCTCGTTAGCGATCTCGGCGTATACGGCATTGAGGGGAACATCTATCCGCCGATGCACATCCTGGTGGCGTCGTTGGCCGGAGCCACGGGCGTCGAGCCGATCGCGCTCATCAACCTCTTGTCGGTCGTCTTTACGCTCCTGCTCGTCGGGTCGATGTATTTCCTCGTCACGCAGCTCTTTTCGAACCGAAGGGTCGTCACGTTCGCCCTTCCGTTCGCGTTGTTTCCAGTGGCTGGGGCGGCTCACGTGACGTCGGTACCGTACGGGCTGAGCCTTCTCATGGTCCCGTTTGTCGTGTATCTCCTCTTCAAAGAGCAACGGGCGCAGGTGATGTCGCTCCGCGTGATGCTGCTGTTCGCGATCGTCGGGGTGGTGTTGTTCCACCCGCTGACGGCGATGTTCGTGTCCATCGCGTTGGTGGTGTACGCCGCGGTCAAACGCATCCCGGCGTTCGAGACGGATCACTTGGGCCCGACCCACGCGGCGTCGTTTTCGCTTCTCGTCTTCGGCGGATGGTATCTCGACAACGCAGGGATCATCATTCGGTTCCGGACGGTCACGACGGATTTCTTGAATCCGGATTCGGGGGGCTCCGAGCTCGCCAGCACGGCCGAGACGGTGAACCGAACCGGTGCGGAGCTGAGCGATATCCTCCGTATCGCGGTCTTCCAGTACGGTAGCGAGGTGATACTGTTCGGCCTGGCGACGATATTCGTCGCGATCGTGATCACGCTGTGGATACGAAGCGGAGAAGCACCCGGCGTGTTCGCGTTTGCCTTCGGCTGTACGGTGGTGCTGTTCGCGGGGATCGGCGTCCTCTTTTTGACCAACGATTTCATCGTCGGCTTCGGTCGTCCGTTGGGCTTCGGCGAGCTGTTCGCCGCGCCGCTCGCGGGCGCATTCTGGTACGTCGCGTGGCAATCGAAAGACGCGCCCGCGTGGCGGACGGCCACGACGGTGGCGTTCTCGGTCGTGTTGCTGATCGTGGTCAGCCTCACGGTTGTCGGCATGTTCACGTCCCCGCTCACCGCCGAGACGAATCAACAGACGACGCAGATGGAACTGGACGGTATGGAGTGGTTCTTCGAGCACCGGAACGACGACTTCCTCATCGAGGAGTTCGGGATCCGTCAGTATCGGTTCGACCACGCGCTGCACGGGGTGGAAGGGGAATCACAGATGATCAGGCGGAGCGATACGCGACCGCCGGATCACTTCAATTACACCACCTACGACACGCTTGGTGAGAGCTACGCCGACGATCGGTACCTGCTTTTGACCCGGCTGGGTCGAGTCACCTACCCGGCGAAGTTCCCCGACTACAGGGACCAGTGGCGCTTCACCGGGGACGACTTCGAACGCTTGGAGTACGATCGATCGGTCGCGCGCGTGTACGACAACGGGGAGTTCGACATCTACCGAATCAACGGGTCGGAGACGCCGCCTCCGGAGTAACCGCGAGCCCTGTTGTGATATAACGGACCGCTCCGAATAACTGGGGAATACCGACTGCGGACCGACGGTATCCGGTGCTTTCCGAGACACGATCACGGATCGTTCGAAACGGTTCTTCATCCGTACAGTCAGTATTATTTAGGTAACTATCGAGGGAATTCATCAAAAAGACAATATGTAAGAATCAAAATACTTATTCCGGTTAGCTCCAGATTACCAACCGCATGGCACACAGGCAGGCAGGTCCTAGCGGCCCCGACAGCGATGAGCCCTCGGAGGCAAAATCGGGCACAGGGAGCGCGAAAGAACTGATTAATCGCCGAAAGTACCTCACACTGGGAGCCACCGCAACAGCGGCGCTCTTCGTGACCGGGACCGCCTACAGCGCGGGGGGGGATCCCGGAGACGGTGAAAACACCTACTGGACGGACTTCAGCGAGGGGGCGTTATGACGATCCTAAACGTCCGAGATTACGGGGCGAGAGGCGACGGAAGCGCGGACGATACGGCGGCGATCCAGCGCGCGATCGACGACGCGAGCGATGGGGACACCGTGTACGTTCCGGCCGGGACGTACGTGCTCGATCGACACGCTGGTGAGGGGATCATCGTCTACGACGGTGACGACCACGCCAGTCCGCTCACCATCGAAGGCGACGGGCCGGAGACGGTGTTGAAGATGCAAGGCGGACAGTCCGACACCTACCGAATGATCCGACACCTCCGCCCGAGGGGGAACGAGGTGCTGCTTCGGAACATGGTGTTCGACGGGAACAAAAGCGAGCACCCGAGCGTGAGCGGGACCGCAGTCGAATACCGATCGACCGACGCGAGCGGGACCGGCGACATGCGGGTCGAAGACGTCGAGATCAGAGACTGCGCGTCCAACGGGATGATAATCCAATACGGCGGGGTCACCGCCGAGCGAGTCACAGTCCACGGATGCCACGGTCACGGGATCGCCGTCCACACCGACAGCTCGGGACACAACGACCCACCCGCCACGCTCCGGCGAATTCACTCCTACGAGAACGCCGAAAACGGCGGTCGATACGCTGTCGACATGTCCGGCGGGAAGGGGATCATCGAAGACAGCGTGATCGGAGAAAGCGTCAACGGCGGTGGGACGAAAGTCTCGAGAGGCGCGATCAAGATGGAGTATCACCGCGTCCAAATCACATCAAGCCCCTCACACGCCTTCCAGAACACCGGCGGCGGGAACGGCGTACACGTCGTGTTCGACGACGTGGTCTTCGAGGAGTGTGGCCGAAACGTCAGACTCGACGACGACGGCCGCTACGAGATCCCCGACGGGAGCGCGCTAATCGCCACCGGTTTCTACGGCGACGATCGCGGACAGATACACCTCCTGGACGACGCCACGCTGGACGCCGGTGGTGGGACCATCTACTCGAACCAGGCGGGCGACGGCGCTGCCGGACTGAATTCCGAAACGTCGTTTGATAGTGCCATCGGCGCGTATTACCACTCGCAGAACGACGGCGGGAGCATAGAGAATCAACGCAACCTCAAGATTGGCACCCAAGGCGAGCGCGACAAGAGGAGTCTGGCGACCGTTCCGACCGCCGACGAGGTCGGTGCCTGGACGGACGGCAACCGAGAGGAAACCGAAGGCGAAAACGGAGAAGAGTCGTGGAGCGAACCAACGGAACCGGACGAAAAGACGGCGTTCGAATCGTGGACACCCCGCTGGGAAGCCGCCGACGGTGACTGGCGTGTCGTAACGGGATCCGGATACGAAGGCGAGCACGCGCTGGAGTTCGAACACGACGGGTCGGAACGGACGCGATACGCGATCTCGTGGGACGCCGTGGGGGAACCGTCCGATGTTGAGGTGCTCGATAAGTTCCGAGTCCCGGAGTTCAACGAGGACGACGCGCTCGGGTTTCACGGACGGGTACACCTCCGCTCTTCGATTGACGGCGGCCAGGAGGGCGGCTACTGGATCGAGACCGAGGCGAGAGAGAACGCGTTCCGTCTCGGGAAGTACACCGACGGCGACCTGACGACGCTGGGTCGCTTCGGAACGCCAGCCGAGAACACGTTCTTCTACCGGCGGTTCAGAGCCGAAGGAGAGACGCTTCGAGCCAAAGTCTGGGAGGTAACAGAGGCGGAACCAGCGGGTTGGGACATCGAAGTGACCGACGGCGATCATTCGGAGGGTTGGGTCGGTCTCGGCTCGTTCGGTACGGAAGCGGTCGAAACGGACGTTCTAAGCGTCGGTATCGACGGGGAGACCGCACCGGGACCGTTCTCCGACGTATCGCGCCCCCCGTCTCTCTCGTGGGAGACGCCCGACGATGGTGCCACCGCGGACGGTGCCGTCTCGATCGCGATCGACGTTACCCACGCCAACGAGGCGTCGCCAACCGTCGAGTACAGAGTCGACGACGGAACGTGGTCGTCGGCATCGTACGAGTCGGGATCGAGGTACGTCGATACCTGGAACACGACGACGGTTCGAGACGGTTCGCACACCCTCGAAGCCCGCGTGGTTGACGGGGATGCCACGGTCACCGAAAGCATCGAAGTAACGGTCGAAAACGGCGTCATCGTCGGGTCGAAGCGGGCTCGCTCCGCGACCGAGGACGGCGTGACGCTGGTCGGAGAACTGATCGCGATCGGTACCCTCGACGACGTTTCATGTTACTTCGAGTGGCGGACGACCGGCTCCGATTCGTGGAACGTCGCTGGGGCGACGACGAAGGGGTCGACCGGTGAGTTCGAGGCGGAACTCGACGGTCTCGAAGCCAAAACCGACTACGAGTTCCGGGCCGTCGCGGACGGAAGCCAAGAGCACGGACGGACGATCTCGTTCCGAACGTCGGCGAACGGTGTAGAGGAACGCGGCCTCAGTATCGACCGGTTCGACGTGAACGATAGGAGCGACTCGACCCGTAGCTGGTTCAATATCCAGTGGGCAGTCTCCGACGACGACGGCGAACTCGATACGGTCGTCACGGAGCTGCGGTACGGTGGAACGACGGTCGCGGCCGATAGCACCAGAGTCAGCGGCGAAACCGCGAGCTTCTCCCACAACCTGCACGTTCGTGGCGACGTGGACGAGGTTCGACTGTCGGTCAACGACACGTCGAACGAAACCCGCACTGAGACGAAACCGCTGTAAGTGCGGCTGACCGACGATCCGTTTCGATCGTCAGGACGGCTTCGGTGCGGTCGCCACACCGGTCATTCGAACCGGGAGCGGTCGCCCGAACCGGCGCCGACATCGCTGGCGGTCGGGATCGCTCGGTCGATGCTGTCGAACTGTTCTCTCGCCAGCGTGCGTGCGTCACCGAGACCGATCGCGTTTTGCGTGTGAAAACGGTAGTACTCCTCTCTCGTGTACTGGTTGAGGATCTCGAGCCCGTCGCGCTCGATCGCGAGGTCACCCGCCGGGTTCCCGGCGTAAACGTACGTGTCGATCGTCGACGGCTGCGTGCTGCCGAATCGAAGCCCCTCCCCGTGGACGGCATCGTACGAGAGGACGAGGCCCGCGTCGACGGAGGAGTCGTCCCGTATCATGATGTTCGCGGGGTTCTGGTTGCTGCTGTTGTTTCGACGCGAAACGATCCGGTCGACCTCGTAGTCGGTGTCGGAGCCGAACCGGAAGCCGGTCTGCCCGTTCCCCTCGGCGATGACGTCGACGAAACGCACTTGCGCGCGCTGTCCGACGACGGACTCGGTCGTCGGCCGGTTGTAACCGAGCGTGTTGTTGTGCTTGAAGCGGCATCGACGATACGTGGTCTCGACGATCTCCTCCGTGGTTTTCGTCCCCTGCTCGTTGTTCTCCGAAACGAAGTCCTCGACGATGATCTTCCCGCCGGAGCAGTCGATCCCGTACAGGCCGTTTCCGCTGGCATAACACTGGCGGACTTCGATCGGCGGATCCATGTTTCGGGACTCACCATCGCCCCACGAGTCGATCGCGAACCCGTGGAGCTCCGCATCGAGGGCGGTACACCGGACGTGCGAACAGCCGCCGAACGCCGTGTGGAACCCGTTTTGGTTCGCATTAACGGACCAGATGTCGCAAAACGTGATGTCCACGGTGATCTCCTTGCTGTTCGCTTTGCCGACATCGAAGTTCCAACCGCCCATCCCGGCGTCCTGCGTCTGGTCGGATTTCGACCCGTCGACTTTGAAGTTCTCGAGCACCAGGCCGTCGATACCGGGACCGATCGCGACCTCGATCACGGTGTGGTTGCTCACGTGGCCGCCGTCCATTTTGATGACGCTCTCTTCACCTTCTCCCCTGATTGTCAGATTGTTGGGATGGGTGTTGCCATCGATGACGATCGCGGCAGTCCCGGCCTGTTTTTTGTTCGCGCCCGAAACGAGCGCAGTACCCGCCGGTAGGTGAACCGTATCGCCCTCCTCGGCGGCGTCGATCGCGGCCTGAATCGCCCGCGCGTCATCTGTTTGGCCGTCGATCGTCGCACCGAAGTCCCTGACGTCGAGGATAGAGTCATCACGTGATGGTTGCGGCGTCTCGTCGCCCGGCGCTGGCGTGGGCGACGGATCCGGATCAGTTCGATTACAGCCAGCAAGTGCCACGAGGGGAAGCGAACAGAGTCCCAAAAGCTTCCGACGTGAGATCACGGATGCCACGTTACCGCCGCCACAGCATAGTTATGGAGCTTATACCGACCTACTGAACGCCGATGGACGTCGAATTAGTCACCCGTCGACGGGGGCCGAACCGATCGAGGCAGCAGGTGTTTGAGATCCGGATGTTCGGCTCTAATCGCGCGTTCTGGGGTCTCGACGGCGGCGACCCGTTTGCGCTGCCACTCTCGGTGACGGGCGAAGATTCGAACCGGGACTCGATCGATGCCGAGTATCTTCGCGATGGCGAGGCGGTGTCGGCCGTTGAAATTAAACAACAGCTCCCCGGACCGACCGATGTTGACATCGATTTCGTAGTGTTCGGGGTGCGGAAAGGTCGACTGTTTGAGTGGTATGTTCCCGTAACTTTCCAGTTCGCGCTGGGTTTTGTAGCCGTTCGATCGGATGAACTCGAAGAGTTCGTCGACGCGCCCCAGCCGTTCGACCGTCGACTCGGCGGTCGGATACTGACCGACGGTCCCGGGATGCTTATCGACCCAGTGGTACCATTCGGTATCCTCCCACGGGACTCCCTCGTCGAAGTGAGCCCGCATCGATCGGTAGAGCGCGTGCGACTCGAACGGTGCGATGACCGGCGGGTCGAACGCTCGCGTGTACCAGACATCGTCGTATCTCACGAGTCGATCCCAGCCGCCGCCGACGACGTGGGTGCCGTACTGAGAGAGGTTCAGCTGACCCATCAGCGACGGAAGGGTGCAGTACTCGATGTCGGCCGGATCGACCCAGACGAGTTCGTACGGGGAGGGGGCGGCGTCGCCGTAGCGAGCGGCGTGTCGCAGATGTCGAGCCTTCGCGATCACGATACCCAGCAGCGCTTTCGAACCGCCCTGCAGCGCCGTTGAACCGTCCCGTATGACCGAAGACGGGTTTCGGAGCATTCGAATGCGATTCACGCCTCCAATCTCACCCCTTCGCTGAGGAAGACGGCCCGCGATCCGTGAGCGCACGGCGTCTCGCTTCGTACCGAGAGGGAATCGGCTCCGAGAGCCCCCAGTTGAAGGTCGCCGCGAACCCCGTAGCACGATACGGCCCAGTACATGGAGTCGGCTCGAACCGGGAGTACGTAGTTATATATACTTTAATATAGCCGACATGAGCGGTACGCGCGTTCGATCGTGTGAGTGCCGCCTCAGCGCCTTCTCACTGGAAGCGCCTATATCCGCTTTGGTGAGCCGCACGGCCGGGTCCTCGGCGATCGCCGCGAGAGGTGAAAATCCACGTCGACGGCGCCCGCCGAAACGCCAGGGGAAACGGCGTATAAACTGACCGTTCAGCGGATGTCACGAACGAAAGCAGACAGAAACGACCCCAGTCTGTCACTGATCGCTTCCGGATCGTTCTCCCGACGCGCCCGCAGTCGCGCTCGCGCTCCGATCCGACGTCGCATGGTGGGATTTTCGAGCAACAGCTCGATCCGACGTCGCAACGCACCGGGGGATTCAGAATCGACGAGAAAGCCGGTATCGCCGTCCGCGATCTGATCGCGCATCCCGTACGCGTCGTTCGCGACGACCGGGAGGCCGGCGGTCTGTGCCTCCAAGACGACGTTCGGATAGCCGTCGAGGTCCGAGACGTACGCGAACACGTCCGCCAGGGCGTACAGATCCGCGACGGTCTCGACGTGGCCGAGAGCGTGAACGCGCCGACGGATCGCCGGATCGTCGATCCGATCGTCGAGATCGGCCACGAGTCGCTCGTGGTACTGGCCGCCGCCGGCAACGACGTAGGAGAGCTCGTCGTCCGCACGGAGCAGCGGCAACACCTCAGGGAGGATCGTCCGAACGCCGTCGTATTTGGCGCGGAACGTGAGGTTCGTCACTGTGAGCAGGACGAGGTCGGTATCGATACCGAACGCCGCCCGCGCCGCCGCGGCCGAGCCGGTTCGAAACGCGTCGGTCGTGATCGGGATTGGGACGACGCCGATACGCTCGTGTTGACACCCGGTTCGATCGGTAACGACATCGCGTAACGCGGTCGAGACGGTCACGAACCCGTCTGCCCGGTCGAAGATGTAGCAATTCAACGCCTGGCTGGTGCGGTGTCGAAGGTACGCCGGGGCGTCGCGACGCTTTCGAGCCGGCGCGAGTCGCTCCTCCTCGATCGTTCGCCAGTGGTCGCCGACGAGTCGGACGACGATCGGCACCTCGCGTCGCGACGCGACCCAGACCGCCGGTGCGCCGATCGTTTCGAAGCAATCGAGCAGAACGAGATCGGGGCGATGCCGACGGATCGCGGCGTCCGTCCGACGGAGGGCCGCCAGCGCGCGGATCGGCGGCGCGGCGTCGGCGTCGAGCGAGAGGACGTTCGTCTCCGCGTCCAGCCCCGAGATCGAGTGTATCACCTCCGCCGGACGATGGGAGGTGATCACGAGTATGGAGAAGGCGTCGGTTGCGGTCATTCGATCGCCGCCAGATGGAGTTCTCGAAGTCGTCTCGCGTGACCGTCCCAGGTCCACTCCTGCTCGAGGAGCCGATCGTAGCCGGCCCGCCCGAACCGGTGGAGTCGATCCGAATTGCTCGACAGACGTTCCAGCGCGTCGCGAAGCGCCGCCACGTCGCCCGGCGGGACCAAGTGGCCGGTTACCCCGTCGACGACCTGTTCGGCGACGCCGCCGACGTCGGAGGCCAACACGGCCGTTTCGCTCGCCATCGCC